>JAJEDQ010000086.1 GCA_022821445.1 Acidimicrobiia bacterium | reverse complement strand
TCGAGATGTTGGCGATGTTGGGGATGGCGTCCTTGTTCAACGGCTGGACGGTCCCGCCGGCGATGAGGATGGCCACCATGTAGTCCGACGGCACGATCAGGTCGTAACCCGAATTGCCGGCGGCCACAATGGGCTGCATGGCCTCGTTGGAGTCGTAGACGTCCATGGTTACGCTCACGTCGAACTCATCAGAGAAAGCGGCGAGCTGCTCCTCGTCGATGTACTCGGCCCAGTTGAAGATGTTGAGGTTGCCGTCGGTCTCGTTCACCTCGCAGTCGGCGATCCCACCTCCGTCGTCGTCGTCGTTGCCGCACGCAGCGGCTACCAGCGCGAAGGCCAGCAGCACAGAGAGCAGCCAGAACAGTTTCTTATCTTTCATTGGTTTATCCCCTCTTTGATTTGGGTGTTGGTTTTGGGTGGAGCGGAAACGGCTTCGCGGGCGGCGCGCAGCGACGGGCGCCCGCCGCGGCCGCTGAACTGCTGGAAGGCCAGCGACAGGGCCACGAGGATGACCGATGCGGCCAACATGAGCACCGAGGTAGCGTTGATCAGCGGGGTGACCCCCCGGCGGATGAGGCCGAATACGAATACCGGCAGGGTGGTGGCGCCCGGACCGGCGGCGAACTGGGTGATGACCACGTCGTCAAGCGAGAGGGTGAGGGCCAACAGGGCCCCGCCCGCTACGCCGGGCATGATCTGGGGGAAGGTCACGTAGCGGAACGTCTTCCACCGGGTGGCGTAGAGGTCGAGGGCGGCCTCTTCCAGCACCTCGCTCATGCCCGCCAGTCGAGCCCGCACCACCACCGAAACGAAGCTGATGTTGAAGGCGATGTGGCTGATGGTGATGGAGCCGAGGCCTTTCTGGGCGTCCCAGCCGAACACCGACTCGAGGATGTCGAAGAACTCGGCGAAGAACAGCAGCATCATCACCGCCATGGTCACGTCGGGGATGATGATGGGGAGATAGAGCAGGGCGTCGAAGACCTTGCGGCCCCGGAACTTGAAGCGCTCCAGGGCCAGAGCCGCCAGCGTGCCCAGCACTACTGAGATGACGGTGGAGAGCAGGGCCACCCGCACCGACACCCACACCGCGTTCTGGAGTTGGTTGTGCTCGACGAAATCCTGGTACCACTCCAGCGTGAAGCCGCCCCACCGGCCCACGTTGTTGTCGTCGCTGAACGAGAACACGATCAGCACGAAGATGGGGGCGAAGAAGAACAGGTAGACCAGCCAGGAGTGGGCGGTCAGCGCTATCTTGGTGGAACCCCGGGGCTGGACCGTGCTGCTCATAGGTTCCTGCCCCCGGTTCGGAAGTACACCAGGGTGGCCACCAGCATCACCGCCATCAGCACGAACGAGAGCGACGCTCCCACCGGCCAATTCCTCGCGGTCAGGAACTGGGTCACGATGTAGGAGCCGAGCAGTGTGGTCTTGGCCCCGCCCAGGATCTCGGGAGTCACATAGGCGCCCAGGCTGGGCACGAACACCAGGATCGACCCGGCGATCACCCCCGGCAGCGACAGCGGGAGCAGAACCCGCCGGAACGTCTGGAAGCCCGACGCATACAGATCGCGGCTGGCCTCGACCAGGCTGAGGTCGATCCGCTCGATCGACGCGTAAAGGGGCAGCACCATGAACGGCAGGAACCCGTAGACCAGGCCGATCACCACCGCGGAGGTGGTGAACAGCAGCTCCCGCTCTCCCAGGCCGAGGGCCTCGGAGATGTTGGTGAACAGCCAGTCGTTGCCCAACAGAACCCGCCACGCGTAGTTGCGCACCAAAAAGTTGGTCCAGAACGGGATCATCACGAACACCAGCATCAGATTGCGGACTAGGGGGGTGCGGGTGGCGATGAAGTAGGCGAACGGGTAGGCCACCACCAAACAGATCAGCGTGGTGAGGAGGGCCAACCACAGCGACCGGAACAAGATGTCCCGGACGATGGGCTCGCCCAGCTTGCGGTAGGCGTCGAGGTTCCAACCCGAGAGGTCGGTCCCGCCGAACCGGTTCCGGGTGGCGAACGAGTAGATCATCACGATCCCCAGCGGGACGGCGAAGAACAGCACCAGATAGGCGTAGGCCGGGAGCGACAGCAGAAAGCCCCTTCGAGACGCGGCCCGCTCGGCGGCCTTCTCGAACTCGGGAGTGGCGACGGCCGCTTCCTCGAGCCCCTCGGGCCGGTCGGCCACCATGGTCATGCCCGCACCACTGAGATGGCGTCGAGCGTCCACGACACCGCCACTTCTTCGCCGACGTGGGGCCGGTATCCGCCGGGCTGGTTCTCGCGGCGGACCTCCAGCCGGACCCAGTCCAACACCACCGTGTACACCAGCGCGTTGCCCAGATAGGTCACGCTCTCCAGGCGGCCGACCACCGATTGCTGATCGGCGGGCACCTCTTCGGGCCGGTGCATCCCGGCCCGCTCCGGTCGCAGGCACACCGCCACCCGGGTGCCGACGGGAAGGTCCGATTTGCCGGGGATATGCACCCCGTTGGCCAAACACACCGTGTCGTTCGACACCACCGAGGCATCGAGCAGGTTGGTCTGGCCGATGAAGTTGGCCACGAAGCGGTTCACCGGGTGCTCGTAGATCTCCGCCGGGGTGCCCACCTGGAGGAGTTCGCCCTCGTTCATCACCCCGATCCGGTCGGCCATGGTCAGGGCCTCTTCTTGGTCGTGGGTGACGAACACGAAGGTGATGCCCACCTCGCGCTGGAGCGCCTTGAGCTCGCCCTGCATCTCCTGGCGGAGCTTGAGGTCGAGGGCGCCCAACGGCTCGTCGAGCAGCAGCACCTTGGGCCGGTTGACCAGCGCCCGGGCCAACGCCACCCGCTGGCGCTGGCCCCCCGAAAGCTGCTGAGACCGGCGCTGCTCCAACCCCTCGAGGCGGACCAGGCTGATGGCCTCTTGGACCCGGCCGGCGATCTCCTGCTTGGCCACCCGCTGCATCTTGAGGCCGAACGCCACGTTGGCCTCCACCGTCATGTGGGGGAACAGGGCGTAGTCCTGGAAGACAGTGTTCACGGGGCGCCTGTTGGGCGGGAGCGTGCCAGCCTCGTCGCCGAAGATCTTGAGGCTGCCCTCGGTGGGGAACTCCAGCCCGGCGACCATGCGCAAGGTGGTGGTCTTGCCGCATCCCGACGGCCCGAGCAGGGCGAAGAACTCGCCGTCGGCGATCTCCAGGTCCACGTTGTCCACCGCCGCCACCGAGCCGAAGCGCTTCGTGATGGAGGTGAGCTTCACCGCGGCGACCTGCTCGCTCACCTGATGATCCCCCCGGTCGCTCATCAGCCGGTGCCCCAGCTGTAGGTCTGCTTGACGAGGCGCAGGTAGTTCAGCGTCTCCAGGGTGACCACGCCGGGAATGGCCCGAATGCGGTCGTTGACCACCGACATGAAGGCATCGCTGTCGGAGCACACGATCTCGGCGATGATGTCGAACCGCCCGGCC
>JAJEDQ010000172.1 GCA_022821445.1 Acidimicrobiia bacterium | reverse complement strand
GTCATGGGCCAAATGAACCAGGGCGGTCGCGTCGCAGTGTGCGGAGCAATCTCCACCTACAACCAGGGCATGCGCCGACCGGGACCGTCCAACATGTTCGAGATAATCGAGAAGCGCCTTACGCTCCAGGGTTTTGTGATGTTCGACCACATGGACCGGGTACCGGCGGCTTCGGCCGACCTCGGGCAGTGGGTGGCCGAAGGCGAAATCGCCTTCCAGACCGACATCCAGGAGGGGTTCGACAACATCCCCACCACTTTCTTGCGGCTGTTCTCTGGGGCCAACCAGGGCAAGCAACTGCTGAAGGTAAGAGATCCGGAGTAGGGAGAGGCGCGATGAGCCTGGCCATCTACGAAGCCGAAGACCGAGTTGCGGTCATCACAATGAACCGACCCGAGTCTCGCAATGCCATGAGCCCTGAGCTGTCCGCGGCCCTGGGCGAGGCATTCGACCAATTCGACGCCGACGATGAGGTGTGGGTGGCCATCTTGGCCGGGAACGGCCGGGTGTTCTGCGCCGGTGCCGATCTGAAGGCGATTTCCGAGGGGCGAACTGCGGGAATCATGCACCCGGAGCACGGCTTCGGCCACTTCTCTCGCCGACAGCGCGCCAAGCCGGTCATTGCCGCGGTGGATCGTCCCGCGGTGGCCGGGGGCTTTGAGATGGTGCTGGCCTGTGACCTGGTGGTGGCGTCCACCGAAGCCGTCTTCGGCATTCCCGAGGTCAAGCGATCGCTGATTGCCTCCGAGGGGGGCGTTAGCCGGCTCCCGCGCCGAATCCCCGTGAACATCGCCATGGAAATGGCGCTGATCGGTGACACCATCGACGTCCACCGGGCCCATTCCCTGGGTCTGGTGAACGTGGTGTGCGAACCCGGCCAAGCACTGGCCGAAGCCCGGGCGCTGGCCGAGCGCATCATCGCCAATCCGCCATTGGCGGTCAGGGGTGCTCGCCAGGCCCTGCTCGACGGGCTGGAGACCACGGAGGCCGAAGCCTTCAAGATCGCCACCCGAGCTGGCCAAGCGCTGTTCGGCACTGAGGACTTCAAAGAAGGACCTCGGGCGTTCGTGGAAAAGCGCGCCCCCAACTGGAAAGGCCGGTGAGCGGTGTCGAACCGGCCAATCGGGCAGAGTCGGTGAGCTCTGGAGAGCGGGAGCTGATGCTCACCGGCATCGGCGGTCAAGGGGTGCAGCTGGCCGCCCAGGTCATCGCCCAAGGGGCCACCGCCGAGGGCAAAGAGGTGCTGGTGTTCGGCAGCTACGGGGGCATGATGCGGGGCGGCAACACCGACAGCACGGTGGTGATCAGCGACCAGCCCATCGAGGCGCCGCCGGTTCTGTCGACCACCTGGTCGGCCATCTTGATGCACCACCAGTATTGGACTCCACTGAGTGACCTCATCCGAGACGGCGGACTGGTGCTGGTCAACACGTCGGTGTTCGAGGACGAATTGGACGCCCGCCGCTACCAAGTCGTAGAGGTCCCCGCCACCGATGTGGCTACTGATCTGGGCAACCCGCTGCTGGCCGCCATGGTCATGTCCGGGGTGTACGGACGAAAGTCCGGGCTGGTGAGCCTGGACGGACTTGTCGAGGGCATGCGCCGCTCAGTGCCGCCCTACCGAAGCCAGCTCATCGAGGCCAATGAGGCTGCCCTGGCCACCGGCTGGGAGATGGCGGCGTGAGCCCTGACACTCCAGGAAGCACAGTCACCGTCCGGGGCACCGTGGTCATCGACGTCGAAGCCTGCAAGGGATGCGACTTGTGCATTGACGCCTGCCCGCCTCGGGTGCTGGAGATGACCGACCACGAGGTCAATACCCGAGGCTACCGCTACCCCCGACTGCTGGCCGGCTGCACCGGCTGCCAAGCCTGCGCCCAGATCTGCCCCGACTTCGTGTTCCAGGTCTACAAGTACGACACTCCCCTCGAGCTACCCGCCGACCCGGAGACCGGGCAGTGACCGACCGAGTACTGATTGAAGGCTCGGAGGCCATGGCCCGAGCCGCGGTGTCCGCCGGCTGCCGGTTCTTCACGGGATATCCGATGACCCCGTTCACCGAGCTGCTAGAACACATGGCCTCCCTGCTGCCCGAGGTAGACGGCGTGTGCATGAACGCCGAGAGCGAGTTGGAGGCGGTGGGCATGGCCTGGGGGGCGGCCACCACCGGCCATCTGGCCGCCACCGGGTCTACCGGCCAAGGGCTGTCGCTGATGCAGGAGTCGCTGTCGGAGATCACCAACGCCCGCCTGCCGCTGGTGGTGTTCAACATGGCCCGGGGCCAGGGCGACTACTTCCAAGCCACCCGTGGCGGCGGCCACGGCGACTACCGCCACATCGTGCTGGCCCCCATGGACTTGCCCGAAGCGGTGGAGCTGACCCGGCTGGCGTTCGAGTTGGCCAGTCGGTGGCGAACCCCGGTGATGGTGCTGGGCGACTACTACTTGGCCCACACCTACCAAGCGGTATCGGCGCCCTCTATCGAGGGTGCCGCCCCCGAAGTGCCCGACTGGGCCCTGAACGGGTCTTCTGGGGGGTCGGGGTCGGCCAAGATCATTTCCCCGTTGGGCGGCGGCACAGACGGCGAGGAGGGATTCGACTTGGGGGCCCACTACGCGGCGTGTGCGGCCCATATCCAAGAGATGTCCGCCGGAGTCGACCCGCTGATCGATATTGGCTTCTGCGAAGACGCCGAATTGGTGGTGGCCGCTTACGGATCGGTGGGCAAGTTCGTGCGCTACGCGTGTCTGCGACTGCGCGACGCCGGTCACCGGGTGGGCTACGTGAGGCCCATAACCCTGTGGCCGTTTCCGTCGGAGGCTGTGTACGACGCGGTAACCGGTTCGGCCAAAGTGGCGGTGTACGAGCAGAACATGGGGCAGATGGTCGACGATGTGCGCTTGGCTACGATGGGGGCGGTGCCGGTGGAGTTCATCGGGGGCCCCAGCTGGGACCACTCCGGCTTCGGGATCGGACCAGACATCAACGTGCCCGATATCTCCGAGCGCATCCTGGAGGCCCTGAAATGAGGGAAAACAGGCCATGACGGACGAGCGGATATACCTATCCACCGATACGCCGCCCGCTGAGCCCGCCGCGTTGGTGGACGACTTCACCCCCACGCTAATCACCCAGGCCAATCACCACCTCTGCCCGGGCTGCGGTGAGCCCATCGCCATCCGGGCGGCCATGGAGGCCGTCGAAGAACTGGAACTGGCCCAGTCCACGATCACGGTGTTCGGCATCGGCTGCTACACGGCCTTCGCCCACAACCTCGACGTAGAGGTGGTGCAGGCCCTGCACGGCCGGGCCCCGTCGGTGGCCACCGGCATCAAGCGAATGCTGCCCGATGGATTCGTGGTCACTGTCCAAGGCGATGGCGACATGGTGAACGAGGGCCTCCAAGAGGTGCTGCACGCCGTGGCCCGGGGCGAGAACATCACCTGTCTGCTGCTGAACAACGGGGTGTTCGGCGAGACCGGGGGCCAGATGACCACCACCACCACCCTGGGCCAGCGCACCAAGACCTCGATTGAAGGACGCGACCCCCACCAGCACGGCCACCCGATCCTGCTCTCCGATCTCGCCACCACCATGGACGGCGCGGCCTATGTCGCCCGGTGCGCAGTGAATAACGCCGGCAACGTGGCCCGCACCAAGCGCTACATCACTCGGGCCTACGAGTCCCAGATGGCCGGGGCAGGATTCAGCCTGGTGGAGATCCTCACCATGTGCCCCACCGGCTGGTTCGTCGACACCCTGGAGGGCCCCGACTACCTCCAAGACACGCTCGCCCCCGTCCACAACATCGGCGAGCTCAAAACCCCTTAGTCCAGCAATAGCTCCCGCAAGGCCTGCCGATGCCCTCCGTCTAGGCCCAAGCCGTCGGTCCAGTACTGGTCGAAGGTGCCCCATGTATCGGCCAGCACTGTCATCTGCTCGGCGAAGTAGTCTTCGTGTACGGCCATAAGCGGCATCATCAAGTCGCCATAACGACCGGGAACCACGTGCTGGTTGGTCTCCAGGTAGTGGTCCACCACCTGCTGCTCCGGAACCCCCACGGCCAACAGCAGCAGGCTGGCCGCCCAGCCGGTGCGGTCTTTGCCGGCGCTGCAATTGAACAGCACCGGAACCGCTCCGGGCGCCAGCAGCCCTTGAACAAATCGGCCGAATTGACCTGCCCGCACCGGGTCGCTCACCGATCTCGCCGAAGCATCCTTCATCCACTGGAAGGCCTTGCCGTTGCCGAATCGCTCTTCTAACTCGTCGGCGCTCAGCGAGGAGTAATCGGTCCGAGCCCCCGACCGGTTGGCGGGGTCTACCATCGGCAAAGAGACCAGCTCCACCCCATCGGGCAGCCGGTTGGGACCCTCCGCGGCGAGGTCGCCCTGGTTCCGGAAATCGAAGACCGTGCGAATGCCCAAATCAACCAGCTTGTCCAAGTCGGCATCGGAAGCCTCGGCCAAGTGGGCCGATCGATACACCAGGCCCGACCGAACCCGTCCTCCCTCAGCGGTGGTCTGGCCTCCTAATGAGCGGAAATTACGGATCGACTGCACGTCGCGCACCCTATCGGCAGCCCCTCAAATCCCCTGCACCGGAGACAAACGTTGGAATAGGTGACACGAACGACGCAAGGGGCTAGAGTCTCGCTCAATATCCGAGTAGGGGCCGGCCGACCATTGGCTTGGTCCAAGGAGACACAACTATGACCAAGACCAAGTTGATTTTCATTGGGCTGGCAGTGGCGCTGGTCGGCTTCTTGTTTGCCGGGTCTGCCTCGGCTCAGGATGAGCAGTCACTGACTCTCACTCCGTCAACCGTGGCAGAACCGGGAACTTACGACATCCTTGTGGAAGGAGAGGGCTATACCCTGTCATCGGTAAACCTGGCATTCTGCGGCACCGCTGATGTAGAAAAAATTACGGGGCCTGCGGGAGGTGCTGGACTGATTGCAGAATGCGGCGGGTTTGGATCAACTGTCGATCTGGAAGCTGATGGCACGTATTCCGCTACACACAGTGTTGAAGTAGGAGAGGATGGCGCCTACATCCTCTTGTTCCAGTTGGCACAAGACGGCGAAGGCGCTGGCGCCGCTATAACCATCGGTGAAGCGATGGATGACGACATGCTGGCTGACACCGGCGTGGAAACGTCGCTGTTGGTGATCATCGGTGCGGGCATCGCCCTCGCCGGTGTGATGGTGTTCGGTCTCAGCCGCCGGCTGCGCACCCTGTAACACCACTTCCTGAACTGAACACTCGGTGCCCCGGGCCTTCGGGTCCGGGGCACCGGTCGTTAACAGCAGGTCTCGACCAACATGACCATGTGATTGCTGACACAACCGAGACGTTGCGCTAAGGTTTAGACATCTATCAGAGTAGGGGCTGGTTAGTCGTAGACACGGCCCAAGGAGCTATGTCATGACCAAGACCAAGTTGACATTCATCGGGATGGCATTGGCGCTTGTCGCCTGGATAGGCGCAAGCGCCGCCTCTGCACAAGATGGGCCTACCATCTCGTTGAGCCCGTCGAGTGTTGCCGAGGCCGGAGAGGTAGAGGTGACCGTAACCGGATCGGGATGGTCAGTTGCCTCGGCCAACGTGCTCACCTGCAACATCGCCGAGGATGCGAACGCAGCTGACATAGACGTCAGCGAAAACTGCACTTTGCCGTCCGGCAATTTGAACTTGTCAGCTTTGACGCCTGTCTCAGTTACCGACGGTGGTTTTGAAGTCACGATTACCGTGGACGTTCCCGCCCAGGGCATTTTCATTGTCGCTGGCGATAGCGGCCAGACTGAATCGGCCAACGCGCTACTCGGCATAGGCATGGGCGACGACATGGGCGACGACATGGGCGACGACATGGGCGACGACATGGGCGACGACATGGGCGACGACATGGGCGACGACATGGGCGACGACATGGGCGACGACATGGGCGAC
>JAJEDQ010000149.1 GCA_022821445.1 Acidimicrobiia bacterium | reverse complement strand
CTTGTCGCAAAGCCGCCGGACCTCAGTCCGGATCAACTCGAAGTCTTCGGCGACAGCAGCCACTCAGTCCTCCCAGAATCCTTGCCGCGCCAAGTGGTCCACCGCCGCCATGCCCGACTGGTGTAGGTGGTGTTCCATCCGACGGCGGGCCTCCTCGGCGTCGCGGTCGACGATGGCCTCGAGGATGTCGGCATGGTGCTGAACGGCCTGGGCGTCCCAGCCGTCGGTGAACTCGTAGTAGTCGGCCTGCACGGAGCGCTCCAACAAGCGAAGGAGCCAACGCGTCCGGCGGGGGGCGGTGCGGTTGATGATGCGGTGAAAGGCCCAGTTGAGCGCCGATAGGTCGTCGTTGGTGCCATCGACGAATCGATCGTGAATGGCCCGCAACTGCTCGATCTCCTCCTCATCCAGTGTGTTCGCCGCGATTGCCGCCGCCCGGCCGGCTACTACGCCGAACAGCTCGTAGTGGTCGACGATGTCTTCTGGGGTCAGGTCGGCCACCACTGCACCCCGCCTGGGGATCAGGTCCAGCAGCCCTTCCTGGCCGAGAATGACCAGGGCCTCCCGGATCGGGCTGCGGCTGACGTCGAGCGCGGCGGCCAGAGCTTCTTGGTCGATCTTGGTCCCCGGCTTCAGGGCTCCGGTCAGGATTTGCTCCCTAACGTAGAGCACTACCTCATCAGCCAGTCCGCCCCGCCGCCGAGTCGGTGGACGGGTGCCCTGGTAGGGATCGGGGAAGACGGCCAGCTCGGTCATGACGCCGACGATCCGAGGTAGGCGGCCTGCACCGAGGGGTCGGCTTGGATCCCCTCGGGGGTGCCTGAGGCGATGACCGAGCCGCGGTCGAGGCAGTAGATGCGATCGCAGATCCCGATGATGAAGTCCAAGTCGTGGTCGATCACCACCACGCCTGCACTTACCAACGCGGCCATGGTCTGCACCTGCCCGACCATGGCCAGCGACTCGGTGTCGCTCATACCCGAGGTGGGCTCGTCGAGCAGCAGGAACAGCGGCCGGGCGGCTGCGGCCCGGGCCAGCTCCAGGCGGCGGGAATTGCCGTAGTCGAGTTCGCTGGCCCGCCTGTCCCGGTGGTCCCACAACCCGGCGGCGGCTACGAGCACATCGGTTTCCGGGGTGGATCGGTCGTCGTGCTCGGCAATGGCCACCAGGCGGGTCACCTCCACGTTCTCCCGCACGGTGAGCGACCCGAACAGCCGCAGGTTCTGGAAGGTGCGGACCAGGCCGGCACGGGCTACCTCGTGCGACGGGGTGCCGATGAGGTCGGTGCCGTTCAGCCGAACTTGCCCTGAGGTGGCAGGAACGAGCCCGGTGATGACGTTGAGCATCGTGGTCTTGCCCGCGCCGTTCGGGCCGATGATGCCTACCACCTCACCGCTGCTGACTTCAAAGCCCGACTGGGAGAGCGCTTGGAACCCGCCGAAGACGACGCTGACGTCGCTCACCTCCAGGCGGGCCTCCTGATGGGAGCCCATGGCGGTCTTAGGCACCGCAGGGGCGCTTTGCGCCCGGGTGAACCGTCGGTGGAGCCACTCGTCGAACTCCCAGTCGCTGAGCAGGCCCTTTGGCCGCCAAATCATGAAGCCGAGCATTGCCGTGCCGAAGAACACCGTCTGGAGGTTCTCCCGGAAGATCCAGTCCAGCGGCGCGCTGTCGAGGCCGAGACCGAACACCTCGAATCCGTCTTGACCCAATCGGCGGGCCAGCTCTCGGCCCACGGTCATGACAGCCACCCCGAACAGCGCTCCGGTCACGCTGTTTCGCCCGCCCACAATCAGCATGGCCAGGGTCAGCAGCGTGTAGTTGAAGAAGAAGTTCTCGGGGAGGATGGAACCGGTCTCATAGACCCGCAGGCTGGCTCCCACCGACACCACGACCACCGATATCAGGAGTGCGATCATCTGCTGGACCATGGGGTTCACCCCCATGGCGCGGGCCGCCAAGTCGTCTTCCCGCCCGGCCTTGGCCAACCGGCCGCGTCGGCTCTGGGCGAAGAGGCGGGCCAGCACCAGCGAACCGGCCAGCGCCAGGAAGATGGGTACTCGAGTGTCGAGTTTGCCCCCTATGCGGAACGACAGGCCGGCGCGTTCTCCACCGGTCAACTCCGGCCAATGACGGGCCACCTCGTGAGTCACAAACAGCAGCGCCAGTGTGATTACGGTGGCGGCCACCGCCCCCGACTCAGCCCCGGAGCGAGCCAGGCCGATGCCCACGAAGAAGGCCACCACCACCGTGACGGCGATGGCGACGCCCACCGCGCCCCAAGATCCCATGTCCACATCGGTCAGCCCCAGTGGCGCATCGGGTATGCGCTTGACCTTCTCGGCTGGCGCGATGGCAAAGACGGCGAACGTGTAGCCGGCGATGGCACCGAAACCGATATGGCCGAACGACAGCACCCCCGTGTTCCCGACGTAGATCTGGATGCCGAGGACGATGATGGCATCGATCATGGCGACGGTGACCAGGCGCTCGGCGGCTCCGCTGAAGAAGCTCTGGTAGAGCAGCCCCACAGCAATGAACGCGCCGAACAGCAGACCCACCCCGACGATCGGGAAGGCCACGTCGCGGCGAAGATCAGGGAACATCCCTGCATGGGCGGTCGAACGGCCGGTGCTCTCAGCCATCACACTCGCTCCGCGTGGGCTACCCGGATGAGTCCCTGAGGTCGGAATATGAACAGCAGGGCAATCAGCAAGAACACGAATCCCTCTGTCAGGCTGGCCACCGAATCGGGAAGTCGCGACCGCAACAACACCTCGGCCAGGCCGAGCACGAAGCCACCCAGCACTGCACCCCGCAGGCTTCCCAAGCCTCCGATCAGCGCAGCCAACACCCCCTTGAGCATGGGGGTGATCCCGACGCTTGGAGTGGTGTGCCCGGAGCGCATGAGCCAAAACACGCCGGCAATGCCGGCCAGCAGGCCGGACAGGGCAAATGCGCCCCGGATCACCGTGTCGGAGCGCACACCCATGAGCCGGGCGGTATCGAAGTCTGCTGCCGCCGCCCGCAGAGCCAGGCCGAACATGGTGCGCTGGATGAGCCAGGATGTGGCCAGCAGGGTAATCAGCGTCACCCCGATCACCACCGCGTCGTACACCTCTACGTTTAGCGAGCCGACGGGGAAGGTGTCGGCAACCCATCCCGGTTCTGAGAACGTCTTGACCGACGCGGACACGTAGAGCAAGAAGATGGCCGACACCACAAAGTGGACGCCGAATGACGTCAACAAAAGCGTGAAGTCGGAGCTGCCTCGGACCCGGCTGAATGCGACTCTCTCGATGACGAGCGAGGTGACGATAGCGGTGCCGATGATGACGGGAGTAACGAAGTACCAAGACCAGCCCTCGCTGATAGTCCAAAACGCCACGTAGCCCGAAACGGTGATCAATTCGCCATGGGCAAAGTTGAGAAGGTGCATGACGCCGAAGATCACCGCAACGCCCAGGGCCAGCAGTGCGTAGATGCTGCCCCGACCCAGGCCGTCGATCAGGTTTTGGAGCAGCTCGGTCATGCGCCGCGCCTCCCCGGGTTCCGGTGCAGCTCGGTCATTGCCCGTTGCCTCCGACGAAGGTGTCGAACAGGTCGGGGCGGTCTCGCAGCTCAGCTCCCGTCCCTTCGGCAACGATCTCTCCCGAACGCAAGACGTAAGCCCGGTCGGCCACCTCCAGCATGCGGGTGGCGTTCTGCTCCACCACCAGCAGGGTTCGTCCTTGGCTTCGGAGTGTCTCGATCAACTCGAACACCACATCCACCAGAACGGGGGCCAGTCCGAGCGAGGGTTCGTCCATCATCAGCAGTCGGGGTTTGGACATGAGCGCCCGGGCGATGGCCAGCTGCTTGGATTCCCCTCCCGATAGATAGCCCGCGGCGACCGTCCGCTTCTCTCGTAACACCGGGAACCGCTCGCCCATCTCGTCGAGCAGCTCGGCCCGTTCCTCGCGGGA
>JAJEDQ010000151.1 GCA_022821445.1 Acidimicrobiia bacterium | reverse complement strand
CGGCTGACCCATCGGCCGAACCACTGATTGCCCACCAACAGCAGGATCAGTCCGAGGGCCAGCAGAGTGAGGCCGGCGGTGCTGGCTGCCACCCGGGAGGGGGCCCCCAATCTCCGCAGATCTTCGTTGAGCGCCAAGCCCAACAGCGTGAACACCGGCAGCACGATCCAGCCGCTGAGCCGCTCCAACAGCACCGAGGCGAAGCTGTGGGGGCCGTCGCCGGTGTCGTTGGACAGGCGAGATATCCGCAACACATCGCCCCCCACCGTGGTGGGCACAAAGTTGGAGACGAACATTCCCGCCATGTAGTGCGAGAACATACGCCGGGGCTTCACTTGCAGCCCCAGGGCCACAGCCACCTCATACCACCGGGCGGTGGCCGCCATATTGCCGATCACGGTGAGCATGAGCGCGCCGATCAGCCAGAACGGCGTGGCCGAGTTGAAGTCGGGCCACAGTTGACCGGCGTCGAACGAGGGCAGCCACCAGATCAACAAGAAGAACAGGGCCACGCTGATGCCCACCCGGAGCATGATGCTGAGCACCCGGCGGGTGGTGTGCTTCTCAGTCAAGCCCGGGCCCGCAAACGTGTAGGGGTGACTCCGGGCACGCGCCGGCGGTTGAAGCGGCCATCGGGGTCATTCAATAGAGGCTATTGCCCCGCCGCGCCCCTATGGAGATTACGGTGAGGCCAATGTCGGGAAAGCAGGTATCGGGTCATGGGGGCGATCAGGTGCTGGCCGCCTTGGCCCCTTTCGGAGTGCAGGAGCTGTTCACCCTGTCGGGGGGCCACATCTTCCCGCTGTATGACGCGGCGGTGAAGCAGGGCGATGTGGTGCTCTACGACGTTCGCCACGAGCAGACCGCGGTCTTCGCGGCTGAGGCTCTGGCCAAGCTGACCCGCCGTCCGGGGGTGGCCGCGGTGACCGCCGGCCCCGGGGTGACCAACTCGGTGAGCGCGGTGACCACCGCCTGGCTCAACGGCGCGCCGCTGGTGGTGCTGGGTGGTCGGGCCCCGGAAGCCCGCTGGGGATCGGGCTCGCTCCAAGAGCTCGACCACGTGCCCATCCTGGCCCCGGTCACCAAGCGCTCGCTCACCGCGGGCGGCGGCGACGATCTGGCCGCCGCCACCTATCGGGCCGTGCAAGCCGCCATGACCCCTCACCGGGGCCCGGTGTTCGTGGACTATCCCATGGACGTGATCTTCTCCGAGGGCTCCGGCACCGTGCCCGACGAGCCCATGCCGGTGGGCGAGGCCCCCGACCCCGAGGGGGTGGCTGCGGTGGCCGACATGGTGGCTGCTGCCCGTCGTCCTGCGGTGCTGGTGGGCACCGACGTGTACTGGGACGGCGCCTGGGATGCGCTGCGGGCCTGGGTGGAGGCCCAGCGGCTGCCCGCCTTCGCCAACGGCCTGGGCCGGGGATGCCTGCCCGCCGACCACGAGCTGTTCTTCAGCCGCACCCGGCGGATGCTGCGCTCCGATGCCGATCTGGTGATTGTGGCCGGCACCCCGCTCGACTTCCGGCTCTCGTTTGGCCGGTTTGGCGATGCCCAGGTGGTGCATCTCACCGACAGCGTCGAATCTGTGTCGGCCCACGCCCAGCCGGCGGCGACGGTGTCGGGCGATTTAGTCCAGATGCTGGGTGTACTGGCCGACGGTCCTGCGCCAGCCCGTCCCGCTGAGCGCGACCAGTGGGTAGCCCAACTGCGGGACACCGAGAATGCCGCTCGGGCCGAGGAGGAGGATCTGCTGACGACGGCGGCCGATCCCATCTTGCCCACCAGGGTGTACGGGGAATTACGCCAGGTACTGGATCGGGATGCGGTGGTGATTGGCGACGGCGGCGACTTCGTCTCCTACGCCGGGCGCTTTGTTAACTCCTACTTGCCTGGCCACTGGCTCGATCCCGGTCCCTACGGCTGTTTGGGAACCGGGATGGGCTACGCCATGGCCGCCCGGGTGGCCCACCCCGACCGCCAGGTGGTGCTGCTGTTGGGCGACGGGGCGGCCGGGTTCTCGCTGATGGACGCCGATTCGCTGGTGCGCCACAACCTGCCGGTGGCCATCGTGGTGGGCAACAACGGCTGCTGGGGCTTGGAGAAGCATCCCATGCGCCAAATGTACGGCTACGACGTGGCCGCCGACCTCCAGGAGGGGTGCCGCTACGACCAGGTGGTGACCGCCCTGGGCGGGGCCGGGGAGACGGTGGAGCGCCCCGACGACATCGCCCCCGCCCTCCAGCGGGCCCTCGACGCCGGGGTTCCCTACGTTGTGAACGTGATCTGCGATCCCGAACACGCCTACCCCCGCCGTTCCAACCTCGGCTGACGGCCCCTGTTCCCCCGCCGCTCCAACCTCGGCTGACTGCCTCTGTTCCCCCGCCGTTCCAACCTCGGCTGACGGCCCCTGTTCCCGGTTCGGACGGGATGTCGGTAGGCTACGGCGTCGAGGCAAGGGAGAAGCTGTGATCGACGAGTCTGTGGAAAGACGGGGAGCACAATTGTGATCGACGAGTCTGTTGTTTCTGGCACGCTGTCGGAGGCGCTGAAAACCGGGGGCGAGCTCGCCGAGGTCTTCGTGGAGGACCGGCGCTCTTCGTCGGCGCTGTTGGACGACGGCAAGGTGGAGGAGCTCACCTCGGGCCGCACCCGGGGGGCGGGAATCCGCGTTGTGGTGGGCGAGACCACCGGGTTCGCCCACACTTCCGATCTGAGCGAGGCCGGTTTGGCCAAGGCGGCTAGGGCCGCGGCGGCGGCCGCCCGAGGCGGCGGAGGCGGCCACCAGATCGTGGCGCTGAGCCGGGTGGACGCCCCGGCCCCCAACGAAGTCGAGGTGCTGCCCGAGACCGTGGCCAAGGCGACCAAGGTGGATCTCTTGGGCCGGGCCGACGAGGCCGCCCGAGGAGCCGGATCGGCCATCACCCAGGTGTCGGCCCGCTACGTCGACGGCCGTCGTCGCATCCTGGTGGCCAACAGCGATGGGCTGCTGGCCGGCGACGACCAGGTGCGCACCCGGTTCGCAGTGTCGTGCGTGGCGGTGGGTGACACCGGCATGCAGACCGGGTTTGAGAGCGTGGGACGTCCCATCGGTTTCGAGCTGTTCGACGAATACGAGGTGGATGCTCTGGCCCGCACCGCCGCCAATCGGGCGCTCACCAAGCTGGCCGCCCAACCCGCCCCCAGCGGTTCGATGCCGGTGGTGATCGGCCCCGGCGGCGGCGGCGTGCTGTTCCACGAAGCCTGCGGCCATGGTCTCGAGGCCGACCTGGTGGCCAAGCAGGCATCGGTGTTCCGGAACCGGGTGGGCGAGCAGGTGGCCCACCCCGAGGTGACCCTCATCGACGACGGAACCATGGCCCGGGAGTGGGGCGCCTACGCCATCGACGACGAGGGTCGCCCCGCCCAGCGCAACGTGCTCATCGAGAACGGCGTGCTCACCGACTACATGTGGGATCTGCTGCGGGCCCGCAAGGAGGGGCGGGAGAGCTCGGGCAACGGCCGCCGCCAGAGCTACCAGCACCTGCCCATGGTGCGGATGACCAACACCTACCTGGCCAACGGCACCGAGGATCCCGCCGACATCATCGCCGCCACCGACCGGGGGGTTTATGTGGCCCACCTGGGCGGCGGCCAGGTGAACACCGCCACCGGCGACTTCGTGTTCGGAATGAGCGAGGCCTATCTGATCGAGAACGGCAAGATCGGCGCCCCGATCCGGGAGGGCAACCTCATCGGCAACGGTCCCGAGGTGCTGGACGGTATCGAGGCGCTGGGCAACGACTTCGCCATGGGGTCGCCCGGCACCTGCGGAAAGGACGGCCAAGGCGTTCCGGTGGGCGACGGCACTCCCACGCTGCGAGTGGCGTCGATGACAATCGGCGGAACCGCGGCGTGACGGCTCGCCGACCGAGGTTGACTTTCGACAGGACCGCAGCGTGAAACCTGCCTGCACGCGGCACACCGCTGAGAGGACTCCATCGTGAATCCCGAGGAGCTGTTGGAGATCGCCGAGCGCATTGTGGGCTGGGGGCGCGACGGCGAGCAGGTCGAGGCGGTGGTCGGCCACAGCCAGGAGACCGAGGTGCGGGTGTACGAGGGCGAGATCGAGTCGCTGTCGGTGGCCGAGTCGCAGGGTGTGGGCATCCGGGTGATCGCCGGCGGCCGCCAGGGTTTCGCCCACGCCGGCACCCTCGATCCCGACGTGCTGGAGGAGACCCTGGCCGAGGCCCGCGACAACGCCGTGTTCGGCTCGCCCGACGAGTTCTTCGGCCTGGCCGAGCCCGACGGGGTGGATCCCCCGGAGCTCGATCTCTACCACGAGGCCCTCCTTAAGGTGAGCACCGAGGCCAAGATCGACATGGCCCTGGAGTTGGAGCGGGCGGTGAGAGCCGGCGATCCCCGCATCGTGGGAGTGGAGTCGGCCGACTACGGCGACGCGGTGGGCGCCGACGCCATTGCCACCACCACCGGTATCCGCAGCACGGGCAGGGACACCTCGTGCTACCTAACCGCCTACTCGCTGGCCTCCGAAGGCGAGGAGACCCAGACCGGCTTCGGGTTCTCGGTGGGCCGCGAGCCCTCCGCCCTGAACGTGGGGGAGGCCGCAACCGACGCGGTGGAGCGGGCCACTCGGATGCTGGGGGCCACCCAGCCCCCTACCGAGCGGGTCACCGTGGTGCTCGACCCGTTCGTCTCCGCCCAGTTCCTGGGCATCATCGGGGGCACCCTGTCGGGCGAGGCGGTGCTCAAGGGCCGGTCGCTGTTCGCCGACCGCCTGGGCGACCAGGTGGCCGCCGCGGGCGTCACCCTGGTGGACGATCCCACCAACCCGGAGGCGTTCACCGCCTCCGACGCCGACGGCGAGGGACTGGCCACCCGGCGCAACCTGCTCATCGGCGGCGGCCAGCTCGAGCGGTTCCTGCACAACAGCTACACCGGCCGGCGCTCGGGCGCCGCATCCACCGGCTCGGCGGTGCGGGGCTACGCCAGCACCCCCGGCGTGGGCTGTCAAGCGCTGTCGCTGGTGCCCGGCGACCGCTCTCCCGACGAGCTCATTGCCGGGATCGACAACGGGGTGTTGGTGCAGGGAGTGTCGGGGCTGCACTCGGGGGTGAACCCGGTGAGCGGCGACTTCTCCACCGGGGCAGAAGGGCTGCGCATCCGCAACGGCGAGTTGGCCGAGCCGGTGAGAGAGATCACCATCGCCTCCACCCTCCAGCGAATGCTGCTCGATGTGGCTGCGGTGGGGTCCGACCTCACCTGGCTGCCGATGAGCTCGGCCGGGGTCACGCTGGTGGTGGCCGAGGTCACCATGTCCGGGGCGTAATCGCTGGTAGGGGCCATGTCGGTCCTGCATGCCATATTGCTGGGCATCGCTCAGGGGCTCACCGAGTTCCTGCCGGTGTCTTCTAGCGGGCACCTCCAGATAATTCCCTGGCTGGCCGATTGGAATGACTTCGAGGGCCGCGACGATCTCGAGAGAGCATTCGATGTGGCCCTCCACCTGGGCACTCTGGTGGGGTTGGTGGCCTGCCTGCGCCGAGAGGTGTGGGCGCTGTTGCGAGATGGGATTGCCGCGGTGGTCGATCGCCGAAGCCCGATGACCGCCGACGGGCGGCTGGGGTGGCTGTTGGTCTTGGCCACCGTCCCGGCCGCCGCGGTGGGGGTGGGACTGCGGTCGGTGATCGACGAGGCCGACGATGAGATTTGGCTCACCGCGATCTTGTTGGGCGTCTTCGGCCTCCTGCTGTGGTGGGCCGATCGCCGCCAAGGCCAGCGCCACACCGAAGACGTCGGAGTGCGCGACGCCGTGCTGTTGGGGCTGGCCCAGGCCTGCTCGCTCCAGCCGGGGGTGTCGCGCTCGGGGGTGATCATCACCGCCGGGCGGCTGCTGCGATACGACCGCGAGGCCGCGGCCCGGCTGGCCATGCTCATGAGCGTGCCGGTGATCGCCGGGGCGAGCGTGTACCTGTTCATCGACATCGGCGGGTGGGGAGGCATCCCCGCCGATGCCCGAGCTGCTTTCGCCTGGGGCATGGCCGCCTCGGCGGTCACCGGGTTCGCCGCGGTGAAGGGACTGCTGGCCTTAGTGCGCACTCGCAGCTTCGGTCCGTTCGCCGTCTACCGGGTGTTGGCAGCCCTGCTGGTGCTCAGCTTGATCGCCGCATCGGTGCGGTAGAAACCGTCATCCTGGCGGCACCAGGGCCAGGGTGATTGAACCTTGGACCACGGCCGAGGCCACGGGGAGCAGCTCTTGGTCGGTCACCGCGATGGTGACGGCGTGCTCGGCTCGAGCAGTCACCACGGCGGCGTTGGCCACGGTGAGGGTCGCTTGGGTTTGGACGCCGCTCTCATCTTGAATGGGCAGGGTCACCAGCACGTCCACAAGGTCGCCGGGCACCAGCGGAGGCATGGCGGTGTGGCCGGGAACGGCCACCTCGATGCGATCGCCGATGGGGATTCCCCCCAGTCGGGCCTCGGTCACCACATCGCCGACGTGAAGGGCAGCCGAGGCCGCCTCGTTGCCGGTCAAGGCAGAAATTGCGTCGGGCGGCAGTACCAGCGCGGGGTATCGGCGAGTCTCGGTATTTTCCTCGTCCAGCGGTTGTCCGGCCTCAATGGTCTGGGTGGCCACCACCACCGGGGTGAGCTCCCCTAAAGCGGGGCTACCCCCGGCCATCCCGGCAACGGCCGCCACCGCCAAACCGGTTATCGCCGCGGCCGCGGCCACCACCAGCCAATAGCTGCGTCGCCCGCCCGGCAGCCGGGCCAGCAGGGATCCTCGCCACGTCAGGGGTTGGCCGACTGTTTCAGCAGATGCGTCCACCGGCGCGCTCCTCCAACCGGTTTCGGAAGGGGGAAGCATCGCTCAGGTTAGCTGCGGTTTGAGTCGTTGGGAAGGGTCAGGGTGAGGGCAGCGGTGGCTCGATGTTGTTGGTTTGTGCGGAGCAGTCGGGCAGGTTGTGGGCGATGGCCCGAATGGCGCCGAAGAGCGCGGCTCGCATTCGGTCGACGTTTTGGGCGAAGAAGGCGAACACCTAGTCTTGGGTGACCGGCTCGATGTCGGGATCGTCCTCCAAGCCGACGTCGTAGTCGGTGACCAAGGCGGCGGTGGCATAGCAGATGCCCAGCTCGGCGGCGAGGGCGGCCTCGGGGTACTGGGTCATCCCCACCACGTCCCAGCCGTTGTCGCAGAACCAGCGGGACTCGGCCCGAGTGGAGAAGCGGGGGCCCGAGATCACCGTCATGGTGCCCCCGTCGTGGGCGGCCATGCCCTCGGAGCGGGCGGCGCCAAGCAGCGCCTGGCGGAGCTCGTCGCAGTAGGGGTCGGCCAGCGAGACGTGGTTGGTGACGGTGTCGAAGTAGGTGTCGGCCCGGCCCGAAGTGCGGTCGACCAGTTGGTCGCACACCACCACATGGCCGGGAGCCAGCTCACGACGCAGCGAGCCGCAGGCGCTGGGTCCGAAGATGGCCCGTACTCCCGCTTGGCGCAGGGCCCACAGGTTGGCCCGGTAGTTGACCTTGTGGGCCGGATATCGGTGGCCGGGGCCGTGACGAGCCAGAAATACCACCTCGACATCGTCTACCAAGCCGATGGTGAGCGGACCCGACGGTGGTCCGAACGCGTCGTCGCCCGGGACTTCTACGGCGTCATCCAGAAGGGAGTAGAGACCGGAGCCGCCGATGACGCCGATCTCGGGCATGGCTGGCGACTAGTCGTCGGATGAGCTGGAGGCGGCCTTGGCCGGTTCGCGGCGGGACGACTCCGATGAGCTGCTGTCGGATTTGGCCGCGCCGGACTTCTCTGAGTCCGATCTTTCTTGGCCGTTGGAGCTGTCGCCGTTGGACGACGAGCCGGCCATGGTGGACGACTTCGCTCCGGAGCGGCTGTCGTTGCGGTAGAAGCCGTCGCCCTTGAAGGTGATGCTGGGGACGCTGAACACCTTGGATACCTGGCCTTTGCCGGGCTGGGTGCAGGCGGCGGGGCTGGCGATGGAGTCGGCTTGGGGGCAGACGGTGAGGGTGTCCTCGGAGAACGACTGGATGACCTCGAAGCGGGTGCCGCAGGTTTGGCAGCTGTAGTCGTAGGCGGGCACAGCGTTAAAGGATAGGGGTGTTATGAGATTGCTGGCTATCTGAGGGGTTTACCAGCGTCCGGCAGGCTGGCGGGTCCTGTCCCGGCCCAGCCCGCCGTCCTCCATGGAGTCCGGGCGGCGGGCGCCCTGAGCCGGGCCACCCCCAGCCTGCCTATGGTGGGCGCTCGCCTACTTCTTGGGTAGAGAGGGGAGGGGGGATTTGGCGGGGTTCGGTATTGTTGGTCTGTGGACTGGGCTTGGTGGCTTGTGCTGGCCGGGTATGCGTGGGGGACGTTTCCTGGCGCGCTTTTGGTGGGGAGGTATACGGGGCACGATCCGACTCGGGAAGGGTCGAATAATCC
>JAJEDQ010000110.1 GCA_022821445.1 Acidimicrobiia bacterium | reverse complement strand
CCACGGCGCCCAGCTGGCCTTCGCGTACGCCCGGGCCACCGTGGGCCGGGTGAACGTGACCCTGCGGAAGTCCTACGGCGGGGCCTACATCGTGATGGACTCCCGCCACATGGGAAACGACATCGCCCTGGCCTGGCCCTCGGCGGAGGTCGCGGTGATGGGCGCCCGGGGCGCGGTCGAGATCGTCCACCGCCGGTCCAGTCCCGAGGAGCGGGCCGAGCTCGAGGCCGCCTATGAGGAGCGCTATCTGAACCCCTACATCGCCGCCGAGCGGGGCTCGATCGACGCGGTGATCGACCCGGCCGACACCCGGGCCGAGGTGGCCGCCGCCTTGGATCTGCTGGAGTCCAAGCGGGAGGCACTCCCCCGCCGCCGCCACGACAACACCCCGCTGTGACCAGGGGCAACACTCTCTCTGGGGTGAAAGCGACAACCTGAGGTAAGCTGCGGCAGCGCCGGAGGGAGCAGGGAAAGGAGCCGTGCGTGCCTGAATCCATAACGATCACCGACAATCGGACCGGTGAGTCAATAGAGGTTCCGATTGTCGAAGGTGGTGTGGATGCCGCAGCGTGGCGAAAACTGCTCCCCAACGTCTGGTTCTTAGACCCTTCCTTCAGCACCACCGCGGCCACCACCAGCGCCATCAGCGAGGTGGACGGCGAGAACGGCATCCTTCGCTATCGGGGTTACCCCATCGAGCAGCTGGCCGAGCACTCCACCTTCCTGGAAGTCGCCTACCTGCTGCTCCACGGAGAACTGCCCACCTCCGGCGAATACGACGTGTGGGTACACGAGATTACCCACCACACCTTCATCCACGAGCGCTTCCGCAAGCGGTTCATGGAGTCGTTCCTCCATGATGCCCACCCGATGGGAATGTTCGTATCCACCATCGCCGCGCTGTCCACCTTCTACCCGGAGGCCAAGGACATCGATGATCCCGAGAATCGGATGCACCAGATCGTGCGGCTTATCGCCAAAGTACCCACCGTGGCCGCCGCGGGCTCGCGTTTCAACGCCGGGCTGCCGTTCGTCTATCCCGACAACAACCTGGACTTCGCCACCAATTTCTTGTCGATGATGTTCAAGATCGCCGAGCCCACCTACGAGTGCGACCCGGCCCTGAGCCGGGCTCTCGACCTGCTGCTCATCACCCACGCCGACCACGGCCAGAACTGCTCCACCAGCACCGCCCGTGTGGTGGGCAGCGCCCACACCGACCCCTACTCGGTGATCGCCGCCGCCGCCTGCTCGCTCTACGGCCCCCGACACGGAGGGGCCAACCAGGCAGTGATGGAGATGCTCTACGACATCGGCAGCTACGAGAACATCGACCCGTTCATCAAGGCGGTCAAGACCGGAGATACCCGCCTGATGGGTTTCGGCCACCGGGTGTACAAGAACTACGACCCCCGGGCCCGCATCATCAAAGAGGCCGCCTACGACGTGTTCGAGGTGACCGGGTCCAACCCGCTGCTCGACATCGCTCTGAAGCTGGAAGAGGTGGCGCTGGGCGACGATTACTTCGTCAGCCGCCGCCTGTATCCCAACGTGGACTTCTACTCCGGGCTCATCTACCAGTCGATGGGGTTCCCCACCGACATGTTCACCGTGCTGTTCGCCATCGCCCGCACCGCCGGCTGGCTGGCCCACTGGGTAGAGCTCCTAGAACAAGACAGCCGCATAGCCCGCCCCCGCCAGGTATACACCGGCTCCCAAGAACGCACCTACACCCCCATTAAAGAGCGGTAGTCTGCTTCAGAAGACATCCGAGGATACGACTTGGCCCCGGGTATGACAGCCGCCTCAGGAGTGAGCTAGTGGCCAGATTGTGCACTGGCTGCCAAGCTGAAATCGGCTACAGGCACCCTACGGCCAAGTGGGTTCTCTACGCATGCCGGTGATTGGCTAACAGCTTATCCATATTGTGGATACGCTGTTAGCCTTTTGTGCATGACTTACCTGAGGCGGCATGTCGACGACCGGTTGGCACACTTGCTCAGCGTGCATCCGGCGTGCCTGATCGAGGGTATTCGGGGGGTGGGCAAGACCAGTACGGCCAGTCGTCTTGCGGCCTCGACACTACGGCTTGATCATCCGCCCACAGCCGACTTGATTGAGCGCGACCCTGAAGCAGCCTGCGCTTCGCTGCCGAAGCCGGTGCTCATCGACGAGTGGCAGCGCGTCCCGACCGTGTGGGATGAGGTGCGGCGCATGATCGACGAAGACCGATCGCCAGGCCAGTTCATGCTGAGCGGATCGGCCAGAACTTCGGTCAACGCCGACATCCATGCCGGCGCCGGGAGGATTATGCCCCTCCGCTTGAGGCCGATGACCCTTTCCGAGCGTCGGGGCGAGGCACCTGCGGTGGCGCTGGATGAATTGGCGGCGCACGGAATCGATGCCCTTCGAGGTGTCCGCTCGCCATTCTCACCTGCCGAGCAGGTCGGGCCCACCGTGAGCTCAGGACTGCCTGGCTATCTGGAAATGGCCGAGATCGACCACCAGGATGCGCTGCGCTCCTATCTGGACCTTGCCGTGTCACGCGACCTAGCCGAAATCGCCCCCGGCCAGCGCAACGTCCGCAAGCTGCGCAAGTACTTGCGGGCCTATGGGGCCACCGTGGCCACCACCGCTGAGCACGCCACCATCCACAATGCCGCCGAAGTTGCCAAAGCTACTGGCGAGACCTACCACGAATTGCTGGACCGCATAGGGCTGATCGAGGAGTTGCCCGGCTGGTCGGACAATCGGTTGAAGCGCCTCACCAAGAGTCCCAAGCGGCACCTGGTCGATCCTGCCCTAGCCGCCGCCGACCACCACGAGACCGCGTCGCAGCTCAATGAGCACCGGGAAAGGCTCGGCGAGCTCTTCGAGAGCGTGGCCGTGGGCCAGATCACAGCAACTGCCGAAGCCATGGGCGTTGGATGGCGGTTCTCTCACTTGCGATCAGCTGGCGGTGAGAAAGAAGTCGACCTGATCGCTGATCTGCCCGATGGAGGAGTACTAGCCTTTGAGGTCAAGCTCACCGAGACCGTTTCCGCTCGCGATGGCCGGCACCTCTCCACTCTTCGCAACCAGCTGGGCGACGCGTTCCGCGCTGGACTGGTCGTCCATCCCGGAACAACCGCCCATCGCCTCGACGAGCGCATCGCCGCCGTCCCCCTCGGCACCCTGGTCTGACCTGGCCAGAAGGACGACTCAGGCAACCAAACTCAGCTCGGTCCTGTCAGGCCGTCGCGGAGGGCGGTTAGTAGGGCGGCGGTGGTGATGGCGGCGGTTTCTGAGCGGAGGACTGAGGAGCTGATGCGGACGGCGCCTAGTTGGTGACGTTCGGATTCGGACCAGCCGCCTTCGGGGCCGATCAGGGCGGTGGGGTGGTCGAGGGATGGGGCGTTGCCGGTGAAATCGGCTCGGATGGCGCCGGGGTAGGTGGCCAGGGTGGCGAAGTCGGTGGGCTCGCCGATCCCGGGGAGGCGGACTTGACGGCTCTGCATAGCGGCTTCCCGGGCTACGCGGCGCAATCGCTCGGTGTGGCGGGTGGCTCGGTCGGGGTCCCAGCGGACCACGCTGTACTCGGCGGTGAACGGGACTATGGCGTCCACGCCCAGTTCGGTGAGCTTTTGCACCACTAGCTCGGGGCGGCCTCCTTTGATTAGGGCAAAGCCGATGGTGATAGGCGGCTGAGGGGCTTCTACGAACACCATTTCGCCTACGGGCTCGACCTCGCCTTCGGGGCCTGGCCCCAAGCGGCACGCCCGCCACGATCCCGCTCCGTCGGAGGCAGTGAAGGCGTCGCCGGAGCGCAGCCGCAGCGACCGGGTCAGGTGATGGCGGTCCTCGTCGCGCAGCTCGGGGCGTTCCAGGTCATCGACGAATACGTGGGGGCCGTCACCGCCGCCGGGCTTCACGGCGTCGCTTCCTGGTCGTGGGCGCCACCTCTTCGCCCCGCAGTTCGGCAAGCTGGTGGAGCAGGTCGATTTCCTCGTCGCTCAAGCCGGTGGGCGTCTCCACCATGGCCTGCACCAGCAGATCGCCCCGGCCCCGGCCCTCCAGTCGGGGCACGCCCCGGCCCCGGATGCGGAACACATCGCCAGACTGGGTGCCGGCGGGAATGTCCAGATCCTCCACGCTGTCGAGCGTCTCGTACTTGAAGTTCACTCCGAGGGCGCCTTGGACCATGGTCAGATGCAGTTGGTCCACCAGGTTGTCGCCATCGCGCTGGAATCGGGGGTGGGGCCGCACGTCGATATGCACGTACAGGTCCCCAGGCG
Source organism: Acidimicrobiia bacterium (assembly GCA_022821445.1). Classification (GTDB taxonomy): domain Bacteria; phylum Actinomycetota; class Acidimicrobiia; order Acidimicrobiales; family Bin134; genus Poriferisocius. The sequence continues at coordinate 13,550 of JAJEDQ010000110.1, read as the reverse complement.
GACCTCCCCGAGGCCCGACTGCCCCCCGGCGGGCCACCCGCAGCGTGGAACCTTGGACCACTCCCGGCGGCACGGTCACCGTGTAGTCCCGGTCGCCCACCACCCGTCCGTCGCCCCCGCACTCGCGGCACGGGTCGGCAATCACCTCGCCGCTGCCCGAGCATGCGTCGCAAACCGTGCGGGTGACCATCTGGCCGAGGATCGACTGGCGCACCCGCTGCACCTGGCCCATGCCGTCGCACGTAGGGCAGGTAACCGGTTGGGTGCCCTCGGCGGCGCCCCGGCCCTCGCACGGTTCGCACACCGTGGCGGTGCGCACGGTCACCTCGGCATCGGCGCCCAGCACCGCGTCCTCAAAATCGAGCGTAAGCACCGCCTCCAGGTCGGCACCCCGCTGGGGACCGGTCCGGGTCCGCCCGCTGGCGGTGCCGAACGGACTCCCGCCGAACGGGCTGGCCCCTCCGAAGAAGGCGTCGAAGATGTCGTTCAGGTTCATGCCCGAGAACGGGTCACCCCCACCGGCTGCACCCGGCGCGGTGCCGAAACGGTCGTAATGGGCCCGCTTCTGGGGGTCGCTCAGCGTCTCGTAGGCCAGGGCGATCTCCTTGAAGCGGGCCTCAGCATCGGCATCGTCGGGATTGGCGTCGGGGTGGTACTGGCGGGCCAGCTTGCGAAACGCCTTCTTGAGGTCGTCCTCGGTGGCATCTCGGCCCACGCCGAGCAGCTCGTAGAAGTCAGCAGCCATGGGCTAGGGGGCCGACAGCCTGTCGCCCAGGTTCTGGCTCACCACCGCCACCGCGGCCAGCGCCTGGGGATAGTTCATGCGGGTGGGACCCAGCACCGCGATGGAACCCACCGGCCGGCCGGCCACCTCGTAGGGGGCCACGATCAGGGAGCACTCGGCCAACGGCGCCACTCCAGTCTCTGAGCCGATGGCCACCGTGAGGCCTCGATCCAGGATGTCTCTCACCAACGAGACAACCACCAACTGCTTCTCCAATATTCCCAGAACCGACCGAACCGTCTCGGTGGCGTCGAAAAGGCCGGCCACGCTGGCCGCTCCACCCACGTAGAGCTGCTCCTCGGCATCGCTCAGATCGGCCAGCGAGTCCAGCACCCGGTCCGCCAGCGGGATCAGGCCGTGGGCCAGCCCGCGCTCTCGCAGGGCGCTGGCCGGGCTTCCCGCCAGCAGGTCGGTGAGCTGGGTGGACGCCCGCGCCATCTCCACCGGGTCGGCGGGCCGGTCCACCTCGATGGTGCGCTTGTCCACCGATCCGTTCTCGTACACCACCAGGGCAATCACCAGCCGCTCCGACAGGTCCACCAAACTCACCGACCGGATGGTGGCGGTGGAGTGCTGGGGGGCCACCACCAAAGCGGCATAGGCGGTGAGGTCGGCCAAAAGGGCGCTGGTGTCGGCCAGCATCTGCTCGAGTTCGCTGTGGGTCGTGTCGAAGAAAGCCCGGACTTGCTGGCGCTCGGTGCGGCCCAGAGTGCCGGACACGTCGGAGAGGGAGTCCACGAAATGGCGGTAGCCCTTCTCGGTGGGGATACGGCCCGCGCTGGTGTGGGGCTGGCTCAGGTATCCGGCCTGCTCTAGGGCCAGCATCTCGTTGCGGACCGTGGCCGTGGACACGCCCAAATCAGCGATCTCGGAGACGTGGGAGGAACCCACTGGCTGGGTTGTGGAGATGTAGCCCTCCACCACGGCCCGCAACACCGCAGCCTTGCGGGCCGAAAGCGTCTCGCCTTGGGTCCCCATAAGGCTTGAATACTACTGGCCTGGCCCGAACTGCCACCCAGCAGACGCTGGCCGGGAGCCTCAGTCGTCGAGTCGGAGAGCGGAGATGAACGCCTCTTGGGGCACGTCCACCCGGCCGATGGCCTTCATCTTCTTCTTGCCGGCCTTCTGGTTCTCCAACAGCTTGCGCTTGCGGGTCACGTCGCCGCCGTACAGCTTGGCGGTGACGTCTTTGCGGAACGCTTTGACCGTCTCCCGGGCGATGATCTTGCCGCCGATGGCCGCCTGGATGGGCACGTCGAACTGCTGGCGGGGGATCAGCTCTTTGAGCTTCTCAGTCATGCGCCGGCCGTAGGAATAGGCCGAATCACGGTGGACGATGGAGCTAAAGGCATCCACCGGCTCGTGTTGGAGCAGGATGTCCACCTTGGTGAGGTCGGACGCGGCGTAGCCGTCGGGCTCGTAATCCAGGCTGGCGTAGCCCTGGGTGCGGCTCTTGAGCTGGTCGAAGAAGTCCACCACCACCTCGGCCAGCGGCAGTCGATAGGCCAGTTCCACCCGCTCGGGCGACAGGTACTCCATTTTCTTCATCTCTCCCCGGCGGTCCTGGCACAGCTCCATAAGGGTTCCGGTGTAGTCGGCGGGGGCGATGATGGTGGCAGCCAGCATGGGCTCCTGGATGCCCTGCACCTCGGCGGCCGGGGGCATGGCAGAGGGGTTGTCCACCTCCACCTCTTCGCCGCTGGCCAGCTCCACGCGGTACGCCACTGAGGGAGCGGTGGCGATGAGGCTGAGGCCGAACTCCCGCTCGAGCCGCTCCCGCACGATCTCCATGTGGAGGAGTCCCAGGAATCCGCACCGGAAGCCGAACCCCAGCGCGCCGGACGACTCCGGCTGGTAGTTGAAGCTGGAGTCGCTCACCCGCAGCCGCTCCAGGGAGTCGCGCAGGGCGGCAAACTCGTCACCGTCGATGGGATACAGCCCGCAAAACACCATCGACTTGGGCTCCTGGTAGCCGGCCAGGGGCTCGGCCGCGCCATCGCGAGCGGTGGTCACGGTCTCCCCCGACCGGGCCTCGGCCACGTTCTTCATGCCGGCGATGAGGTAGCCCACCTCTCCCGGTCCCAGCTCTTCGACTGGTGTCGGCTGGGGGCGCCACACGCCGATCTCGTCAGCCTCCCGGTCGGTGCGGGCCTGCATGAACCGGATCTTGGCCCCCGACCGCAGCCGTCCGTTCATCACCCGCACCGAGCTGACCACCCCCCGGTATTGGTCGAAGTGGGAGTCGAAGATGAGCGCCTGGAGCGGGGCGTCGGGGTCGCCCACCGGCGGCGGGGTGAGAGCCACCACCGCGTCCAGCAGCTCCTTCACGCCCTCGCCGGTTTTGGCGCTGATGTGCAGCACCTCTTCAGCGGCGATGCCCAGCACCTGCTCGATCTCCTCAGCCCGGCGATCGGGTTCGGCCGCCGGCAAATCGATCTTGTTCAGTGCGGCCACCACCTCCAGCTCGTTCTCCAGAGCCTGATAGCAGTTGGCCAGCGTCTGAGCCTCGATGCCCTGGGCCGCGTCCACCAACAAGATGACAGACTCGCAGGCCGCCAGGGAGCGGCTCACCTCATAGCCGAAGTCCACGTGTCCGGGAGTGTCGATGAGATTGATCACGCAGCCGTCGTGGTCGAGGCGGACGCTCTGGAGCTTGATGGTGATGCCCCGCTCCCGCTCCAAGTCCATGGAGTCGAGATATTGGGCCCGCATATCCCGGGGGTCCACCGCCCCGCACAGCTCCAGCATGCGATCGGCAAGGGTCGACTTGCCGTGGTCGATGTGGGCGATGATCGAGGTATTGCGGATGTGGGAGAGATCCATGGGAACCGAGTAACGCTACCGCCCTTATTCCCTAGGTTCCCATGTGGTTACCAGGGTTTGGGGGACGGTAGAGTTCTCATTCTGTGGCAAACATCAAAAGCCAGATAAAGCGCAATCGCCAAAACGAGAAGCGCCGCCAGCGAAACCGGGCCGTGCGCTCGGAGGTAATCACCCGCACCCGGACCGCGGAGGCCGCCGCAGAACACGGCGAAGCCGAGGAGACCGCCGAGGCGGCCCGCATGGCCATCAAGCGCATCGACAAGGCGGCCAGCAAAGGCGTGCTGCACCCCAACACCGCTGCCCGGAAGAAGTCCCGCTTGATGAAGCGTCTGGCCCGGCTCCAGGCTGAGTAGCCCCAGTCCAACCCGCAGCCTCTAGCGATTGAGCTGGGTCAGGCGGGCCACCAGCACTTCCAGCACCGCTTCGGCAGGCATGGCCGTGGCACCTCGCAAGTCCAAGTCGGCTTGGGCCAGCAGCTCGATAGATCGGGCGACCCGCTTCGACCCCAGCTTCCTCACCTGGCGCAGCGCCTTTCGGGCCGGGAAGGTGGAGCCCTTGATGCCCAGCAGTTCGGCCGCCTCCTTCTCGTCGGCCGCGTCGGCCCCGTCCAAGCGCAGCAGCCGGTTGTGGTGGTTGTAGAGGGTGGACAGCACCTGCATCTCATTGCGGCCTCCGGCGTGGAGCATGCGGTGCAGCTTGTCCAACGCGTCGGCGATGTTGCCCGACCCCACCGCATCGGTGAGCTCCCAGGGGGGCACCGACCCGGCCTCCCAGATGAACGGGGCCACATCGTCGGCCTCCAAAGCCCGATCCGGGCCATAGGCCGAGGCCAGGGTGGCGAGCACCGCGGGCAGGCGGCTCATGTCCTCCCCCAGGTGGTCGGCCAGCAGCCGCTTGGCCCCGGCCCGCAGCCGGAGCCCCGCGGCGGCGATCTGCGTGTCCATCCACTTGGCGGCGCCGTCGCGGCCCCGGGGTATCCCGGCGCCGACCACCTCTCCGCCGGCTTCGGCCACCGCTTCCGATAGGCGCTTGGGCACAGCATTGAGCCGCTGGAGCGCCGGCCCCTTCTCCCACACCAGCACCAGATCGGTGGTTTCCAGCGGTTGCTCCAGATAGCCCAGCAGGGGGCCGAGCGAGTCCACGGTGGAGAACCGGCCCATCTCCCGGCCCACCACCACCCGCCGCTCGGTGAGGAACGGCGGGGTCTGAGCGGCGTCTACCAGCGGGGCGATGTGGTAGTAATCGTCTTCCAGGTAGGCGCCCTCGGTCAGCTCGGCCACCATCAGCGACCGGTCGCCGTCGCCCACCAGCTGAGCCACCCGGTCGCGCACCGCGTTGGACAACAGCACCTCGTCGTCTCCGTGATACAGCACCACCGTGGCACTCATTGGGGGAGCTCCCAGCCGGTGATAGGCGCGCTCATGGGTGATTCCGCTGTTGTTGGAGGAGGGCGCTCATGAAGTCGGCCACCCGGCGGGTGCCGGCCACGTCATGGGCCCGAAGAATCCGACTGCCCAGCCCGACGCCCAGCGCGTGGGCCGCCAGCGTGGCCTCCCGCCGGCTGCCCACCTCGGTTCCGGTCAGCGCCCCCAAGAAGCCCTTGTTGGACACCGACAGAAACACCGGATAGCCCAAATCCACCAGCTCCTGAGACCGGCGAAGCAGCTCGGCCGACATCTCGGGGGTCTTGCCCAGATCGTGGCCGGCGTCGAGCATGATCCGCTGCGGGGGGATCCCCGCCTCCACCGCCCACTGAGCCCGCTCCGACAAGAACCGGCTCACCTCCCCCACCAGGTCGTCGTACACCGGCTCGGGGTCGGCCACCCTGGGAGCGAGGCGTACGTGGCAAACCACCACCGAGGCTCCTGCTGCCGAGGCTTCATGGAGGAAATCGGGGTCGGCGAATCCGCTGATGTCATTGCCCACCACCGCCACGGCGGCGTAGCTCTCCCGGGCCACCGAGGCCCGCCAAGTGTCCACCGAGATGGGCAGGTCGAAGCGCTTCTTCAGCGCCTCGATAGCCGGTACCACCCGGTCCATCTCCTCTTCCTCGGTCACCTCGGGGCCGGGACCGGCCTTCACCCCGCCAACGTCCAAGAAGTCGGCCCCCTCGGCCACCAGCTCCTCGGCTTTGGCCAAGAAGGCATCGAAGTCCCAGTACTGGCCGGCGTCATAGAACGAGTCGGGCGTGCGGTTCAAAATGCCCATGACCAGGGCACGGGTGGACACGTCATAGCGATGCGGCCCCAACTCCACGATCACGCAGGCGACGCTACACCGCGCCGGTGACGATTTGGGATGCCAGCGGAGTGACCGCCACTGCCAGGCGGGGGTCGTGGGAAGTCACTTCTACGACGAGGCTGCCGACCAGGACTTGCTGGCCATTGCGGACGGTTCGGGCCCCTCCTATGCGGTGGGCGGGTGGGGCGATGACTGTGCCTACGTGCATGCGCTCTTGCAGCGATCGGATCTGGTCGCGCTGGACTCGGGTTCCCCGGTCGGCCACCGCCAGGTCCACCGCCCCGACTCCGGCCCGGCGCAGGTCCTCCAGCAGCCGCTCGGTCGATCGGCTGGGCCCGAGCACGACCACCACCGTCTGGTGGTGGCGCCACACCTCGACCCCGGTGTCGAGCACGGTGTGGAACGGGGGGTCGGCTATCCGCAGGGCCACCGCCGGCACCAGCAGCGCGGCGGCCAGCCCGACGGCGGCCGCGGCGCGCAGCACGCGGCGCCGGGCCAGCCACCAGACCCCGGCGCCGATGGCCACCGCGGTCAAATGGAGCGTACGCAGCTCGCCGAGCCGGGCTGATGCCGACCAGCCGGCCACCGCCTGGATCCAGCTGATGCCCAGGTCGGTGGGCCAGTGGATGGCCTGGGCCATCGGTCCTCCCACCAGCCCGGCCACCAGTCCGGCCGAGAGGCTCCACATCATGATCGGCCCGGCCACCGGGGCGGCCAGCAGGTTGGCCGGCAGCGAGGCCACCGGCACTCCGCCGAAGGTGGCGATCAGCAGGGGCGCCACGGCCAGCTGCGCCGACACCGTCACCGCCAGAGCGTCGGCCAATATCCGAGGTCCGGGCAGGCGCTCGGCCAGACGGGGGGCCCACAAGATGATGCCCGTCGAAGCGGCCACCGACAGCCGAAACGCCACCGAGTGCACCAGCAGCGGATCGACCAGCACCAACAGGGCCACGGCCAGGGCCAGCACCCGGCGGCTGGACGCCTCCCGGCCCAACAAAGTGGCGGTGGCCGCGATGGCCGCCATGACCGAGGCCCGCAGCACCGAAGGCTCAAACCGGGTGACCAGGGCGAAGAAGCCGATGGCCCCGAGGGTGAGCACCCAGCGGCCCCGGTAGTCGAACCGCTCGATCAGGGGTCGGGCCAGGATTAGAACAAAGGCCACGTTCTGGCCCGACACGGCCAGCAAGTGGGTGAGGCCCGCGGCCCGGAAATCGTCGGACACCACCGGTGACTGGTGGCGGTCGTCGCCGTATGACAGCCCGGTGAACAGGGCGAGGCGGTCGCCGTCCAGGGTCTGAGCGCCTCGGGCGATGGTGCGTCGCAGCCAGTTGGCCATCCGATAGGGAAAAGACCCATCCCGATAGTGGTGGACGCGGTCGATGTTCAGCCGGTTGGCTACGTGGCGGGCCGCTTGGTAGTCGGGCAGCGGCAGGATCGGGCGGATGCTTCCGGTGACGCTGATACGGTCCCCGGCCAGTCGGTCGCCCAGGTCTCGGGCGGCGCGACCGTAGGCCCACGCCTCATAGCGCCGTCCTTCCGCCCGCACGAACACCCGCATTCCCTCGCCGACCGGCACCGGATCGGACACCAGGGCGGCTTCGCCCTCGAAGGCTGCGGGCTCAAGCGGGTCGAGGCCCGCCCAGGCCCGGGCCCCCAGCGATGAGCCCATCAGCAAGACCGCGGCCACCAGAAGCCATGGCCGGCGGACGGCCAAAGCCACTGCCGCCAGGGCAATCGCGGGAATCAGCGGTACGGCCGCCGACCACCAGGCGCCGGCCATGGTCGCCACCGCCAGTGCCACCGCGTGGCGGTCACTCACACTGCGACCAAGTCGCGGATCTGCTCCAGCTTGGCCGGGCCGATGCCGGAAACGGCCAGCAGCCCGTCCACCGAGGCAAACCCGCCGACGCGCTGGCGGTAGTCGATGATGGCCGCCGCCGTGGCCGGCCCCACCCCGGGCAGCGATTCAAGCTGCTCAGCGGTGGCGGTGTTGAGGTTCAGCGGCCCGGAATGGGCGGTCGCACCGCCGCCCGCCGATCCATTCCCGCCCAGAGGCGCGGGTATTGCCGTCTGACCGAGCCGAGGGAAGTACATCCAGAGTCCGTCCGACAGCGGGGCGGCCAGATTCACCCGGTCGTGGTCGGCATCGGGCGCCAGCCCCCCGGCTGCCTCCACCAAGTCGAGCACCCGGGCCTCGCCCCGGAAGAGGTACACCCCCGGGGCGTGGACCGCGCCGGCGGCGTGTACCAAGATCGGCGCCGCCTCGGCAACCGGTGTCGGACGGGCGGGCAGCGGCGTTGCCATGGGAATCACTGCCTCGGGCCGAGGAGCGCTGCTGGCCCCCGCCATCAGATAGGCCGCCACCGCAATGGCGGCCACCAGTCCGCCGCCGACCATCAACAGCCGGGGCCCGGTGATCAAGTGGCGGTAGTCATCCACCATCTCCCTGACCCTCTCTGCGAAGGTCAGCCGGGGAGGCGGTAATGAGGAGTCTTCCATTGGCCCGTCCGGGCGCGGCGCGCCATGCCAGTGGCGGGGGAAGCGGCTTCAGAGTATCAGCCTAAAATCAGAATCGACAGGGCCAACGCCCTGTCCCCGGCTGCCTGCGGCAGCTCAGTAAAGCTGGGTGGTGAGGCGACGGCGGTAGACGGAGGTGCGGGGATCGTCGGAGCCCATGATCTCCAACAGGTCGACGAACTCCTGGCGGGCGTCGGGATCGGCCTTCACCCGGCCCAGCAGATCGTCGAGCCGAGCCTCGACATCCCCATTGTCGGCCCCGCCTCCGGTGCGGGCCAGCGCGGCCACTCGGCGGACCTCGGCGGTCTCGGGAATGCGCTCCAATAGCTCCAGGGCTTCCTCGCCCCGGCCATCGGCCACCATCAGATCGGCCAGCCCCACCACTGCGCCCTCATTGTCGGCATCTAGCTCCAATGCCCGCCGCAGAGAGGCCTCGTCGCCGGCGGCCACCAGGGCCTCCACCTCGCTCTCCTGTTCGGTGGGAATAAGACCCTGCACGAACTCGGCCACCGCGGCCTCTCCCTGGGCGCCGATAAACCCGTCGACCACCTTGCCGTCGCGCATGGCGTACACCGCGGGAATGCTCTGAACCTGGAAGGCCTGAGCGGTCTGGGGGTTGTCGTCCACGTTGACTTTGGCCAGCTCCACCGCCCCGCCGGTGGCCGCCACCGCCTGCTCCAGAATCGGCCCGAGCGTTTTGCACGGCCCGCACCACGGCGCCCACAGGTCCACCACCACCGCCACGGTGTGGGAGCGCTCGACCACTTCAGTGGAAAACGTCGCATCGGTCACATCGGCCATCGGCTACCTCTCATCGAACCAGATTGAACGCTAGGTGGGCCGCTGGGTGCCCTCCACCGAGGGCGGCACATCGGCTACCTCTCATCGAACCAGATTGAACGCTAGCGTGACCTCTCGCATGGACCACATCCGAGGCATCCAGCACGACGCGGTCAGCGCGTGGTTCGAGGCCAACGTGCCCGGCGTCGCCCTGCCGCTGACGTTCGAGCTGATCGCCGGCGGGCATTCCAACCTCACCTTCAAGGCCACCGATGCCGACGGCCGGCGTTACGTGCTGCGCCGGCCGCCGCTGTACCAGGTGCTGGCCACCGCCCACGACATGGGCCGAGAGCACAAGATCATCGCCGCCCTAGCCGACACCGACGTGCCGGTGCCCCAGGCCTTCGGGTTGTGCGAAGACGAAGAGGTGAACGAGCGCCCCTTCTACGTCATGGACTTCGTGGACGGGACGGTGGTGCGCAACCGCAAGCACGCGGCCGCACTGGCCCCTGAGGATCGCTGGACGGCCTCCAAGTCGATTGCCGAGACGCTGGCCCACATCCACGCAGTCGACGTGGACGAGGTGGGGCTGGGCGATCTAGGACGCAAGGAGGACTACATCGCCCGCCAGCTCCGGCGCTGGCTGCGCCAATTCGAGGAGTCCAAGACCCAAGACCGCCCCCAGATCCAGGAGGTTCACGACCACCTTGTGGCCCGCATCCCCGAACAGGGCCAAGCAGGCATCGTCCACGGCGACTACCGCTTGGACAACTGCATGCTGAGCGATGAAGGCGAAGTGCTGGCAGTGCTCGACTGGGAGCTGTGTACCCTGGGCGATCGCAACGCCGACGTGGCCCAGCTTCTGGTGTATTGGGCTGAGCCCGATGACTCGGAATTCGCGTTGGACGATCCCCCCACCGGCGAGGCCGGATTCGCCAGCCGAGCCGAGATGTTCGACCTCTACTCGGAGGTGTCCGGGCGCGAAATAGACGACTTCGGGTACTACATGGCCTTCGGCTACTGGAAGCTGGCCTGCATCCTGGAGGGCGTCTACAGCCGGTATGTGGGCGGGGCCATGGGCGACAAGGCGCCGCCGCAAGGGGCCGACAGCTTTGTCGCCCGGGTGGACGCGCTGGTTGAAATGGCCACATCGGCCGCGGAGCAAGTGGCATGAGCAGCGAACTGATCACCGTCCACCAAGAACTCGAATTGGCCGATCCTGTGCTGGTGGTCGCCTTTGACGGATGGGTGGATGCCGGTTTCGGCATGCGCAATGCCACCGAGATCATGTTGAAGGCCGACGACGCCGCGCTGGTGGCCAGCTTCGACGCCGACCTGCTGGTGGACCACCGGGCCCGCCGCCCCACTATGACCGTTCGGGACGGCCGGCTGGACCACATCAGCTGGCCGGCCATCTGCCTCCAGCAGGTGAGCGATCTGGACAAGCGGGCGTTCCTGTTGCTTCACGGGCCGGAACCCGATTTTCGCTGGCAGGCATTCTGCACGGCCGTCGATCAACTGGTGCAGCAGCTTGGAGTAGCCCGAGTGGTGTCTCTGGGGGCGTACCCCGCCGCGGTGCCCCACACCCGGCCGGTGCGGCTGTCGGCCACCGGCACTTCCCAGGATCTGATCGAGCGGTTCGGCACCCCGGCGGGCACCCTGGAGGTTCCCGCCGGGATCAGCGCGGCATTGGCCCAGCGATTCGAGGCCGCCGGACTGGAAACGGTGTCGGTGTGGGCGCAGGTGCCCCACTATGCGTCCGGCTCCCCGTTCCCGGCCGCCACCGCGGCGCTGTTCCAGGGCCTGCGAGCCGTGGCCGACCTGCGGTTCGACCCGGCGCCGCTGATTGCCGAGGGGCTGGAGGTGTCCCGTCGGCTCGACACCATGATCGCCCAGAACTCCAGCCACAAGCGCCTGCTCGGCCAGCTGGAAAGCGCCTACGACACCAGCATGGGAGAACAGGGCGAGGAAATACCCACCGGTGACGAGCTGGCCGAAGAGCTGGAGCGCTTCCTACGCGACCAGGACGAATCCAAGTGACCGTGATCACCACCCGAGAGGACAGAGCATGAAGCTAGATGGAGGCCTTGTTACCAGAGCAGCCAGAAAGGGCTCGGTTGGGCCCCTAGGGGATGCCGCCGACAACGCCCGCAACTTGGAGGCCGCCGGCTACGACGGGATCTGGTCAGCCGAACTCGACCACGACCCGTTCCTGCCGCTGGTGTTGGCCGCCGAGCACACCACCCGCATTCAGATCGGAACCTCGATTGCGGTGTCGTTCGCCCGCAACCCGATGCTCTTGGCCAACTTGGGGTGGGATCTTCAGGCCTATTCCAACGGGCGTTTCATCCTCGGCCTGGGCTCGCAGATAAAGCCCCACATCACCAAGCGGTTCTCCATGCCCTGGTCTCACCCCGCGGCCCGCATGAAGGAGATGATCGACGCCGTCAAGGCCATTTGGGATTGCTGGGAGACCGGTGAGCGGCTGAGCTTTAGCGGCGAGTTCTACCAGCACACCCTTATGACGCCGATGTTCAGCCCCGGCGCCAATCCCCACGGCCCTCCCCCCATCCATCTGGCCGCGGTGGGCGATCTCATGACCGAGGCAGCCGGCGAGTCGGCCGACGGATGGATCAGCCACGGATTCACCACCCCCAGCTACGTGCGGGAGGTGTCGCTGCCCGCCCTCGAGCGCGGAGCCGCCCGAGCAGGCCGCGATCCCATGGACATCGAGGTTTCGATGCCCGTGTTCATCGTCACCGGCGATACCGAGGAGGAGATGGCGTCGGCGGCCCAAGCGGCCCGCCAGCAACTGGCCTTCTACGGCTCGACCCCCGCCTACCGCCCGGTGCTCGAGCACCACGGCTGGGGCGACGCCCAAGACGAGCTGAACCGTATGTCCAAGCAGGGCCAATGGGTTGAGATGGCCGACGTGATCGACGACACCATGCTGGGAACTTTCGGCGTGGTGGCCGAGCCCCAGAACCTGGCCAGCGGCGTGGCGGCCAGCTACGGCGGGCTGATCGACCGGATGTCGTTCGGGCAGGGTCTCCGTGCCGAAGGGCCGTGGGGCGAAGTGCGCGAATCTCTTAGAGCCATTCCGGGCCGTTCACATCAATAGAGCCGCCGCAAAAGGGTTGCCCGAATAGGGTTGCACCCGTGGAGACAAACGATCCGTCCGACTTTCACGAGGGGCTGGCTCAGGCCGAAGAAGCTGCCATTAACCCCCACAAGGAGTGGGACCGGGGCCGAGCCGAGCCCCCGGAGGTGCGCGACGACGGATTCGGCGGGCGCATCCTGAACCTGTATCGCCGCGACCACACTGAGGCGGTGCTGCGCAACAGCGCGGTGTTCTCAACCCGGGTGGTGGCCGAGTCGATGACCCCGTTCATGGGGCCGCTGATGCTGGGGATGGACGGCGACGAGCACACCGCCTATCGGGGACTGGTGTCTCGGGCGTTTCGATCCTAGGCGCTGGCCCGGTGGGAGACCGAGCTGGTGGCGCCCATCGTCAACGAGCTGCTCGACGGCATCGCCCCTCGGGGGCGGGCCGATCTGGTGGCCGAGCTCACCCAGCGCTTCCCTACCCGGGTGATCGCCGGGATCATGGGGGTGCCGCTGGATGACGCCGACCAATTCCGGCTGTGGTCCGAGCAGGTGAGCGCCGGGCCTCTTTACCCCGAGGCTGGGCATGCGGCCTCTCAGGCCATGCGGGACTACCTCCATCCCATCGTGGAGGACCGCAAACAGAACCCCCAAGACGATTTGATCAGCGACATCATCCACGCCGAGATCGACGGCCAGCGCCTCGATGACGAGCACATCTACGGATTCCTATTGCTGTTGATGCCCGCGGGGGCCGAGACCACTTCCCGAGAGCTGGGCATCGCCTTGACGGCACTGCTGACCCACGATGGCTGGCTCAGCCGGCTCAAGGACGACTGGTCGCAGTTGGACCAGGTGATCGAGGAGACCCTCCGGTGGGAGAGTTCGGCGCCTTTGGCCACCCGGGAGGCCACCGAAGACACCGAGGTGGACGGCTGCCCGGTCACGGCCGGCACCCGATTGATGATGACAATGACCTCGGCCAACCGCGATGAGCAGGCGTACGCCGACGGCCACCGCTGGGATCCCGACCGAGACCAGCCCGTTCCCCACATGGCATTCGGCTGGGGCCGGCATCTGTGCTTGGGCATGCACCTGGCCCGCCTGGAGCTGCGGGTGGCACTGCGGGCCATCATCGATCGGCTCGATGGCCTTCGCCTCGACCCCGACGCCGAACCGCCGCTCATTCGAGGGGTGGCGTTCCGCGGTCCCGAGGAGCTTCATGTGGTCTGGGACGTCTGAGCGGCTCTGTTGATAGGCCGCTAGACCACCACGTTGACCAGAACGCAGGAACGCGTCA
>JAJEDQ010000231.1 GCA_022821445.1 Acidimicrobiia bacterium | reverse complement strand
CCGAGCCCGCTCATGGTCTCACTTCCTTCATGGCTTGTTTCCTCCGAGGTTGAAGCTGACATCGGCCAGCAATATGCCGGAGACGGCGTGCTGCTGGTCGTCCACCCTGGTTAGGTCGTCGTAGTACCAAGCGCCGTCGGCGGCTTGGGCTTCGGCCAGGCGGGCTGCTCCGCACTCCAGCCGATCCCGCAGTGGAGCGTCGGCCAGCCGGGGCTCGTTGAGCCACAGCCATTCCAGCGCGCCCAGGCCCTCCAGGATGGTCCCGTAGCCGCCGCCGCGGGGCATGGGCAGATGGGAGAACTCGGCCACGCCCTCACGCTGGGCGTCCCAGCGGATCATCTGGCTGAACCGGCCAGCCAGGCGCTGGGCGTAATCGAGATGGTGGTCTTCCAAACCCCACTCGGCCATCTCGCCCAGGGTGTAGGCAGCCCACTGGTCGGGCCACGGCGGGGGCCACAGCTCCTCCAGCTCGTCGCGCTCGGTGGACAGGTAGTCCATGATGTCCCATACCGGGGCGTCCCAGCCCTCGCCGGGGAAGATCTCATGCAGCAGGGCCAGGCCCCAGGCGGCCTCCCCGGTGGCGAACCGGGACCGCTCCCCGGGCACCGGTGCGCCCGTTTTGGGATCCCAGAAATTGAGCATCCCGCCGTCGGGCAGCTGCTGGCCCACCAGGAACCGGCCCAGTGCCCGCATCTCGTCGTCGTAGCGCTGATCGTCGGTGAGGATGCGGCGGTGGGCCAGCGACACCAGGGTCAACGCGGCCGTCCCCGTCTTCACCGGCCCCCTGGGCGAAAGCGCCGGTCCCATACCACCGTCGCCGGTGTCCACCGCCCGTTCCAGCAGGTAGTTCATGCCCCGGTCGGCGGCCTCCACCACTTGATGGTTGTGGCCCTGCTGCACGATGGCCAGCTGGTAGAGCGACATGGTGCCCCCGGCGTGGCGGACCAGGTTGTAGCCCGGCACTGCCGAGTCGGTGCGCCGGTCGTACTCGTACAGGTACCGCCCGCTGGGTTCTTGGGTGCGGACGATCCAGTCGGCGGCGGAGTCGATCGACTGTCTTCCTTCGGCATGAGAGAACGTTGGGCACACCTCGGGGGCGGCCAGCGTCACCCGCAACAGCGCGGCGGTGACCACCCACACCGCCGCCCAGCCCACCAGCCGGCGTCGAGCTCTACCGGCCAGGAGCCGCCATACCCAGCCAAGAGCGCTCATGGGTACCGCCAGAACCGGGAGAACAGGAACGTGGCTGGCAAGCGAGTCCGCACGAACTGGCGGGCTTGTTGCCCTTCCAGCACGGTCCCGTCGCGATCAACCATGCGCCACGATGCCCCCGGCACCACGGTGATGTCGAACCGGGCCATCCAATCGAACCACTTCACCCAGCTACTGGGGGTGACCAGGGTGCGATCCCGGGTCGACGGCACCGCCCAAATGGCCAGGGCGCCGATGGCGATCACACTGAACACCTCCACCTGGGCGCTCACCTCGATGCCCACATGGAAGGCCACCGCCACCCACACCGCGGCCAGCCGGGTGCGGCGGAACCAAATCCCGAAGGCGATGAACAGCTCGGTGGCTACCGCCACCGGCGACAGCACCCACTGGAAGGCCCGGGCGGCAATCACCTCCAGAATCGGATCAGCCAGCGTGTCGCCCAGGGCGTCGCGCACATCGCCCTGGTAGCGCAGGGTACGGTCGTGCATGACCCGGCCGCCCACCCAGTCGGGGTCGATCAGCTTGGAGAACCCCGAGGCGAAGTAGATGGCGGCGGCCTCGAAGCGAAGCAGCCACACCGGCCACAGCAATGCCCGGTCATCGGGGGGCCGACGGCGGCGGGCGTCCAGCGACTGCACTCGGCCGTTGTCGCACAGCGCCACCCCGGCCAACAGGATGATCAGAAACGCCCGGTTGTGGCGAAAGTGGGTCTCCGACAAGAAGAAGTTGTAGGCCACTACCGCCAACGTCACCCAGGTGGCGGTGCGCGACCACAGCCCCACGGTCATCAGCACCGCGGCGGCCACCCCCACCCACAACAGTGCCACATACAGCCCCACGGGCGCATTGGGCACCCAGGGCCACCACTTCTGCTGGAACACGTCGAGATAGGTGACGCCTTCGAGCGCGTCGGCGAGGAATGGCCGCAGGTGCCAGATGACTGATGGCCCCAGCACGATGCGCACGATGGCCACGGCCCGCAAGCTGGCTGGCTCGTCGAACACTGTGTCGAGAAACCGCTGGTACCTTGACCGCCAATCGGGCGTGGACGCAGCAGGAGCGGTGGCGGTCATAGGTCGCCCAACTCCCGTTCGTGGCTGCGGATCACGGTCACATAGGGGCCGCGGGCGTTGCGGTGGTAGGTGACGGTGGCCTCTAGGTACAGGGTTTTGGTGTCGTTGGGGGTGTTGTTGGCCATCCAGTCCAAGGCGTGGTCCAGATAGTCCACCACCGCGTCCACCCCCGAGAAGGCGTGGCGCTGGCTCCACGGGCCCTTCAACGCCCGCCAGCCGATCAATTCATCCCAGTCGTAGCCCTCCCAGCGTCCGTAGGGCACCGCCTCTCGCTCACCGTCGGGCAGCACCCGCACCAACTCCACCGCAAAGGTGCTCGACTCGTTGAATGGCTGGAACGCGAAGTAGTTGTGCGGATCCCGATAGCCGTTGGCCACCAGGCCGAGTTGCACCACCACTATGGCGGCGGCAAACCACCGGGCGCCCCGCCGCCGCCATAGGGGCCGCCTTTGCCCGGGGTGGGGCGGCTCACCGGCAGCCGCGCCCGAAGCCGCGTCAGCCGTCGTCGCCATACCTTCGCTTGTAGGCCTCCAGATCGGGCGGCAGGCGGTCGCGCTTGAGCTCGGCGAAGTTGTCATAGGCGGTGAGCCAGCGCACGTGGCGCCACAGCTCTACCGCCTCTTCAGTTGATTCGGCGGGGTTGCTGATCACCGGGCCGAACAGCGCTGGACCCTCCCCACCGTCTAACCGGATGGTGGGCACGCCGAAGCTGCGGGTCTCGTCGCACAAGATGGTGTGCTCCGACTTCAGCGTCTCCCAGGTGCTGTCGTCGGCCAAAGCATCGTCCACCAGGCTGGCGTCGAAACCGGCGTCCACCGCGGCGGCGCGGATGGTGTCGAGCTCATCCACCGACTCCACCAGGTCGAACGCCCGGTGGCCGATGGCCTGGTAGTAGGCGCCGATGCCGTCGTTGCCGCCCACCTCGCGGGCCTTCACCGCGGTGCGCAGCGAGCGCACTCCCACGCCCCGGTCGGGGTCGAACTCGTCGATGGGCTTGTCGAAGTTGACGATGGCCAACGAGAACAATCCCCAGGTGACGCTCACCTCACCGGCGTCTTCGATCTGACGAACCCAACGGGCTGTCTGCCAGCACCACGGTCAAAGGGGGTCGAAGTAAAAGGTGATTGGCTCAGTCATGGGGTCATTATTCCAGTCTTGGGCTAGCCGAGGATGACCTCGGCGATTGTGCGCAGTTCGTCAGCGCTTCGAGCGCCGACGTTGATGCCGGTGATCGGGCTCTCCTTCCAGGCGGCCAGCCGGTCGCGTATCCGCTCCGGGGAACCCACCAGGGATATCTCATCGGCGAACTGGTCTGGCACCGCGGCGATGGCCTCCTCCCGGCGGCCCTCGAAGAACAGGTCTTGGATGTGGAAGGCCTCCTCCTCGAAGCCCATCCGGGCCATGAGCTTGGTGTGGTAGTTCTGGCCCTTGGCCCCCATCCCGCCGATGTAGAAGCCCAGGGAGGCCTTGGTGGGAAACAGCGCCTCGGCCAACTCCTCGTCGGAGTCGCCGGTGACCTTGATCGTGGTGTGCACGGTGATCTCGAAGTTCTCGGAGCGCCCGGCGATCGACTCGGCGTACACCTCAGGTCGGAAAGGGGAGTAGTACAGCGGCAGCCAGCCGTCGGCGATCTCCACCGTCTGGGCGATGTTCTTGGGACCCTCGGCGCCGATGAAGATGGAGATGTCTACCCGGGGGGGATGGGTCATGATCTTGAGCGGTTTGCCCAGCCCGGTGTCGCCTTCCCCCCTGTAGGGGTGGTTGTAGTAGTCGCCCTCGAAGGTGAGGTAGTCGTCTCGGGCGAACACCCGCCGCAGGATCTCCACGTATTCCCGGGTGCGGGCCAGCGGGCGGTTGCCGGGCTGGCCGTACCACCCCTCCACCACTTGGGGGCCGGACACGCCCAAACCCAGGATGAGCCGCTGGTTGGAGAGGTGATCGGCGGTCACGGCGTGCATGGCGGTGGCGGTGGGGGTGCGGGCGGCGAGTTGGACGAT
>JAJEDQ010000028.1 GCA_022821445.1 Acidimicrobiia bacterium | reverse complement strand
CATAAAACGCTCAGCAAGAGGCTTCACCAACCTCGCCAACCACCGGCTCAGAATCCTGCTTGCAGCCGGACAACAACCCCGACAAACTCAACCCGTCACAAAAATCAGAACCCGACGTCCCCGCTTCATCGCGTAGAGCCGGTTTATCTGCGGGCTCGTACTCGCTGGCACGAAACGTTATCTGGCCAGTGCTCGAATAGTGTGAGCGCAAGTCTCATCCCTACGCACCAAGGAGTGAACTAGGCTGCTCGTTGCTCGAGCTTCCGGGCGAGGTCGTCGGTGGCGTCCAGCGACGAAATCATGTCTCCACCGACATCTGAGAGCCTCGCAAGGTCGGCCCTTGGAATTTCAGCCTGGTCCTCGAAGACAATGATCGATTCGAATTGGAGTTTGTGCAGGTGAAAATAGCTGAGCATGATCGTCGTCAGCCGGGCCTTGTCGCGATTGGGCACACCGTAGAGGAACAGCGGTATGTCACTTCGGCCTCTGATTCGATAGTCCACAGGATAAGCCTCGGAGTTTGGCACGTCAGGCTGAAAGTCACGTTGGATCTTCTCAGCATCGACAAGACCAGTGAGGCAGTCAGCTAGGTCATCGTAGAAGGTCGAACCAACATTCGAGCGAGATAGCAACGTCAAGTCGTAGATTCTCGTTAATGCCTGCCCGAAGGTGAAGATGGCCTCGGACAGCCTCTCGGCGGATGTCTCAAAATGGAATGCTCCGTCATCTCGTACTAGACCGGTTTCGGATGTAATTCGCTCCATGAGCATTCCGCGGGTTCCATCAAGGAAAGAGTCGACATCGTGCTCGTAGCTGATGTGCATCAGTGTGTGGCCGCGGTCTGAGAGGCGGAGTCCTCCAGAGGGGGCTTCCGACAAATAGAAGGGGTAGCTATCACCGTCGGGAAACTCGAAGTGTGTGCGCAGCATTAGCTCGCCGTCAGGGCGCTGCTCGACGTCTACCTCTTGGCAGAGGCGCTTGCACAGGAGCTTTCTGAGGGAGTCTGTGTCAAGCGCCATTGAAGAGCCTCGTCTGATTGTCGTTCGACGTGCTGAGTCCTTGTAAGTGGAAGTCTTCAATCAAACATCTCAAGGCACCCTCGAGATTGATATATCGGTCGGTCTCATCTGCCTTCGACTCAGGTTTCTTGCCTGCCGCGATCGCTCCGGCTGTGGCGCGGTGGATGTGCGGGCGATAGACAATCTCACCATGCCGGTGGCTTGGTCCGTTGTAGCGCGCCAGAGTCAGACGTGCCCCGACCCTGGGGATGAATTCGATCCCACATGAGAAGTCGTTGCCGTCGTGGAGACTCTGTCGTTGGTAGATTGAGAAGCGAATTGAGTCGTCTTGCTGGTCGCATGCTTGAAAGTTGCGCTGGCGATGCCCAGGCTTGTTCGTCCAGCGTGCACGCGGGTTGGTCACCTGCTTTGATGCTGACTGAAGCCAGGCAAGCTCCTCGTCGCTGTAGTGCCTGCTAGTTGCCACTGATCAGGTTCCTGTCTCGCATCCATAGTGCCAGTAGGACGAACCATCTTCGCAGACCACGAGCTTGGTCTGCCAGAGTAATCCGGCGAACTGCTTGGTTGTGTCGGCCGCGTGGCATCTTCAGCCGAACTGCTGAAGTGACGTCGATTTGCTTGCCTGGAGCATTGGGTGGGAGGGCGCAGGCCGTCACTTTGGCGACTCAGCCAACGTCCAGTAGGTCTGCCAGTCGAGGGTGCGTTTGTGTTCGGCGGGGCTGGGTTCGGGTTCTCGGTTGGTGAAGGGGTCGTAGAGGTAGCGAACTTCGGTGGTGTCATCGTCGGAGACTTCGACGAGGGCGAGGATGTGGCGGTCGGCTTTGTTGAGGGCGCACAGGATCTCGGAGGGGGTGATGGAGAAGTCGGTTGCCCCGGCGACTCGGCCTTTGACCTCGATGGTGAGGATGTGGGCGTCGTGGTTGCGGGTCTCGATGTCGAAGCCCTTGTTGTTGTGGGGCATCTCGTTGGGGTCTCGGCCTAGGGATCGTTCGGCGGCGAGGACGGCGTCGATGGCTAGGCGGTCGGAGCGGGTGGTGTCGATGGCGTGTGAGGGGGGTGGAGTGCCGGCAAGGGTGGCCAACAGCCGCTCGGGAACGATGAAGGCTGCTCCTACTACTCGGGGTGCCAGGGGTGAGAGCTTGCGCTGGCGGGCCAGTTCTTCTTCTCGTCGGTCGAGGCGTTCTTCGGCTTCTTCGGCTCGCTGGCGGGCTTTGGCCGAGTTGATGCGGGCGTTGCGCTTGCCGGCCAGTTCGTCGTTCTTGAGTCGCAGCACTCGGGCGTCCCAGTGTTTGATTTCTTCATTGAGGCGCTGCTGCACAGCATCGAGGGTGCGGTCGACCTGGGAGTGGATTCGGGCCTCAACTTCCGCGAGATGTTGGGGGACGTTGTGAGCGATGGCGTGGTTGAGTGCCTTGGTGGTGAGCGTGTCCCGCACCCAGTCGGCGGTGGCCAGCGGGGTCAAGAGTTCAAGCTCGTCGGGCTCGGGGGAGCGGCAGTCCAAGTAGGGGTGCTCACCGGCATCGGCGACCTCCCCGTTTTCGGTGATCTCCACATATTCGAATTGCTTGGACACCACTCGGCGCTGGCCGCCGTCCACGGCAGCGCCGTCGACGGTCCCGTGTTCCAGCAGCACCAGCACCTTGGGCTGCTCGCTGGTGGAATCGGGGTTGATGAGGATGCTGCCCTGCTGGAGCAGCGAGCCGTGGCGCTCCAACAGAGCGCCGATGGTGGCGTCGAGCAGGGGATGGCCGGGCGACACCAGATCTGCCATGGGCCGACCGGGAACGGTGATCTGCTCCCGCTCGAAGCAGATTCGCTCGTAGCTGGACAGCAGCCGGCCGCGGCCCTGGGCAGTGTCCCAGTTCCGCAAGGATGGCGGCACTCGGGAGATCTGGCAGCGGTTCGCCTCCCGCCTGGTGACCTTTCCGTTGAGCAGGCCGAATGCCCCGAAAAAGAACCGGCGGATGAAGCTGGGCTGCAAGCGCATGGCCTGGGCCCGTTCCATCTGGTCGCGTATGCCGTCGATTCGAGCATCGCTCAGCACATCGGACAGAAGGGACTGCTCTTCGATCAGCTCCCTCATCCGGTCTCCCACCGTGGCGTCGATCACCGCGGTCATGCGGAGTTGCTGGATGGCGGGTTCTTCGGCGGTGATCGCCTCGATGAGCAGCTCTCGCAGCGACTTGTCGGAGAAGGCTTCTCAGAGCACGTCGAACACCCTGCCGCCCAAGGCGCCCCGCTGCTCATCCAGCTTCTCCAACAGCCGCTCGAACACCTGGCCTTCTCGGGTGTCCTCGGCCACCATGTTCCACAGCCGGCACACCTCGGTCTGGCCGATGCGGTGGATGCGCCCGAACCGCTGCTCGATGCGGTTGGGGTTCCAGGGCAGGTCGTAGTTCACCATCAGGTGGGCTCGCTGGAGGTTGAGGCCCTCGCCCGCGGCATCCGTGGCCACCAGGATGCGCACTTGGTCGTCCTGGGTGAACTGATTTTGCACGCGGCGTCGCTCCTCGCGGCGAACTCCGCCATGGATGGCGACCACCTCGTCGGTTCGGCCCCGGAGGCGGCCAAGCCGCTCGACCAGGTAGTCGAGGGTGTCCCGGTGCTCGGTGAAGATGATCAGCTTCTTGATTCGGCCGTTCTTGTCGAGCATTTCGGGCGTGCCTTGCAGGAGTTTGGCTAGTTCGTCCCACTTGCGGTCGTCGCCTCGCTGGTAGACGACCTGGGCTCGTTTGACGAGGCCGTCGAGGTCGCTGATCTCGGCCTTCAGCCCGGCGATGGTGCGGGCGGGCGTGGCCTCAACTTGGATCTGGTCTTCGAACTCCTTGGTCTCGCTGGCCAACAGCTCATCGGGGTCGAAATCGTCGAAGTCCGACGGGCGGTAGCCCTCTGGAACCTCACCCAGCATCTCGATGTCGTCTTTGGTGCTTGCGGCTGGCTCGTTCCGGGCCTGTTCGGCCTCGGCCAAGCGGGCTGAGAGGCGCTCGCGCCGTCGTTCCAGAGATCGGAGGATGGCCCGAGGTGATGACGCCAGTCGCCGTTGCAAGATGGTGAGGGCAAAGCCGACTACAGCCGAGCGTCGGCCCTGGCCCTCTTTTCGGAGCTGCTCGGCCCGGTTCATCCCGTTGCGGGCGTACTCGGTGACGTGCTCGTACAGGTCGAGCTCGGCCGGGCTCAGCGTGTACTTGGCGGTGGTGGCCTCCCGCTCGGGGAACAGCCGGGTGCCGTCGAAGCGGAGCAGGTCTTCTTTGATACGGCGGCGCATCAGGTCTTTGGCCGCCTTGTCGCTGTGGGCGCCCCGGCGGTACTTGCCGGCGAACATGTCGCCGTCCAACAGCGCCATGAACAGTTGGAAGTCTTCGGGCTTGCCGTTGTGGGGCGTGGCCGTCATCAACAAGAAGTGGCGGGCCACGGCCTCAAGGCTCCGGACGAGTTTGTAGCGCTTGGTCTGCTCAACGTCGTCGCCCCGATAGGTGGCCGACATCTTGTGAGCCTCGTCCACCACCACGAGATCCCAGTCGGTGCGGTCGAGCTGGGCCTGGAGGTCTTCGTCGCGGGCCAGCATGTCGAGACGGGCGATCAGCCGGGGGCGTTCAGCCAGAGGATTGCCCGAGCGGGAGTCCTCCACCATGGCTCGGGTAAACAGCTCGAACTCGAGGCCGAACTTCTCGCCCAACTCGTCTTGCCACTGCTCGGCCAGCCCACCGGGAACCACGATCAGGCACCGGTCGAGGTCTCCACGGACGATCAGCTCCTTAATTAACAGTCCAGCCATGATGGTCTTGCCCGCGCCGGGGTCATCGGCCAGCAAGAACCTGAGCGGGCGGCGGGGGAGCATCTCCGTATAGACCGCTTCGATCTGATGGGGGAGCGGGTCGACGTCGCTGGTGTAGGTGGCCAGATAGGGGTCGAACAGGTGGGCCAAGCTGATCCGCTTGGCCTCGGCCACCAGGGTGAACAGCTCAGGATCGGCGTCGAAAGACCAAGGTCGACCGTCCCCTTCGAGGGAGAGTTCCTGCTCCTTCGCTCGGTAGACGATCTCTCGCTGGACATTGCCTCTGTCATCCTCGTAGGTGAGATTCACCGCATCCGAGCCGATCCACTCGGCGTCGATCACCGTGACCACCCCTATTGGGGCAACGCCTGCGACTCGTGCGCCCTTGGTGAGATCTTCCAACCGGCCCATCGATTGGCGAGCGTAGCCCTGCGTTGCTTCAGGCAGCTAGAGATGCAGGTATGAGCCAGGGGCTCTGCCTCGGTAGTCTCGGGCCGCACCCGGGAGATATGAGTGGCAAATATGGATTTTCGTTTCGGCATGGTTGGGCACGGGCACATCACCGGTCAGTTTCTGGGGGCGATGGAGGTTGTGGAGGGGGCATGCGTTGCTGCGGTGGCGGGGAGGGACGCGGGCCGGGCTGGCGCGTTTGCCCGAGATCACGGCATTGCGGCCAGTTATGGGTCGGTGGACGAGATGCTTCAGGGCGAGGCACTCGACGCGGTGTACATCTGCACGCCCCACCCGTCCCATGCCGAGGCAGCCGTTGCCTGCATTGATGCCGGGGTGGCGGTGCTGGTGGAGAAGCCCATCGCTCCCAACCTGGAGGGCGCGACCCGCATCGTGGAGGCCGCCCAGGAGGCCGGCGTCTTCGCCATGGAGGCGATGTGGACCCGGTTCCTGCCCATCTACGAGGTGGTGCGGGGCTGGATCGACGACAGGCGCATCGGCGATGTGAGGCAGCTATCGGCATCGTTCGGCTTTGCTGCCCCGGTGATGCCCGAGCACCGACTGTTCAATCCCGATCTGGCCGGCGGGAGTCTGCTCGACGTCGGGGTCTACCCGCTGCACTTGGCCCGGTGGCTGTATGGCGCACCGCCGGTGGACTACGGGGTGGTGGCCCGGGTGGGCGAGACCAGTGTGGACGAGATCGTCTCCATTTCAGCGTCGTATCCGGGGAGCGGGCTGGCCCAGCTGGGCTCTGCCGTGGTGGCCAACCTCGAATCCAGCGCCGTGATCGCCGGTACCGAAGGGTCGATTGAGATACCGGTTTTTTGGGCCGCTGACCGGGCCATTCTGCGAGCCGGGGGCCAAGAGGAGACCGAGGCGATTCCCCACCCGGCCAACGGGTTCGAATACGAGATCCGAGAGGTGGTGGACTGCGTTCGGGCCGGGCGCACCGAGAGCGAGCGCGTGCCGCTGTCGCTGACGTTGGAGATGGCCGGCTTGTGCGATGAGATCCGAGCCCGAATCGGGGTTGTGTACCCCTTCGAAACCGAAATGGGGCAGTAGTGGAGTACGTGGAGTTTCCCGGAGTCGCCACCCCGGTGAGCCGAGTGGTCCAAGGGGCCATCGGCCTGTTCACCCAAGACGACCCGGCCCGCTTCGCCATGCTTGATGCCGCTGTGGAGGCGGGGATCAATACGTTCGACACCGCAGTCAACTACGCCTTCGGCGGCGACGGCGTGGATGCCATACTCGGCCGGTGGGTCCGCCACCGGGGCGGTAGGGACGGCATCGTCTTCTTTGCCAAGGGGTGCCACCCCGAGCTTCCCGACTGGAACCCCCGGGTGACCCCTGAGGCCATAGCTGCGGACATGGAACTGTCGCGACGCCAGATCGGCGTCGACCAGCTCGATCTATGGATGTTCCACCGGGACGATCCCGCCATGGACATCGGCATTCTGGTTGAGGCGGTCAACGCCGCCATCGACCGGGGCCACATCGGGGCGTGGGGGGTGTCGAATTGGACCACGGCTCGGGTCGAGGCGGCGGTGGAGTACGCCGATGCCCACGATCTGCGAGGGCCGGTGGCCAACAGCGCCCACTGGAGCCTCGTCGAGCAGCTGGATGAGCCGTGGGACGACGTGGTCACGCTCACCGGTGCGGGGCGGGCGGCCGACCGGGCCTGGCACCAGGAACGGGGGGTGAGGGTTGTCGCCTGGTCGCCGCTGGCCGGGGGATTTCTGAGCGAGCGGATCGGCCGCGACGAGTTGGAGTCGGCCACTGAGGGGCATCTGGCCGACACCGCCCGGTGCTATCTCAATGAGGTCAATTGGGCGCGGCGGGAGCGGGCCGCCGAGGTGGGCCGCCAGCATGGGTTGAGCCTGAGCCAGGTGGCGCTGGCCTGGGCGCTGCACGCCGACTTCCAACCTCTGGTGATCGTGGGCAACGCCTCGGTGGAGGAAGTTGAGCAGAGCACCGCCGCCGAGCGGGCAGAGCTGTCCGCCGACGAGGTCAATTACATCTTCTCCGGTTAGACCTCAGCGGGTCTGGCCCTCCACGCCCACTTGGTCGAGCACATCGCCGCTGTCGTTGTGGCTGTGGGTGAAACCGAGCTGGCGCTCGATGCCCACCGTGTCCTCAGATCGGTAGGCGATGACGTAGGCCCGGCGGAAGCCGGCGGTGGAGTTGCCGCCGGAGCCGTGCATTACCCGCTCGTTGTGCACGGTCACGTCGCCCCGGCTGATGGGCACCGGAACCGGCTCGTCGCCCTCCTGCAATTCGGTGCCCAAGGCGTGAGACTCGCCCCGGTCGCCGTACTGGGGGGTGTGGGGGCGCAGGGTCGGCTCGCGATTGGTGGCGGGCACGAAGCGCATGCAGCCGTTCTCGATGGTGGAGTGGTCGATGGCCAGCCAGAACGTGGCCGTGCGGGTGTCGGGGGTATCGGGCCAATAGGCCATGTCCTGGTGCCAGGCGAACACCGCATCGAGCTTGAAGGGCTGCTTGGCCAAGATCTGGTCATAGTCGATGGTCATCCCGTCGCCACATAGCTGGCGGGCGGCTGAGGCGGTTCGGCGCTCGTAGATGTTGCCCTGCCACGCTGGGTAGTAGCGCCGGGGCAGCATCACGTTGATGATCGAGAAGTCCTCCGGGTTCCGTCCGTAGTCGCCGGCCATGTCGCAGTAGTCCTTGCCCGGCACCTCGATCTCCCGGCGCAAGAACCGGTCGTAGACAGCCTCGAGCTCGCCCACCTCGTCGTCGGTCAGCACCCCCCGCAGATGCACATAGCCGTTCTCTGAGAAGTACGCCTTTTCCTCATCGGAAACCCGGTACTTGTCCCCGTCAATCCGGTCGCTCATTGGCCTGGCCTCACCGATATCACCTTAGATTCACGGGCAGATGTCATGGCGAGACGGGTTGAAATGCCCGTCTTGGTTCTGTTGCCGGGGTGATCAGTAGCCTCGGGCTGCTATGAGTGAGGCGTTGGACGTGGTGGGGATCGGGAACGCCATTGTTGATGTGATCAGCACCGAGGATCACGGGTTCATCGACGCCCACGGCCTGGTGAAGGGGGCGATGACGCTGATCGATGCCGAGCGGGCCGAGGAACTGTACGGGGCCATGGCGCCGGCCATCGAGACATCGGGGGGTTCGGCGGCCAACACGGTGGCCGGGGTGGCCTCTTTCGGCGGACAGGTGGGGTATATCGGAAAGGTGCGCGACGACCAGCTCGGCGAGGTGTTCGCCCACGACATCGGCGCGCTGGGGGTGCGCTTCGAGGTGGCTCCGGCTGCTTACGGGCCGCCCACCGCTCGGTGCCTCATCATCGTGACCCCCGACGCGGCCCGCACCATGAACACCTACCTGGGGGCCAGCACCGAACTCCACCCCGACGACATCGATCCGCACCTGGTGGGCGCGGCGCGGGTGCTGTACTGCGAGGGCTACATCTGGGACGTGGCCATCACCAAGGAGGCCATCCGCAAGGCCATCTCCATCTGCTCGGCCGCCGGGGGGACAATCTCGTTCACGCTGTCGGACAGCTTCTGCGTGGAGCGCCACCACCAGGAGTGGCTCGACTTGGTGGACGGCCCCATCGACCTGCTGTTCGGCAACGAGCACGAGATCTGCACGCTGTATGAGACCGGCGACGACTTCGAGGCCGCGGTGGCCGCGGTGCAGGGGCGGTGCGCGGTGGCCGCGCTGACCCGGAGCGAGCAGGGATCGGTGCTGGTCACCCCCACCGAGATCATCGAGGTGCCGGCCGCGCCCACGGCTGAAGTGGTGGACACCACCGGAGCGGGCGACCTGTACGCCTCCGGTTTCCTCTACGGCTGGACCCGGGGGATGGACTTGGCCCGGTGCGGAAGGCTGGGCTCTTTGGCCGCCACCGAGACCATCAGCCAGTTCGGCGCCCGCCCCTCCGGCTCGCTGGCCCATTTGGCCCAGTAGCTCCCCACCCAACGCGGTGCGGGAAGTGTCATCAATGCCTTCTACCATCAGGGCATGAACCCATTCGAACGGGCCGAGCAGGCCGGAGCCGAGCTGGTGGAGCGGTTGGGCGGCCGTTTTGACGCTGCCGTGGTGCTGGGGTCGGGCTGGGCGGAGGTCGCCCGCGACCTGGGCACGGTAGAAGCTGAGGTGGCCGCGGAGAGCGTCACCGGGTTCCACCCGCCTTCGGTGCCCGGCCATGGCGGGACCCTGAGCGCAGTGACCGTTGACGACCGGCGGGTGCTGGTGATGGCCGGACGAGTTCATCTCTACGAGGGCCATCCTCCGGCCGACGTGGTCCACGGTGTGCGGGCCGCGGTGGCGGCGGGTTGCTCCACGGTGGTGCTCACCAACGCCGCCGGTTGCATGAACCCCGCCTTAGGAGTGCGCCAGCCGGTGTTGATCAGCGACCACATCAACCTCACGGGCCAGTCCCCGCTGTTCGGCCCGGCCCCGCCCGAGGGCTACGCCATCCGGTTCACCGACCTGACCGATCTGTACTCCTCCCGCATTCGCGACGCCGTGCGTGGAATCGACCCCACAGTGGGCGAAGGCGTCTACGCCGGGCTGGTGGGGCCGCATTTCGAGACCCCGGCAGAGATCACCATGCTGGCCCGAATGGGCGCCGACTTGGTGGGCATGTCCACCGTGCTAGAGGCAATTGCCGTCCGCCATCTGGGGGCCGAGGTAGCCGGGGTTTCGCTGGTTACCAACGCGGCCGCCGGAATGGGTGAGGCACTCGACCACCAAGAAGTTCTGGACGCCGGCCAGGCCGCCCAGGGCCGGGTCACCGAGGTGCTGAGCACCGTCATCAGAGTGCTGTGATCCCCCAAGCTCCTACGCCTGAGGAGTGGCTGGCTGCCGACCCTGATCCAGTTACCCGAGCCGAATTGCGGCAGC
>JAJEDQ010000076.1 GCA_022821445.1 Acidimicrobiia bacterium | reverse complement strand
CGCGGGTCGCGGCACTCCCAGACGCGCTTGTTCCACCGCACCCTCACCGGGCGCCCGTCCGCGCCCGGCGCGTCGCGCAAGACCACCTCGCGGCGGCCCTTCGAGCGGGCCCTGCGGCCGCACGACCCACAGAACACCTCCTGCCCCCCGGGGGTCTGCACCCCCACTGCCACCTCGCCCAGCGCTTCCTCGACGCCGGTCACCTCCAAACCGAGCGCGCCGAACCACGACGCCGCACTAGCTTCAACCACCGGGGGCCTCCCGTCTCTTGGACTCTGTGACAGTCACAAGAATCGGCGAGGCCCCCACCCCCAGTGGCAGACCCTCAAATCACCCCGGTCCCAGCTTCAACGCGAAGACCCGCTTATGGACACCCACGTTGTGCAGTGGTGGTCCGCAGAGCCAGACCGCTTGACCAAAGACAGCCGCATGCGCAAACACCAGCACACCCACCCGGTCGCCATCTGGTAGCTCGCGCCGACCACAATGGCGTGTACGAGACTCCCGACGGGGAAGTGGATGGCCTCCACTGAGTCCCGCGCGCAATCGATGGGCTGGGGGTTGAGGGCAATGATTATGTACGTATAATACGTACATGCCCAATAAAACGATCAGTGTGCCAGATGACGTTGTGTACATTATCGACAGCCTTGATGTGCCGTTTTCGAGGTGGGTGACCGACCAGCTCCGGCGCCACTCGGCTAGCTCGACTCTGACATTCGCACAGCAGCTCGTGGCAGATGCCGCGTTGGCGGCTGGCGAGCGCTTGAGCGAGCAGGACGCGCTGGCTGTGGGTGAGCGGATGGAGCGCTCGGCGCCGTGGTAGCGCGCGGCGCGGTGTATTGGGCCGATCTCGACAAGCGACGACAGTGTGTCGTTGTGTCATCTGACGATGTTCTCAGCGTGGATATCTGGCAGACACACGTTGTGCCGTTGACCTCGAAACTCGAAAGAGCGGGCCTCGCCGGCAATGTGCTGCTCACCGCATCGGCCACGGGTCTGCCAACGGACTCTGTCGCCGTGCCGCTCGGGCTGGAGTTGGTCGATCGGTCGTGGCTGGCTGAGAGCGTTGGACAGCTGCCCGACGCCCTTGTCAACGCCATCGACGATGGGATTCGAGCCGTACTGGGCCTATAAGAGGGAGCTGATCATGGCCTGCTTTCCATCAGCGATCCTCGATCCACCGCCGTCGAAAATCCCGAAGATGGTCGAGGGATCCACCGCGGGAGTGTCCCGGTCTAGATCACGGAAGAAGTCCGAGGTGACCCGGACCGCTCTTCGGCTGCCGCTCAAGCGGAGCTGGAAGGGTTGGGTGGGGAAGTCCGGCTTAGGAGGCGGCTGCGAATGCGGTCGAGGAGCTCGGGAGGAACCTCGCTGAGGTCGGTGACGATGCTGGCTTGGAACTCAGCATCCTGCTCGGCAGGAGTGAGCTTCTCAAACTCCGCCGCCGTCCAGATCTTGCGAGCCACAAACTCATTATAGGGAATCAGGGCGGCTTCCAAGGATTGAGCTGTTTTCGCGAAGTGAGCTGATGTTTAAGCCGCGAACACCACCGGGTAGCGGCCGAAGTAGGGGCGGGTGGGAGATGGAGGTGCTGGTGGAGTCGGTGGGACTGACCCCGCTTCAGGCCATCGCCTGCGCCACCGTCAACGGGGCCATCGCCCTGCGCATGGAGGGCGAGGTAGGCGCGCTGGCCCCCGGAATGGCTGCCGATGTGCTGGTGGTGGACGGTGATTCGGCTGCCGATGTCACCGTGCTGGCCGACCGGGCCAACCTCCGCAGCGTGATCAACCGCGGCCAGCCGGTGGACCTGAACCGCCCCTGGCCCACCCGCGCCCCCATTTCCGGTGAGAAGGTGGCCAACTGGGCCTCAAGTATCTTGACCAATGACCTGATCGGGTAGCTGGCGAGGGAGGGGGCTTTGCGGGCTGTGTTCTGTGCTGTCGGGTGCAGTTTTGCTGCCAATGCGTGACCGAAGACCGGGATTGTCTCGACAACTGCGCTGACGAAACCCGTTCGGGCCTCTCTAAGCCGGGAGGGGCTCTTGGCCGGCAGTGCTGGGGGGCTGGGTTCTTCTGGTGTGAAGTCTTGGGTTTGGAGGTATTGGGCGGCGGGGGTGTGGTCGGCCGCGAGGTTGCGGATATAGAGGGCGACGGTGGCGGTTTGAGTCCAGCGGCCGGCGGTCATTAGCGCGGGCATGTCGGCGCCGGCGGCGGCGAGATCTTGGGCCATGCCGATTCTCGGCGAGTGGGTGGTGATGCCGGTAGCGTCAATGCCGGCTGCCTGAGCAGTGGCTTTGAATCGTCGCTGAACGGTGCTGGCGCTGATGGGGAAAATGCGCTGATCGAACTGGACTTGCAGGGGCCGTATCCGCTCGAGGGCTTGAAGCGTGTAGGCGGAGATGGGGCACACTGCCCCTTCTGCCGTCTGGTCGGTTTTGGAGCGCCGGATCAAGACCCTTCCGGTTATCGCGTCGTCTGAGCAGGAGATGTCGCTCCAAGTCAGCGCCAAGAGCTCGCTACAGCGCAGAGCGGCATCGTGGCAAAGGGACAACATGGCTATGTTGGTCAGAAGCTTCTGCTTGTCCTCAGCCCGAAGATCTAACCGAGCGAGCTGTTTTTCGGCGTGCTGGATGATTTTTTGGATGTGGTGCCACCTGAGCGGTTTTGCC
The DNA here is from genome assembly GCA_022821445.1 of Acidimicrobiia bacterium. Classification (GTDB taxonomy): domain Bacteria; phylum Actinomycetota; class Acidimicrobiia; order Acidimicrobiales; family Bin134; genus Poriferisocius. Next base: position 44,391 of record JAJEDQ010000076.1, on the reverse strand, counting down.
TGTTTGGGCGTGTAGCCGCGGGCGGCAGCCCGACGGTTGATCCCTCTCATCGTCTGCTGCACTTCGGGATCTCGCGTTGGATCTTCGATGAGGCAGTTTCGGTGGTGGTGGCCAACGGCGGCGAGGTAAGCCCGCAGCGTAGTCGGCTTCTTCCCCTCGGCATCCAGGGCCACCAGCCAGGTCTGCAAGATCTCGGGTTTGGCCGGAATGCAGTGGGCGTTGTGCTGGTCGGCCCACTCCTGCCAGCTCCTCCATCCGCTGGCGTAGGTCTTCAGTGTGTTAGGGGCGATTGCTGCCAATGAATCGCCATCACAAGACCATCCGCTTTTTCATCCCTCTGCTGTGCCTGCTGCTCTTGGCGACCAGCACGGCGACAGCCCACGACGTGGCCCCCGCCCCGGCTTGCGACCCGGGCGATATCCTCAACGGCGACACCTGCACCGAGACGTCAACGAGTTCAGTGCTGGCGGCGGCGTCGTGCCCCGATGGCTTCACGCTGTCGGGTTCGACGTGCTCGCGGACGACCACTCAGCACAGGTCGGTTACCTACCTGTGCGATTTCGGCACGTTGTCGGGTTCCAACTGCCTGATAACAACAACCCGCGAATACGGCGCCACTCCCACCTGCCCGGCAGACCACACACTCTCATCAGGGCAATGCAAGCACGACCCGACGCCGACCGTTACCCCGACGCCGACCGTTACCCCGACGCCGACCGTTACCCCGACGCCGACCGCGGTGCCTTGCAGTTTTGGCTACGTGGATCCGGTTACCAACAAGTGCCTGCCTTGTCCTGATGGAAGGGTGAACCCTGTCGACAAGGCTTGTCTGCCCCCTCCGACTCCCATCCCTACGCCGACGCCCGGCCCGAAGGTGCTCGGGGGCGTGGTTTTGGTTTGCGCGCAGGCCGCTAATGGGTCGTCGAGGCCGCAGTTGGCTTTGTCTTGGGACGTGCCAGAAGGCCCTGTAGCCTATTTCAAATATGAGGTGGGGCCCGTCGGCGGCGGTGATACGCGCTCAGGGTTTGCGTTCGCCCGTAACGAGGAAGACGGCAAGATAAAGGCGGCCTCCATTGAGGCTGTGCCGGGCAAGGCGTACAGGGTCAGAGTGCAGGCGCTTATGGGAGGCAGGTTCACCCCTTGGACTGAGTGGGCGACTTCCAACGTGTGCCGCGGATTCTCAACTCCGCCGGTCGCCCCTACCGGGGTTACGGCTTCGTGCCGAGCGGGCGTGCTGAGCGTTTCCTGGAATTTGGTGAAATTCAATGGGAGGGAAGTCAGCTCCTATGAGCCCCGCATCTTCATCGGGGGCTCCGCTGCGGCCGACAGCAGGTGGAATACGAGCATCTCCGGCAGCACTTCTGCCGCCATTCCCGCTTCAGGCGAGCCCGACCTGCCCGATTCCGGAGTGTTCCAAGTACGGGTCAGATCGGTCAACAATTCGACCCCCTCGGCCTACAGCGCCCCAGTGGATGTCACCTGCGGGCTTCCTGACAGTCCCAGCGGTGTCGAATGCACCGCTATATCCAAAAACCGCATAACTCTTCGGTGGGACACAGTTCCCGGTGCGCTTGGCTACCGCTACGGGGCAGTGATTAGGGGATATACAAATGTGAGCACCCTTGATGCAACCGCCGGGGATGACTTTTCTAACAGTTCTGCTCCTATTTCCGGGGTCTCGTTGGACCTGGGAGTTGATGGGGATTACACGCTGTGGGCGTGGGCCTATAACGACAATGGGAGAAGCGGCACCGCTTCTGTCGATTGCGACACCATCAGCGACACCTGGGTCAACGCGGACTGCTCAGGGGCAGGCATAATCAGAGTTCGCTGGGATGACCCTTCTGGCACACAGACTGCCCCATCCGGGTACACCGGAGCCATCATCTTGGCAGCGAATCTGCTTGACGGGCAGGTGGCATCCTATGATGAAGCTTACGACAGCAACAACACGAGTGTGGAATGGGGCGCAATCGGTTCTCCGAATAGTGAATACCAGGTGCATGTGCAGACGAAGAACGCCAACGGAGGCCCCGTCTACTCCCAAACTAAGAACGTTGTCTGCCCACCTCTGGCTGCCCCAGACTACAGTGGCCCCAACGTGCCACAGAATCTCTCATGGTGGCAGAAAGGCTTGATCTTGCTTGGGGCAGTTGATGGATCTCCTCGCGTACTGTCGCCCTCGGCGGCATCGTTGCTCTACTTTGAGGGCGCGGATTACATTCTCAACCAGGTGAGTCGCTCTTGCAATTCAGAATCAGATGAATTCGCAGGGATAACCACCCAAACCTGTGACGAAGTATGGAACGAGTACATTACCGTCAGGCTCGACGAATCCAGCTTCGACGAGACCGCAGCAAAGGTAGTAGACGCAAACGTACCAGACGATGAAGCAGGAATAGTGGGAAGAACGTTTTCCCTGAGATTGCTTTGGGGCAAGATAAAAAAGCAGGGAGCTAAGAAGATTGCCGCAAAAATTTTACTAAGATCAGGGGCAGGAATCGCTCTAGAGACATATGTGATTTGGGTATACTATGAAGGTACCGCACCGTATGCACAAATCAATGGTAAGGATAACTGTATTTTTGATCAACCCAAGAATCGAGGCAATGATATAAGAGATTGGACTGCCACTAATGTCAGCGTATCGGCTACTGAAACTGTTGGGAAGATCAAGAGCGTGAGGAATGCTACTGTCTCTTACTGCAAAGAAGTGCCGTAAAGTTGTCGAATAGCTCATGTAGTATAAGAAAGGGTGCCGTATGAGTAGCAATTCATATACCCCAACTATAGCCGAGAAAATAGCGCTCAAGAAGATCGCAAAGATAGCAATGAAATTTTTCTTCAACTTGCTAGGAATTCTTTCAATTGTGCTATATATCTTGGCTATGTTGGATGAGTGGCCGTTTGGGAACACTGATGTTCCAACCAAAATAGTATACACTATATGGTGGGTTGTAATACTTAGTCTATTTGACTCGAAGGACTTAAAAAAAGCCCTTCATTGCATCAAAAGAAAGCAAATGAATTCAGCGATTGAGGGAGGCGGGGGCTCATCAAACGTTGTCAATGAGCAAGAAGGTTGATGGCTGTCTGTCTGTTGTTCTGCATCAGATGGCTTGATGTTGTGGCGGGTGGTGTGCTGCCGGGGTGGGTGAGGGGTTCTGGTGGGCGGGTGTTGGCTTGGCGCCGGTGTCCGCTCCGATTCCCACAGGGCCGCTCGTTTTGCTTCTTGTGAGGCTTCCCCTCCCGGCAGCACACCAGCGGCTGGTCAGGCTCCGAATATTACTGGGTAGCGGCCGAAATAGGGGCGGGTGGTGGAGGCGTCCATCTCGGGCGGATCGTCGGGATCGGGGCGGCAGCCGTGGTCGAAGAGGGTCTGCACGGCCGTTGGGACCAGGCCGAACAGGTGGGCGTCGATGTCGTCGCCGTCCATGAACGACATTCCCGAAGCCAGGTCTTGGCCGATGCAGGCGTGCATGCCCTGACCGAAGCTCAGCCCCCACGGGGCGATGCCTTCGGGCAGGGTGCGGTCGGGGTAGAAGTCGGTGGCGTCGTCGCCGAACACCGATTGGTCCCGGTTCACCGCCCTCGGCCAAATGGGGGGCCAGAGTCGCCTTGATGATGGGCGGGAACAGGTCCTGCTCGTACAGCGTGAACGTGTCTCGCCGGAAGAGGCGGTTCTCCAGCCGGCGGCGGTCGCGGTGCTCGTCGCCGTGGAGGTTCACCACCACATCGCTCATGATCACCTCGCCCGCGTCGTATAGGGCTTGGCGGAGGTTCTTGTTCCGATAGCACTCGCGGGCGTCGGCGAACGTGGTCACGGTGATTTCTGCCATCTCCGGCATTTTGTCACAGAAAATTCTCTGTTAGAGTCACGAACTTGTGTACGTCCGATCAGTGCACGTCCAACCAAGTGGAGGGGAATCCATGTCCAAGCTCTTGAAAGTTCTGGCGCTGCTGTTCGCAGTGGCTCTGGTAGCAGCCGCATGCGGCAACGACGACGACGACGGCGGCGGCGCTGCCCCAGCACCGGCGGCCACCGAAGCGCCCCCCCCCGCAGCAGATGAAGACGACCACGACAACGAGGAAGACGACATGGCCGACGAGATGCCAGGCGTGGTCGAAGACGAAGAAGACGACATGGCCGACTAGATGCCAGTCGTGGTCGAAGACTAAGAAGACGACATGGCCGAAGAGGACATGGCTGAGGAAGAGATGGTTGACACCTGTGGCGCGAACACCGACGGCGACGTACGGGGCGTTGACAAAGAGAACGGCGTGATCACCATCGGCACGTCCCAGCCGTTTACCGGCCGGGCAGCGGTCGCCGGTGAAGGCCTGCTAGGCGGTGTCCAGATGGCGGTTGACGAGGTCAATGCCAATGGCGGCATCGACGGCTGCACCTTTGAGCTGGCCTGGGAGGATGACCGCTTCGAGATCGAGCAGATGGTCACCAACGTCCGCAAGATGATCGAGCAGGACAGCGTGTGGGCCTTTGTGGGGACTGCGGGCTCACAGGCCATCCCGTCCACTTATCCCGACATCGAGGCCGCTGGCACCCCGCTGTGGGGTCCGGTGTCGCCCGCCGACCAGGACATCCAAGAGGTGTACCTCACCAACCCGACCCGCACCGAGCAGGGCCGCATCTGCATCGACTACTTCGCCGAGCAGGGTGTTACCAGGGTGGCCGCCATCGGCCAGGACAACGAGCTGGGCGAGGAGGCGTTCAACGCCATCGACGCCCAGGCTCCGGTCAATGGCATGGAGATCACGGCCAAAGAAGAGATCGAAGTGCTCTCCGACGTGGTTGGCCCTGCCGTGCTGGCAGTGATTGATTCCGGTGCCGAAGCCGTGCTCACCGCATTGGACAATGCCCAGAACGGACTGGTGCTCGATCAGTTCCATGAGGCCGGATTCGATGCCCTGGTTTGCTCCGATGCCGGTTCCTCCGGCGCCGGTGGCCAGAACACGGTGGGCTTGGCCAATCCCGAGGCCGCCGACGGCTACCTCGGCGCCCTTCAGGTGGCGCTGCCCGACGGCGACCATGAGTTTGTGCAGCACTGGAGCGCGCTGTGGGACGCCTACGATGGTCCCGGCAAAGAGGGCGGCGCCCCCAATTTCAGCCTCCAGACCTATTCGATCTCCACGGCGTTCTTCGAGCTGTTCGACCGCTTGGACGGCGACTACTCCTATGAGAACTTCCATGCCACTGCCGAGGCGTTGGCGGGCGACCCGATCCTGGTGCCCTCCATTCCGCCGGTTGCCTGCGGGCCGCTGCCCGGCGGGCACAGCTGCGCATCCGGCGCAGGCGTGGCCCAGTACGACGCCGACACAGAGTCGTGGTCCCAGGTCCGCGGCTTCCAGCAACCGAATTCCTGATCTACTAGTGCAAGCCTTGGGGCTGGCCTATGACAGCCAGCCCCAAGACATTGCACAGATACGGGACTCGGGCTAAGCGCCTTAATCGGCTGAGGAGGAACAGGAGTGGATCAACTCCTCCAGCAAATCGTGGTTGGCCTAGAGGCCGGCTCGAGCTACGGCCTCATCGGCTTGGCCATTGTGGTCATCATGAAGTCAACCGACGTGCCCAACTTCGCCACCGCGGAGATGGGCCTGGTGGCCGCCTACATGGGTTGGTTCCTTTCCACCGATCCCGAAAAGGGCGGCGTGGGCTGGCCGTTCTGGCTAGCCATCGTGATTGCCTTGGCATTTGCCGGAGTGTTTGGAGCCATAACCCAGTTCTTCCTGGTTCGTCCATTGACCGGTCTGTCAACCCAGCCCTTGGCGGTGTTCTCCGCTCTCGGTCTCGGCTATATCAGCATTGACTTCCTGAACAATGAGGGACTTCCCACTTTCCTGGACTGGTTCCCGGTCACCAGTGAGGGATTCCCCCTAGCGGTTGCTGTGATCCTGGCCATCATCACCGCGGTTTTGACCTACCTGATGATGCGCTACTGGGTTAAGCCCCTCAGCAAGGTTGACCACTTCCCGCTGCTGCTGCTGACCATCGGCTTGACGTTTGCGCTGGGCTCTTTGATCGAAAACCTGTGGGGAGCTACCCCGCAGCGCTTCGACGCTCCTTGGTCTGGTGAGACCTTCGACATCGGCAGCACTCGGATTGGCTGGGATCAGGTCGTCACCATCGTGGTGGGATTGGCCATCGTGGTGGGATTGGGGCTGTTCTTCCGATCCAAGTGGGGCGTGCGGATGAGGGCCATTGCCGAAGACGGCCCCACCGCCCGCATGCTTGGGATCAACGCTGGATCAGTCTCGCTCATTGCCTGGGCCATCGGAATCTTCGTGGCCGGGGCGGCCATGATCCTCAACACCAGCTCCACCGTTCTGGAATTGGGCAGCGCAGAGGGTCTCATTCTCAAGGGGTTCATCGCCGCGGTATTGGGCGGCTTCGTGTCGATGGGCGGAACATTTGCGGGCGGTCTGCTCGTCGGATTGGGGGAGGCCTTGGCCGGCGGCCAGATCTCCACCAGCTTGCAGCCCACCATCGCGTTGTTGGTGGTAGTGGTGGTGCTGTTGGTAGCACCCGGCGGGTTCAGTCGAACTGCCCGGACTCGGGAGGTGTAGGTAATGGAGGCGTCGAATACTACTCCCCGCTCTCTGTACCCTCCCGCACCCCCAGGAATAACCATTAATCTATCCCGGGAACAATTGACCACCTTTGGAATATTCCTTTTTCTAGGACTTCTACCCTGGATTCCCATTCTCGGCTGGACCGACATCTTCGATAGCAGCAACAACTTCGGCCGAGGCAACCTGGCGTTTGTCTTTGCGTACGGCGCGGCTGCGGTGGGTTTCAACCTGCTGGTGGGCTATTCAGGCACCCTGGGCCTGGCGGTAGCCGGCCTTTTCGCCCTGGGGGCCTATGGCACCGCCGTGCTGTCCGCCCCCAGCGATGCCCGAGAAGCACTGTCCGGATACGACTGGCCGTTCTTTTTGGCTCTGCCGGTGGTGTGCATCGCCGCGGCCATCATCGGCGTGCTGGTGGGCTTCCCCGCCGCTCGGCTCAAGGGCTTCTTCTTGGCCATCGCCACATTGGCCCTCGGAGAGTTGATCGTCACCATCATCCGCCTTGACGACGATGTGTGGAGCGGGCTGAAGACCAACGGTGGCACCGGAAAGCAGGTTCCCCAGTTCCTCATTCCTGGGCTCGACCGCATCCTCAGTGTTTACATGCTGTCGCTTGGCGCACTGGTGCTGATGATGGTGGCCTACATGGTGCTGACCAACCGGCGGCTGGGCCGCACCCTCAAAGCGGTACGGGACATCGACATTGCCACTGGTCCCTTGGGCATCTCCTCCACCTACTACAAGCTGGTTGCCTTCGGGCTGTCGGCCTTCGCCGCGGCGCTGGCCGGGGCCATGTGGGCCCAGAACAGCTCGTTTGCCAACCCGCAGACCTTCCGCACGCGGTTGCTGGTGTTCTTGCTGGTGGTTCTGATCGTCGGCGGGTTGGGCCGCAAGTGGGGTCCGCTGATCGGCGCGGTGTTCTTCGTGTTCCTGCGCCAGAAACTTCAGGACACTCAGAAGCTGCTGTTCTTGATATTGGGCATCGCATTGATTCTGTCTGTGCTCGTGCTGCCCAATGGGATTGCGGTCTTGCCCAAGCAAATTCGTGACAGCCGTTGGGTGAAAGACCTCCAGCGAAGACTGGAGTCGCTATTGGACTTCTCGCCATGAGCGTCGTAGAGGCCTCTTCGCCGGGTGCCAATCCCGTGGATGCCGTCGCATCGCTCGCCGTTGACGACCTGCACGTGGCCTTCGGTGGAAACCGGGTGCTCTTGGGAGTCGACCTGCAATTCGCCCCCGGATTCAACGGGCTCATCGGCCCCAACGGAGCGGGCAAGACCACGGTGTTCAACGTCGTCTCCGGCTACGTTCGCAGAAGCCAGGGCGCCGTCCGCCTGCATGGCAAGGATCTCCTGCGTATGTCCCGCACCCGGCGGGTGAAGGCGGGCATCGGGCGCACGTTCCAGGCGCCTCGGCTCATCCTCGACGCCACTGTGATGGAGAACACCCTGTTGGGCCGCCACCATCTGTTCCGCTGGGGGCACTTTGCCGAGTTGTTGCTGTTGCCCCAGCAGCGCCGGGAGGAGACCGAGGCACGTCAGATCTGCATGGACATGCTTGACCGCTTCGGTTTGGCCGACTTTGCCCACGAGGAGGCCGGCAACCTGTCGCTGGGCTCGCAGAAGCTGGTTGAGGTGGCTCGGGCCTTGGTGGCCGACCCCACCGTGGTATTGCTTGACGAGCCCGCTGCTGGGCTGGGGGCCGACGACGTGACCGTGCTGTTACGGGGACTGCGCGAGATCCAAGCCGAGCGCGATCTGTGTGTGATCATCATCGAGCACGACCTGCAACTGGTGACCAGCCTTTGCCCCAAGATAAGCGTGCTGCACTTCGGCGAGATCATCTCCGAGGGCAGTCCTGAGCATGTGACCTCCGATCCCGCGGTGATCGAGGCCTACTTGGGCCATGGTTTCGAGGCTGAGGAAGGCGGCGAGATTCACGAGGTGGAGAGTCCGCTGTCGGAACACCACCACATCGACCACGTCGAAGAAGAGGGCACACTGGAAGAGGTGTGGACCGAAGACGACGGCCCCGAGAAGGGGGGGTCGTCCTGATGCTGCTTGAGATCAACGATCTGGTTTCGGGCTACGGCCGCCTCGAAGTGCTCCACGGCGTCTCGCTGTCGGTGGAAGAGGGCGAGATCGTGTCGGTGCTGGGGGCCAACGGAGCGGGCAAGACCACCCTGCTGCGGGCCATTTCCGGGGTGCTGGACACCTGGTCGGGATCGGTGGTGCTCGACGGGGAGAACTTGGGGAGCCTGGCCATCGAGCGACGGGCCATGCGAGGGCTCGGCCACCTGCCCGAGGGGCGGGGCATTTTCCAGAACCTGTCAGTCAAGGAGAACCTGGAGTTGGGCCTGGGGCTGCGCTCGGACGGCGCGGCGGCAATTCGCCGCGACCGCGACCGCCTCTTGGACCTGTTGCCTGCGCTGGCCGAGAAGATCGGCGAGCAGGCCTCTTCGCTGTCCGGCGGACAGCAGCAGATGCTGGCTCTGGCCCGGGCCATGATCACTCGGCCCAAGCTGTTGATGATCGACGAGCTCTCCTTCGGCCTGGCCCCCAATCTGGTGGACCAGCTCTTCGAGTTGGTGGTGGACCTGCGAGACGAAGGCGGCACCACTTTCTTGCTGGTGGAGCAGAACGCCGGGGTGCTGGAGGTTTCGGACCGCACCTATGTGCTGCGCACCGGCAACAACGACATAAGCGGGCCGTCATCGGAGCTTCGGGCTTCCCACGATCTGGTGCGGTCCTATTTGGGCCACTAAGCGCTGATGCCGGGTCTGGTGCTGGTGACCGGCGGCGCGTCGGGAATCGGTGCGGAGACCTGCCGGTTGTTAGGGGATGACGGGTGGGATGTAGTGGCTGCCGATGTGGTTTCGGCTGAGAGCGTGGTGTCTCTGGATGTGACTTACGAGGCCGCTTGGGATCGGGTGCTGGAGGATGCGGGGCCGCTCACCGGGTTGGTGAACTGTGCTGGTATCCGCACCCGCAGCTCGATTGTGGACACTGAGTTGGATGATCTTGAACGCCATTTGCGGGTCAACGCGGTGGCGCCGGGGCCGGTGCGCACGCCCATGACCACAGAGCGGCTGGGCAACCCGGAGCAGGCTGCCTGGCTGGACGCCCGGGTGCCGATGGGCCGGGTGGCCGAGCCCGCCGAGATCGCCGAGGTGATCTCGTTTCTGCTCAGCGAGAAAGCGTCGTACATAACCGGCGAAGTTCTATTCACCGACGGAGGGTGGCACGGAAATGCCTGATTCAACATCCCAATCGCTGGCGGGGCTGGTGCCCCTCGACGACTTCTACCACTTCGGCGTGGTGGTCACCGACCTTGATGCGGCCATGGCCGAGTGGACTGCCATCCACGGCTTTGAATGGGGGCCCGTCCAGAATCGGGAGTTCATGGTCCGCCAGCCCAACGGGGTTGTGCTGGCCGAGTTCCAGTTCACCTACTCCATTGCCGGACCGCCCCACATCGAGTTGATCACCGGCACGCCGGGCACGGTGTGGGATCCCAGCACTGCGGGCGGCGTACACCATCTCGGCTACTGGAGCCACGACCTGGTGGCCGACGCCCAACGACTGGCCGACGCCGGCTATGAGCCCCTGGCCTCCTACGAGGCTTCCGACGGGCGCCCGCTGGGCTTCACCTACCACTGGCTTCCAGCCACCGGCCTGCGAGTGGAATTGGTGGACGCCAACCGCCGCCAGGACTTCCTGAATTGGCTGGCCGGCGCCGACTTTCCCCCCGCTACCGACCGCTAGTTCACGAATCGCCGGTGGCCTGAAGAGCGCGATGGAAGTCTTCGATGTAGTCGTCGTAGGAGGCGGGCCCGGAGGGTCGGCCGCCGCTCTAGCCGCCGCCCGAAGCGGCGCCTCAGTGGTCCTCTTGGAGGCCGACAAGCAGCTCGGGGGCAACGCCGCCCGGTCTACCGGATATGTGGCATTCGCCGACTTCGACATGCAGGGCGAAATCGGGGCTGACGACAGCCCCGAGCAGTACTTGGCCGATATGCAGGCCGAGATCGACCGCCAAAAGCACCGCTACGGGCTGATCTTCGGTGAGCCTCGAACTGGCATCGTCGAGCCCCCGCTGTGGGCCGCCCCCATGGTGGTGGGCATCAACTTCCCCGCCGGAGGCTTTCGGGTAAACGCCGACATGCAGGTGCTCGATGTGTTCGGCGATCCCATTCCCGGCCTCTACGCAGTTGGCGATTGTGTGGGCGGAGTCAGCCCCGCCATCGGCCTCGGCGGGGTCAAGATCACCGCTGCCCTAACCCTGGGCCACATCGGTCACCGCCATCACCATGCCCCCCGACATCCGGGTCGAGGGGGTGTGGCGATGCTCGGGGTTCTTTTCCACCAGCACCACCGAGGCGCCGGCATCGCAAGCGGTGATGCCCGCGGCTGTGCCCGCCGCGCCGAATCCCACCACCACCACGTCGTAGGTCTCGTCCAATGGCTCGGTTGCCATCAGAAATCCCCGCCGTCGAGAGTCACCGTCTGGCGGACGATCATGCCGTCGGCCACCTCGAAGCGATCAGTGCCCGAGGTGCCGTCGCCGGGGCCGCCCCTCAGCGTCCAGGCCACCGCCACCAATGCGCCCTCCATCTGAGGCTCCGCGAATTCCACCCGACCCTCGCCCAGCCGCTCGGGCACGGTGGCGAAATAGCCAGCGATGGCGTCGCGGCCGTGGTAAGTCACATCCCGCACCAGCACCGCGTCGGCGGCATAGTCGGCGGCCATGGCCGCCGGGCCGCCGGAGTGGACGGCGTCGAGGTGATCTTTGACTGCGGTGAGCGGGTCACGCATGGGTTCGGCCCCCAAGCGCCGATCGGCGCTCGCTAGGCATTGGTCACGCCGAGGCTGAGGCCCCCGTCCACCGTGAGCACCGAACCGGTGGCCCATTCGGCCCCGATCAGGTACTCAAACGCCTCGGCGATCTCGGCGACGGTGCCGATGCGGCCCAAGGCATGAGCCGGCCCCAGCCCCTCCAGCCGGGCCTTGGCCTCGTCGTCGCCCATCAGCCCGGCCCGCTGGTTGATCTCAGTGAACACCGCGCCGGGCCGCACGCAGCCCACCCGCACCCCCTGGGGCCCCAGTTCGGCGGCCAGCACCCTGGTGAGCGCCTCCAGCGCCCCCTTGGTGGCGGCGTAAGGGGCCACACCGGGGAAGGCCCGCTGGGTGTGTACCGACCCCACGAACAGCACGCAACCCTGGCGCTCCCGCAAATGGGGGAGCGCCTCGCCCACCAGCATCATGCCGGCCACCACGTTGGTGTGGAACACGTCAAGCAGGGCTTGCTCGTCCAGCTCGTCTACCGGTCCCCGATACATGTTGGCGGCGTTGCTGATCAGGGCATCCAAACCGCCGCCGTGGTCCACCGCGGCCTGGATCATGGCGGTGCGGTCGCCTGCCTCGGTTACGTCTCCAGCCACCGCCCGACACCGGTCGCCCACCCCAGCCGCCACCGCTTCCACCCTTTCCTGACGACGACCGGTGATGGTCACCCGCGCCCCTCGGCCAGCCAAGTGCCCCGCCGCTCCCGCGCCGATGCCCGAACCGCCCCCGGTGATCAAAACAGACATGTCTTCGATGGGCTTCATCGTCCTAAGAGGCTACAAACCGCCATTTGCCCGATTCGGCCAACTCGCGCAACCTCTGCTGGTCGGCCTGCTTTCCGATCTCGACGAGGCCGTATATCGGCAAGCTTTCTCCCATTACCGCGCCCAGGGCCTTGTGCCCGGCGCTGCCCCTTGCGGGGGCGTCGGTTGTGAGCAGCACGAGGCGAAAGCCCAGGCCGCTTGCTGTGAGCACGGACGCTTTGCCGAGGGCCTTCCAGAGGGTGTCGGTGCGCCGCAAACCTGACCTAGTGGAGGTGAACGCGCCGGAGACGTCGAAAGCCCACGTTCGACCGCACTTGTCGTCGGCCAGGAAATTGAGCTCCAACCCGAACCGCTGGTACTTGACGTCCTCGCGGATGTTCGCGAAACCGCAGGCTTCGAGCAGCTCTTTGGCCATTGCCTTGGCCCGGGCACCCTCGCGAACCGCCCTGGCCTGGAAATCCTCATCAGGGGCGGCGGTTTGCACCGCGGGGAGGCTGACCCTGAATGGCTGGTTGTCGGCATCTTTTTGGGCCTCAAGGAGATCCCGTGCGGCTTCGGCCCGCTGTTTTGCCAAGTTCAGGTACTCCTCGCTGGTCTCGAAACCCAGATAGCGCCTCTTGGTTTGAAGCGCCGCCACCGCAGTGGTCCCCGATCCCATGAAGGGATCAAGCACGATGTCTTCCTCGAATGTGTAGAGGTCGATCAGGCGCTTCGGGATCTCGACTGGAAACGGCGCGGGGTGGCCGACCCGCCTCGCGCTCTCCGGAGCGATCTCCCAGATGTCGGTGGTGGCCTCCAGGAACTCGTCCCGAGAGATCGTGGTATCCGAGGGCCTGTTCTGGGCATGGCGCTGTGTCGGCGGAAGAGCCCGGTCGAAGCGGCCCTTGCTGGCGATCACGATCCTCTCGGTAACATCACGTAGCACGGGGTTCACCGGGCTTTGGAAGGTTCCCCAGGCGCAAGAGCCGCCCGCGGCCCTCCCCTTCCACCAGATGACCTCGCCTCGCAGCAAGAGGCCCAGCTCCTCGAAAATGCGGATCACGTCGCCAGCCAGCGACCGATAGGGGCGCCTGCCCAAGTTGGCCACGTTCACCGCGATGCGCCCGCCCGGTTCGAGCACCTCCTTGCACTCGCTGAACACCTGGCGGAGCATCTCCAGATAGTCGAGATAGGTGGCGGGGATCCCGCCGCTGCCGAGGGCCTCCTCGTATTCCTTGCCGGCGAAATAGGGGGGGGAGGTGACCACCAGGGCCACGGAGTTCTCAGACAGGGGAGGCCGCATGCAGCGAGCGTCTTGGCGCCAGATCTTGTCGAGGCTCTCATCGGGAGGGCGGACGATGGTGGCGTCCTGCGAGACCTCGGGGGCAATGAACCGATCGTAGAAGCCCGATGCGTCGTGGCTCTCGCGCCTAGACGACCCGAACCTAGCGGTTTCCGTGGCGATCCTCCGGCGGCCGGTGCCACGGGAAGACGACTCGGCCATTGGCCGAGCATATCCGGCAGTCTGTCGCCGGCGTTGGTTGTGCCCGCGCCGGTCGCCCCCGGACGAGGGTGCAGCCGCAGCGCCCGCACCACGCGCCTCCCGGCTGGCGAACGCTCCGCTAGGGTCGTGTTGTGGCCTACCGGGTGGCGATCGACCAGGACGAGTGCATGAGTTCGGGGCGGTGCGTGGCCGACTTCCCCGCCGCCTTCGCCTTTGACGACGACGAATTAGCCACCGTTCTGCCCACCTCGGGCAACCTCTCCGATCAACAGCTCCTCCGAGCCGCCCGGAATTGCCCCTCCCGAGCCATCCAGGTCTTCGACGACGACGGCACCCTCCTGGAGTAGAAGTGGGATCTGTTACATGTAACATGCGTGTGTGGCGACACTAGGAGAAATGCCAAAGGTCGGTGCATCGACTTCTGAGCGAGTCCGCGCTTACAGGGAGCGAATGAGAGAACAGGGTTTGCGCCTTCTCCAGGTTTGGGTTCCTGACGTTCGGAACCCAGAGTTCGCGGCTGAAGCCCATCGCCAGTCCTTTGTTGTCGCCTCCAGCCCTCTAGCCGCTGCCGATCAGGATCCTTCCTCACGATGACATGACCCGCCTTGAACGAGCCGTGATGGTCTTCTTCGGACTGGCAGGCGACTGACTAAGGTTTGCGCTCGTGACGAAATCGATCATTGTGACCGGGGCCGGACACGGCATTGGAGCGGAGATTGCCCGCCAAGCGGCGGCGGGCGGCTATCGGGTGGGGGTGCTGGATATCAATGCCGACGCCGCCGATGAGATTGCCCAGTCTTTGCCCGATGCGGTGCCCCTGGTGGCTTCAAGTACCGACTCCGGCGCGGTTGAAGCCGCGTTGGATGCCTTCGGCACCCCTGATGCGTTGGTGAACAACGCGGGCATTGTGCGGTTCACCCCGCTGGTGGACCACTCGGAGGAAGATTGGCGGGCGGTGGTGGACGTGAATCTCAACGGCCCGTTCGTGTGCGGTCGAGCGGCGGCCCGCCGCATGATCGCCGAGGGCCGCCGGGGGGCGATGGTCAACATTTCCTCCATCAACGGCATTGCCCCCGGCCCCAATTCCGGGGCCTACAGCCCGACCAAGGCGGCAGTGATCCAGCTCACCCGCCAAATGGCCATCGAATGGGGCCCGGCCGGCATCCGGGTGAACTCGGTGGCGCCCGGCATCATCGACGACGGCATGTCGGCCCCCGTCCTGGCCGACCCCGAAGTGCGGGCCACCCGCTCGGCCCGCACCCCCAGCGGGCGACTCGGCACCGCCGACGACATTGCCAAAGCCGTGATGTGGCTGTGCTCCGACGATGCCGAATACGTCAACGGTCACAATTTGGTGGTGGACGGCGGTGTGGTTTCCACCGTGCTGGCCGGAATGCCCCGACCTGCGTCGATCGACGGCGTGGACGAAAAGATCTAGACGACACAACCCGATTCAACGAGAGGAATCACGATGGCCGAGATCACCCTTACCCGGTTCGACGAGGTGCGCGACGCCTACCGGCAGAAGGGCCTCAAGCAGGCGCTGTACGACGCGGCCGGGATGATCATGGCCGACACCTTGCTCACTTTGTGGGGTGACGATCACCGCCGTCGTCGGCGGTTGGAGAACCGGCTGTTTCGCCGGGAGACGTTCGAACACTACGAGCGGGATCTGCTCCCGCTGGCGGTGGACAAGCAGTTGGATCCGGCCGCGGCCGAGGGAAGGGGCGACGTGGTGCCCCTGGCCCGGCGCATCGTGGTCAACCTCACCGCCGCCGCCGCTGGGGTGGACTACTCGGAGGGCACAGCAGAAGAGACCGACCGGCTGTTTGCCTACGCGGTCAAGTTCAGCGAAGGGGCCACTGCGGTTCACAGCACGAGAGACCCCGAGGAGCTGAGGGCCGAAGTGGCCGAGGCGCTGGAGGGCTGGGACGAGGAGTTCTTCGCTCCATCGCTGGACCGCCGCACCGAGCTATTCGAGCGGTTCAGCGCGGGCGAGATCGAAGAGGACGACCTGCCCAAAGACGTGCTCACCGTGCTCGTCCGCAACCAAGACTCCCTGGATCTGCCTCGCGATGTTGTTCGTCGGGAGGTGGCCTTCTACATGCTGGCCGGAATGCACTCCACCGGGGCGGCTACAACTCACGCCGTCCATGGCGCATTCGGCTGGTTCGACGAACATCCCGAAGACCGCAACCGCATGATCGAGGATCCGGTGTTCCTCCAGCACTGCGTACACGAGTCGATGCGCCTGCACCCGGCCAGCCCGGTGGCCCGCCGGGAGGCGGTGGAGCCGGTCACCCTGCGTGACGGAACTGAGATGGCGGTGGGTGACTTCGCAGTGTTCGACCTGTGGTCGGCCAACCGCGACACCGAGGTGTTCGGGGCCGACGCCGACAGCTTCAACCCGCTCCGCTCCATCCGCGAAGACGTGCCCCGGTGGGGCCACACCTTCGGCGGGGGACGCCATGCCTGCATCGGCATGGAGCTCGACGGCGGCGTGCCCGCCGATGAGAACACCGGGGCCCCCATCCTTTTGGGAACAGTGGCGCTGATCTTGCGGGGTCTTTTGGTGCGCGGCGCCCAGCGCGATCCCGACAATCCCCCTCAGCAAGACCCCAACATCGCCCGGGTCTGGTGGGGCACATATCCCGTGGTGTTCTGATAGGCAGATTGCTGATCCGATGGGCGGGCCGCAGTTCTGATAGGCGGATCACTGATGGGCGGGCGCACTGACGAGCTTGAGGACCGGAGTCTGCGCCCGCTGACCGGGGAATTCTGGGCCGCGGTGAACCGGGATGAGCTGGTTCGACCGGTGTGCAACGACTGTGGGCAGAGCTTCTTCGTTCCCCAGTTCGCCTGTCCCCACTGCCAGAGCACCAACTGGGACTATCAGCCCAGCAGTGGCCGGGGCCGGGTGTACAGCCACACCACCGTGCATCGGCCCCCCACCCCGGCGTTCACCGCCCCCTATGTGATGGCCGATGTGGATGTGGAGGAGGGGTGGCACCTGCTCGCTTGGATCGTGGACTGCGAGCCCGATCAGGTGGCCATTGACATGCCGGTGACCGTGAAATTTGTTACCGGACCCGACGGGCATCGGCTTCCTGCGTTTGCCCCTGTAGAGGCAAGTCTGTGAACGTCGGCTTGGCGTTTGCCCCTGACCGGGCGGTCCGGTGAACGTCGGGTTGGCGTTCGCCCGCAACGCGGCCCGCCATCCCCGCGACCCCGCCATCTTTGGCCAACGAGAGCTGACCAACCGCCAGCTCGACGAGCGCGCCAACCGCATCGCCAACGCCCTGTTGGAAGCCCATGGCCTGGGCAAGGGCGACCGGGTGGCCCTGCTGGTGGCCAACCGCCCCGAGGTGGTGGAGGTGCTGGGCGGCATCACCAAAGCCGGCGGCTGCTATGTGGGGTTGAACTTCCGCCTCGGCCCGGTGGAGCTGGAGCAGGTGTTCGACAATGCCGACCCGACCCTGGCCATCACCGATGCCGAGCACCGCGACCATCTCGATGGGTTCGACCTGCCGATCATCGACATTGACCGCGATCTGGACGCTCTGGCCGATGCCGCCTCGGCCGAACCCCCGGCCACCCTCCATCAGGTGCGCCCGGAAGACGATTTCTGCATCGTGTATACCAGCGGCACCACCGGGCGGCCCAAGGGGGTGTACTTCGACCACGCCCGGGTGCTCCAGCACGCCACCGTGGCCTGTCTGGAATACGAGATCGACCGTCACAGTCGCTATCTCATCCAGATTCCCCACAACTCCAGCGTGAACATCACCATCCTTCCGTGCCTGATAATCGGGGCGGCCCAGGGGTTTGTCGACAGCCGCAACTTCGACCCGGTGCGTTACGCCCGCCTGGTGGAAGACCATGGGGTAAGCCACTCGTTTCTGGTGCCCACCCAGCTCATGCGCCTACTCGACCGACTCGACCGCTCCGACGACCACAAGCTGGGGTCGTTGCGCACGCTGGGCTACGGCTCTTCGCCCATCTCCCCCGACCGCCTGGCCGAGTTGGTGGAGCGCTTCGGCCCGGTGTTCAACCAGCTCTACGGCATGGCCGAGATCGCATCCATCGGCACCATCCTGCGCAAGGAAGACCACGTGCGGGGCTTGCAGGAGCGGCCCGAGCTGCTGTCGTCGTGCGGGCAGCCGTCGTATGCGGTGGACGTGCGGGTGGTGGACCCCGACGGCCGCGACATCTCGGTAGGGGAGCGGGGCGAGGTGATCTTCGGCGGCCCCCATGTGATGAAGGGCTACTTCCGGGATCCCGAGCGCACCGCCGAGGCATTGCGAGACGGGTGGATGCACAGCGGCGATGTGGCCGAGGTCGACGAGGAGGGCTTCATCTACATCGTCGACCGGATGAAGAACCTCATCATCCGAGGCGGGCTCAACATCGCCCCCACTGAGATCGAGAACGTGCTGTATCGCCATCCCGCGGTGCTGGAGGCGTCGGTGATCGGCGTGCCCGACCCCGAGTGGGGCGAGGCCATCGTGGCCGTGGTCGCCCTCAAACAGGGGGCCTCGGCCGACGACCAAGAGCTGCGGCTGTGGTGCCGCCAATCGGAGCTGACCTCCATCAAGATCCCCGAGCGGGTGGAGTTCACCGATTCGCTGCCCAAGAACGCGGTGGGAAAGATCGCCAAGGAGGAGCTCCGCGCCCGCTATTGGGGAGAGGGCCGGAAAGTATGAGCCGCTCCCGCTATTGGGGAGAGGGCCGGCAGGTGTGAGCGGCGCCCATCCGCTGCACCGAGTGGCCGTGGTCGGGGTGGCGGCCACCGAGATGGCCCGCCAGCTCGATGCAACCTCGGCGGAGGTCTCCCTTCGGGCTGCGCTGGCTGCCCTCGACGACGCCGGACTGGGTGTGGCCGATGTCGACGGGGTGGCCGCCCGCTGGCCCGGACCGGGAGGAACCGTGTTCCAGCCCGGCTCCGCCGACTGGGCCGATGTATTCGGCCAGCCACTGCGCTGGGTGTGCGACACCTACCCCCAGGGAGTTCCCGGCGCGCTGGACGCTGCGGCTGCGGTGGCCGCGGGGTTGTGCGAGACAGCGCTGGTGTTCGGCGGGCAGGCCGGGATCATGGGCGGGTCGGCGGTGGCCGACTACACCCGGCCCGACAACGAGTTCATCGCCTGCTGGGGCTCGCTCACCGCGGCGCAGTTCGCCCTGGTGACCCAGGTATACCGGCACCGCCATGCCCCCGACCCCGAACAGTTGGCGGCGATCGCCGCCGCCATCCGCAACGCCGGGTCGGCCAACCCGGCGGCGGTCATGGCCGGACGGGGTCCCTACACCGCCGCCGACGTTCTGGCTTCGCCGATGGTGGCCGAGCCGTTCCGGCTGCTCGACCTGTGCCTTGCCACCGAGGGGGCCGCGGCCATGGTGATCACCACCGCCGAGAGGGCCCGCGATCTTGCTCAGCCCCCGGTGGCCATCCTGGGCGGGGGATCGGAATGGCACCGCCAGCAGTACGTGAACCCGCCCCGCTACGACGAGGTGTGGGGTTTGGGGGCCGACGCTGCCCGGCGGGCGTTTGGGCTGGCCGGGCTTGGGCCGCACGATGTGGACGTGTTCGAGCTCTACGACATCAACACCTACGAGGTGATCCGCCAATTCGAGATGCTGGGCCTGTGCGCTGAAGGTGAGGGGGCCGACTACCTGGCTGAGGCGGGCATCGGCGTCGACGGTCGCCACCCCCTCAACACCGACGGCGGCCTGCTCAGCTACAGCCACATCGGCTGGGGCGGCCCCACCCTCAAGATCGTCGAGGCCGTGCGCCAACTCCGCGGCACCGCCGGCCCCGGCCAAGTAGCCAACGCCGAAACCGCCCTGGCAACCGGCGCCGGCGCCGGCGCCCAATACCACAACGTGATGCTCCTGGGCCGGACCTAGCTAGCCCCGGCCCAAGCCAGTTCTGTCTTCATGGCCTCCTCGCCGCGGCGGCCGATGGTTAGCAGGCGGGGGTCGTGGGAGCGGCCGTCGAGCCAGGCTCGGATGGCTCGCATTGATGCGGTGAAGGAGCGGACCCGCTCGAAGCGGGCGGCGTAGGCCAGGCGCTCTTGGTCGAGGGGGTGGTCGTAGTCGGTGGAGTCGTCGATCGAGCACCAGCCGGAGAAGCGGTGGGTGAAGGCCACATCGCACATCGGGTCGCCGGGCCAGGCCCGCTCCCAATCCAAGATCCCGCCTAGTTCCCCCGGCCCCGTCCAGCTCAGGTTGGCGAACCGGAAGTCGCCGTGACACCACACCGCGGGATCGTCGCAGTCGGGGCGGTGCGACCGCAGCCAATCCAACGCAGCCTCGAATTCGGGGTGGCGGTCGGGGGCAGCCCGCCGGTAGACGGCTTCGGTGCGATCGAGCTCGGCGTCGTAGGCATCGGCCACCGTCACCGGAGCCTCCAAGCGGTGCAGGATGCCCATTGACTGGGCCGCGGCCGCGATGTACTCCGGGCGGCGCTCGGTCACGTCCCCAAGTCGCAGCACTCGACCTGGCACCCGGGTGTGGACGCCGAACGGCCGGCCGATGGGATTGTCGGCATCGGGCTGTACTGCCAGCACCCGGGGCGCGGGCACAATCTCCTCCACCCGGCGGAGGTTGGCAGCCTCAACTTGTGGATCGTACGGGTCCAGCGGCCCGCCCGTCGGGGCCACTCGCAGGATCACGTCGTCCACTCCCAGGGTTATCCACGAAAAACCCCGGCTGAGCCGCTCGATCCGGGGGCGAGAGATGGGGCCGCCCAACACCTCGCAGACGGCCCTTCCCACTGCCGATGGCGACAAGTCCACCGAACGAGCGTACCGGGCGCAGTCGCAGCCGATAGGTGCCTAACCACTGAGTTGGTTCTGCTGCCCGGTAACGTCGCCCGGAGTGTTGGGCGGGCTAACTAGATGAATTCACCTACAACCACTGGCCGAGGTCCGGTCGTGGTGGCGGCCAGCATGCTAGCTCTGGCCACCGGATCAAGCCTGGGCTTCTTCCCCGGCTATTTCGTGGCAGCGGTGCGCGACGACCTCGGCATTTCCCGGGCCCAAGTCGGGCTGCTGGTGAGCCTGCACTTCGGTTGCACGGGTCTGGGATCGATCATTGGAGCTCGCATCACTGAGAAGATCGGAACTCGTCCTGCGGTGGTTGCCGATCAATTGATTGTGGCGGTAGCTGCGTGGTCCGCCGCTCTTCTCGATAGCTATGCCGCCTTGATTGGAGCCGCAGTGTTTGCCGGTTTCGGCTACGCGCTGACCAATGCGGCCACCAATGAGGCGGTAGCCGACGCCGTGCCTGAAAACCGTCGCACGCTGGCATTGTCGGCCAAGACGTCGGGAGTGCCGACGATGGCGTTGATCAGCGCCATCTTGGTGCCGTGGGCGTCTGATCGCTGGAGTTGGAACCTCATCCTCATGATCGGCGGCACCATCGCCGCGGTGAGTGCGGTCATCTCGTCAGCCGTGATTCCCGATATCCGCTCCTCTTGGCGGCGGACGCGGCGTCAAGGGTCGGTCCTTCCCCGCGGATTCTGGTGGTTTGCCGTGTCGGCCTTCTTCTTGGTCGGCTCCTCGCAGCCGCTGTTTTCTTGGGCCGTGCCGTACTTGGACGAGGGCCTGGGCACCTCCAAACCGGTGGCGGGGGCCATAGCCGGGATAGCCGCCGGGCTCGGGGCGGTTTGTATGTCGCTGACCGCGTTGCGAGCCGACTATCTGGGCCGAACTCGCCGGGTGCCACTCATCGTCGGGCTGTGCGTGGTGTTGACGGCGTCGCTTCTGGTGACCATGAGCGGTCTGACCTTTGGCCTGGCGGTGGCTACTGCCGGGCTGTTCGCGGGGTTCATCGTCCAGTTGGCGGCCATCGGCATCATGCACGCCGCGGTGGTTGACCGGGCTCCCCAAGCCGTGGCCCGGGCCACTGGCATCACGATGACCGGCTACTACTTGGGCGCCCTGGCCACCCCGGTGAGCTTCGGCGCCCTAGTCGACTGGCTGGGTACCTACACCTGGGCCTGGCTGGTGATGGCCCTGGGCAGCGCCACCGCCGCCGCCTGCTTCGCCCGCGCCAACCGGGTCGGCGAACTGCAATAGCCATACGTGATCCTGCAGAAGTCCACTTGGCTTGGGAAAGGAGAGGTACGAAGGAAATCAACTCAGTAGAGAGATTGAGGTGAGTTAGGGTTACACCGTGGCTGAACAAGGGGATATGCATCACGTGTGGACCCCTATAACTGATGTTGACGACCATGATGCCAACGCGTCCAGCACCGAGGTCCCAACTCTCTTATCGCTCTGGGAGGAAATGCGCGATGACCTAACAGATCGACAAATCCGAGAATTCAATGACCGTCTCAACCGTGAGTGGGCTATCGAGACAGGCATTATTGAACGTCTGTACACGATAGATCAAGGAACAACACAACTATTGATTGAGCATGGAATTAACGACTCACTCATATCACATAGCGGGAATGGGAAGTCGCCGGAACTCATCGCCGGAATAGTTAGGGACCATCAAGAAGCTGTTGAGTGGCTCTTTGATGTTGTTGCACAATCGGTTCCGTTGTCGACTTCATTTATTAGAGAGCTACATGCATTTATGACCCGCAAGCAAAGAGACGTTGAAGCAATTGATCAGTTTGGCAAATCTGTAAGCATCAGACTCAATCACGGCGAATATAAGAAAAGGCATAACAATCCCACTCGTACTGATGGCACTGTCCACGAATATTGCCCGCCCGAACAAGTAGATCAACAGATGGAAGAACTTGTGCGACTTCATGCGGATCACAAGGTGTTGGGAATACCTCCTGATGTGTCAGCCGCATGGTTGCACCATCGGTTTACTCAAATTCATCCGTTTCAAGATGGAAATGGCCGCGTTGCTCGCGCTTTGGCCTCCTTAGAGCTTATTCGGGGTCAATGGTTTCCCTTAGTGGTTACGAGAACAGACCGCTCAAACTATATGGATTCACTGGAAGAAGCTGACTCCGGTAATCTTCATCCACTTATTCGACTAATAGGTGCAATAGAAAAGCAATGGTTTTTGAAGGCACTTAGTATAACCAAAGATGTTCAACGTGAAGAAGAACGCCTTGATCAAATGCTTGAAGCCATCCATGATGATTTCCGTGTTCGAAATCTAGAGATCAGAAAAGACCAAGCAATTACAAAGAAGAATGCGAACAAGATTCAAACAAAAGCGAAAAAGAAATTCAATGAAATATGCAAGGAACTACGAAAGGGGCCAGCGTTTGCTGGAGGTGAACGCAAGGCATATGCGGACACAGGTGAAGACAGTGACGCTAATCGCAGGACATGGTATCGCAGCCAAATTATTCAAATTGCGAATGAGTTCGATTACTACGCCAACATGCGCGACTATCATAGCTGGGTTCGTCTTGTATTGATTACAGAAACTGGGCGATCAGAAGTTCTGCTCTCGTTTCACGCTGTTGGGCGTGAATATCGAGGGATAATTGGGGCTTCAATGTGTTTTTTCCGCATACCGCAAGGGGAGGGTGATGATAAGCAGATGTCAGAGTTGCAACCGGTGTCTCAGCACTTGTTCCAACTCAATTATAAGGAGAACCAAGCAGAAGTCCTTCGTCGGTTTGAACCTTGGCTCGAGTCCGCACTGCTGATGGGTCTTGGACAGTGGCGGCGTGGTGAATAGCCATTGCCAACCTACGAGCACGTTCTGGCGCCGATTGAGATCAATGGGCTGGAGATCAAGAACCGAGTGGTGCGCACCGCGCACGGCACCAACATCGGCCAAGGGCGGATCACCGACGAGCTGATCGCCTACCACGAGGCCCGGGCCGCCGGCGGGTGCGGACTCACCATTTTGGAGGCGGCGTCGGTCCATCCCACCGACATGGGCACGCTGTGGCTGCACGACGCCTCGGTGGTGGACGACTACCGGCGGCTGATGAGCCGGCTGGCCCCCTACGGCATGGCGGTGTTCCAGCAGCTCGGCCATCTCGGCTATGAGGGGGTGACCGCCGATGGCGGGCCGCCCTGGTCGGCGTCGGAGCTTCCCGGTCCCAGCATCCGCCGCCCGGCCAAGGCCATGACCGCCGACGACATCGCCGAGCTCACCGATGCCTTCGCCCAAGCCGCCCGGTGGAGTGTCGAGGGGGGTGTCCACGGGGTGGAGGTCCACATCGCCCACGGCTACCTGCTCCAGCAGTTCATGTCGTCGGCCACCAACCAGCGCGCCGACGAATACGGCGGCTCGTGGGAGAACCGCATCCGCATGGCCCGCGAGGTTGTTGGCGCGGTGCGGACCGCGATCGGTGCCGAGATACCGCTCGGCGTGCGGATCGGATCAGAAGCCGTGGGTGACGGGGGAGTGACCGAGCACGATTGCGCCGGGTTGGTGAGGGTGCTGGCCGACGACGGCCTGATCGACTACGTGAACCTCACCTACGGAAGCTGCCTTCGGCCCCACAAGATCATGGGCGGGATGCACGAGCCGCCCGGTTACGAGTTGGAGGCCGCTGCTCCGGTGGTGGCTGCTGTGGATCTGCCCGCCATCGTCACCGGCCGGTTCCGCACCCTGGCCGAGGCCGACCAATTGATCGCCGAAGGGGTGGCCGACATGGTGGGCCTCACACGAGCCCACATCGCCGACCCCGATCTAGTGGCCAAGAGCCTCGAAGGCCGGGAGGCCGAGGTTCGCCCCTGCATCGCCGGCAACGACGGCTGTGTCGGCGGCCTCAACCGGGGCCGCCTCTCCTGTGCCGTCAACCCCGCAGTGGGCCGCGAACTGGAGTTCCCGCGCTTGGAGCCGAGCACCCAACCCCTACAGGTTGTGGTTGTCGGCGGCGGACCCGGTGGCATGGAAGCCGCCCGACTGGCGGCCGAGCGGGGTCATTCCGTGGTGTTGTTCGAGGCCCGCGATCGCTTGGGCGGCGCGGTCCGACAAGCCCAAGAGCTACCCACCCGGGCCTTGCTGGGCGACATCTGCGACTGGCAAGAGCGAGAGCTGTCCCGCCTCGGCGTTGACGTGCGGTTGAACCAAGCCGCCGATGTCGATGCAATCACCGCTGCCCGCCCCCACCTCGTAGTTGTGGCCACCGGCGCCACCGGCGCCGAACTCCCCGACATCAGCACAGTGCCGAGGGGGGCCACCGCCGTGGTCGACGACCGCTTCGGCGGCTACGAGGCCCTTGGCTTCGCCGAGTGGCTGGCCACCCGAGGCCTGGCCGTAACCGTGACCACCCCCGGCCGCCGAGTGGCCGCCAACGCCCTGCTCGACCTGGTTGTTCAACCCGCCCTCGAGCGCCTTCAAGCCCTCAACGTCAACATCCAAACCAAAGTCGACCCCCCGCCCAAAGCCCACCTCGCCCTCACCGTGGCCAAACACCCCCACGACCCCCTTTCCACCGATCTCATTGCTGCTGGCCTCAAGGCCCATGTCATCGGCGATGCCCGTGAACCCGGCCGCATTCTCACCGCCATCGCCGACGCCCACGGTGTTGAATTCGGCTAGCGACCTCGGCGGAGGTCGATGCCGGACCGCTGTTGGCCCTATTGGAAGGAAACGAATACCGAGTTGGGGGTGAGTTCTAGGACTTGTTCTGGGGTGGCCATGGGGAAGTCTTCGTCGTAGAAGTTCTTCCAGCCCCAATGGAATTGGTCGGCGTCGTCCATGGTGGTCAGGGCGTTCCAGGTGCTGTATTTGGCCTGCAAGGAGCCTTGGCCGTCCATGTGGATGAGAACCGCCAGCTCGGGGGGAGTCTCGATGGCGCCGCGGTTGGTGATCATGGAGTAGCGGAACTGGTGGACGATCAGCAGCTTCTGGGGGAGGGCGTGCTCGCGTACCAGGCCGGACAACCACTCCACCACCTGGTTGATCTCGGCCGCGTCTACCGTGCCGATCTGCTCCAGGTGTACCTCGTGGGGCTTGAGCCTCCACTCTGGATCGAGGGCCAGACCCACGTGGGGAAGGCGGAGGAATTCCTCGTACACCTTGGCCTGCGTCAAGAAGTCGCTTCGCCCCGACTGGAGGTCCAGCACCACGTACATGTCATTGGCGGCCGCGGCCTCAATCCACGGCCTGATCGTGTCCCGAGCGGTCATTGCCGAATAGTTCCCGTCTGATCCGGCGCCGGCCGATGCAACGGTGGCGATGATCTCGAAGGTGGGCAAGATCACAGAACCGTCGGCGCCGTATCCCTCGGCGATGGATCGGAGGCGCTCAATCCCCGCCTCGGGACCCTGTTCCCCCAGCACGCCCAGTGCTGACGTCGCCGGGTGGCCGTACAGGGCCACCAAACGGCGGTCAATGCCCGAGTCGAACATAAGCAGGCCGCCCCCGGGGATCTCCTGGTCCCGGCGGATGACCTCCAGCTGCCAGAGCGTGTCCTCGCTGAGGTCCTGACCCAGTATCAGCTCCGAGGCGTCGAGGATCTTCTGCCTGGTCTGTGGGGAAAGGGCTCTCAGGTCGCCGGTGGCCACAATCACCGTGTTGCCGATTTGGTGGCCTTTGGCCGCCAGCGTTGCGGCCTGCCCGTCGTCGGCAACTATCCACACCCGCTCGACCACCGCGACGGGTTCCGGTGTCGCGGTCGGCTGGTCCTCCTCGGGGGGCTCGAAGTTGAAATCGGCCTTGACTTCAGGTGCAGATGAGGTGCCCTGGATAGCGGCCACTGCCAAACCGGCCAGGGAGGAAGGCGTGCCATCACTATTGGCCCCGCCGTCTCGGGGCGTGGGGGACGCGGTGGTGGTCGCGTGCGTGGTGGTCGAAGCCGTTCCCACCGGCAGACACGATGTTGCAACCACAGTCAGTGCAACAACAGCGGCAATGATCCAGTAGGGGCGAAGACAGATTGGCAACAAAGGCTCCTTGAGATTCCATCAGGCACTGGCGCCAAAGGAGCGCAATGCCTGCATTGAAATCCGCATGCCCTGGTTCGAAACCGATTTCTCGGATAAGAACCCCCCATACAGCGGCGAAACATACGCTAGCGGGGCAACATCCCCCGTTAAGGGCATTGGCAAGATTCCGCCCACCGCCCGGAGCGGCTTGGTTGTCGGGCCGCGTGTCTATTGCTCGGCGGTGCCCAGGTAGGAGGCTTGGAGGTCGGGGTGGGCCAGCAGGTTCTGGGCGGTGTCGTCGAGCACGACTCGGCCGGTTTGCAGCACCCAGCCCCGGTCGGCGATGGATAGGGCCATGTTGGCGTTCTGCTCCACCATGAACACGGTCAGCCCGGATTCGTGGATCTGCTGGATGAGCTCGAAGTTCTGCTGCACCAGCGCAGGGGCCAGCCCCATCGACGGCTCGTCCATGAGCAGAATCTGGGGGCGGGCCATCAGCGCCCGGCCGATGGCCACCATCTGCTGCTCGCCCCCCGACAGGGTGCCGGCCTTTTGGTTCAGACGCTCCTTCACCCGGGGGAACAGCTCGAACACCCACTCCCGGTCGGTGGCGATCCCGTCGGCATCGTTGCGCAGAAAGGCCCCCATTTCCAGGTTCTCGCCCACCGTGAGGCGCTTGAACAGCCGCCGGTTCTCCGGGACCATGGTCACCCCCAGCGCTACTCGCTCCCGGGTGGATCGGGTGGTCACCACCTGCCCGTTGAGCACCACATCGCCAGTGGTGGGCTTCACCATGCCCAGGATCGTCCGCAGAGTGGTGGACTTTCCGCTGGCGTTGCCCCCCAACAGGCACACCAGCTCGCCGGAGTAGATGGCCAGGTCCACATCTTTGAGGATGTGGACCGCCCCGTAGTGGGTGTTCACCCCCCGCAGCTCCAGCACCGGCTCAGACGCAGCCTGATCCGGCGCCGGCGTGTTGGTGGCAGGCGCATCCGGGCTCATAGGCTGCTCAGTTCCTATCGGTCGTCTGGCCCAGGTAGGCCTCGATCACCTGCGGGTTGGCCGACACCTCGGCGTAGGTGCCCCGGGCGATGGCTTCGCCGTGGTCCAGCACCACCACCCGGTCGGAGATGTTCCGCACCACCGACATGTCGTGCTCGATGAGCACGATGGTGTAGCCCATCTCGTCGCGGAGCTTGCCGATGAGCTGGGTCAGCTCGGCCGATTCCACCGGGTTCATACCGGCCACCGGCTCGTCCAGGAGGATCAGCTTCGGGTCGGTGGCCATGGCCCTGGCGATTTCCAGACGGCGGCGGTTGGCATACGACAGCACCGAGGCCGGCTGGTCGAATCGGTACCCGGTGAGGCGGGTGCCGAAGAAGCCCAGCACCTCCTTGCCCCGATCTCGTACTAGCGCCTCCTCGGTGCGGAACCGGCGGGTTTGGAGCAGGGCGTCGAACACCCGCTGTCGGGTGCGGCAGTGCTGGGACACCATCACGTTTTCAAGCACCGTCATGTTGTTGAACAGCCGCACGTTCTGGAAGGTGCGGGCGATGCCCCGAGCGGTGATCTTGTTGGGGTCGAGTCCTAGCAGCGACTGCCCCTCGAAAGCCAGCGTTCCCCCAGTGGGTTCGACCATCCCGCTGATCACGTTGAAGAAGGTGGTTTTGCCCGCACCGTTGGGGCCTATCACCGCAACGATCTCGCCCTCTTCCACGGTGAAGTCCAGCTTGTTCAGGGCATGAAGACCGCCGAACTCCACATGCAGACCGGCGATCTCCAGCATCGGTCGCGCGCTCATGGCCGCCCTCGGTCGCTAGTGCCGCCGGCGTCGTCTGTTGCTCTGCCCGCAGGCTGGGCCCGCAGCCAGGCATCCTGGTTGACATCGTTGGCTTGCAGCTCTCGGGCTCGGCGGGCGCTGGGGATCAGACCTTCGGGCCGCTGGAGCATCATCCAAACCAGCAGCGCCCCGTAGATCAGGATCTTGTACTCGGCGAATTCCTGGAGCAGACCCGGCTGATTGGGCCCGCCCAATACGCCGATGAGCACCACCGCCCCGGCGACCACACCGGCGATGTTGCCCATCCCGCCGAAGATCACCACCACCAGAATCACGATCGACACGATGATGGCGAAGCTGTGGGGGAACACCGACCCAACTTTGGCCGACAGGATGGCTCCGCTGAACGAGCCCAGGACCGCTCCGGTGACGAAGGCCATGATCTTGGCGCTCACCGTGTCCACCCCCATGGCCTCGGCCACGCTCTCATCCTCGCGAACAGCCATCCAGGCCCGGCCGATGCGGGAGTTCTCCAGCCGCCAAGACACGTAGATGGCGATGGCACAGAAGAACAGCACCAGATACAGCACCGACCGAGGCTCGAACCCCCGCACCGTGGCCAGGCCGAACACCTCTACCCCGGGGATGTTGGTGATTCCCTGGGCACCGTTGAAGGTTCCCGACAGCCAATCGGACAGCAGAAGAATGCGGATTATCTCGCCGAATCCCAGCGTGACCACGGCCAGGTAGTCGCCCCGCATCCGGATCACCGGCGCTCCGATCAAAAGCCCGGCCAGCCCGGCCAGCAACATGGCTGCAAACAGGGCTCCGAACCAGGGGATCTCGGGGTCGAACCGGGGCGACCCCGGCGACGTGAGCACGGCCACGCTGTAGCCGCCCACCGCGAAGAAGGCCACGTATCCCAAATCCAGGATCCCGGCCAGGCCCACGATGATGTTGAGCCCCAGCGCCAACAAGATGAACAGGCCCACATTGGCGAGAAGCTCGTTGGTGAGCCGGCCCAGAAACAGCGGTAACACGATGATGGCCGCCGGAGCGAACGCCCAGCCCAGCAGCTTCCGGGCCGGGATTCGCCGCCACGCTGTTTGAGCCGGCAAGCTGCCTGCTCCGGCTGCGTCGGGTTGGGCCGAAGCCTGTGGGGCCGTGCGGCCGCTGGCGGCCCGAGCCCAGGAGAATCCCGCAGACGCCGCCACCGCGACCGCAACAATCACCGCGGTTGCCGCAAGGGTGAGCCCTCGCTGGGGACCGTAGAGCCAATCCGACACCGCCTCGATGTGAAAGCCCTGGCTCAGGTCCACGATCACGCTCTCAAGCACGGCTGCGGCGAACACCGTCGATAGCGCCAAGACCATCGTGCGGGCGGTCTTGTCGCCCATCCAGTGCATGGCGCCGCCCAATGCCCCGGTCGCGGCGCCGATAGCCGGCCAGACGAGCGCTCCCAGCCACACCGATTGGTCGAATTCCAAGATGCCGAGAAGCTGGGGGCTCCAGTGAACGAGCGGGTCGCGGACGTCGAAGTGGGTGATCCCCAGCACCAAGAGGGTGAGGCCCAGGTTGCCCAGCAGCCCCGCCATGGCGCCGGCCACCACGTCGCGCCCGCCCTTGGCGTACGCCGCCATGCCTTCCAGCACCTGCTCTCTGCCCACCCAGTTGCCCACCACTGGGGGCAGCCACAGCAAAGCCAGGTATCCCAGGCTCAATATGGGATCGATCAACAGCCGCCGGTCGAAGGTGACCGGCATCCCGGTCAAAGCGATGAACACCTGTCCGACGGCCAGCACCGCGCCAGCACAAGCCAGCCTTCGCCAGTCTTGGTCCAACAACCGCCGGCGGGCAGGGGCAGCAGCCCTGGTTTTCCCTGAGCCTGGTCTGGCGGCTGTGAGCGCCTCAATCATGTTCATGTGCGCTCATCAGAGGGGAGTTGCTCGCCGAACAGACCGCTGGGCCGAACCAACAGCACGATGATCAAAACGGCAAAGGCCACCGCATCGCGGAGTTGGGAAGGCCCGCTCACCCCCAGCGGCTCCAGGATCATCAGCGGGCCGAGGGATTCAGCCACCCCGATGGTGAGACCCCCGGCCATGGAGCCCCCCAGGTTGCCGATGCCTCCGACAACAGCGGAGCTGAACGCCTTGATGCCGGGCAAAAAACCGGTGGTGTGGATCACGCTGCGGAACAGCAGCCCCCACAAGATGCCCGCCACCCCGGCCATGGCCCCGCCCACCGCGAAGGTCTTGACGATGATGCGGTTCACGTCTATGCCCATGAGAGAGGCGATCTCGGCGTCTTCGGCCACTGCCCGCATGGCCTTGCCGGTCTTGGTCTTCTCAACCAGGTACCACAGCGCCACCATGGCCGTCGCGGCCACCAGCACCACCAATATCTTGGACCCTTGGACATCCAGGAATGTCCGCTTGTCGGTCAGCCAGTTGGGCAGGTCTGGGTACGACTTCACGGTCGAGCCCAACAGGGCCAGAACGCAGTTTTGAAGGAAGAACGAAACCCCGATCGAGGTTATGAGCGGGATGAGCCGGGGTTTTCCCCGCAGCGGGCGGTAGGCCACCCGTTCCATCACCACTGCGGTGATAGTGCATACCAGCATGGAGAGAACCACTACCAGCAGCAGGCAGACAACGAAGCTGCTCTCCCAGTAGCCAGACTCGGCCAGCTTGTTGGAGGTGATCGCCCCGGTCATGGCGCCCACCATGAACACCTCGCCGTGGGCGAAGTTGATGAACCCCAAGACCCCGTAGACCATCGAATAGCCCAGCGCGATCAGCCCGTACATCGATCCCTGGGCCAGCCCGGTGACCACCAGACCCCGGAACTGCTCGCCGGTGAGGCTGATTGCGTCGGGATTGGCCCATCGGGCGAAGGGGTTGTCGCTGTCGATTAGCTGGGCGACGAAAGCCGCAAACCCCGCAGCGATCACCGCCAGGGAGGCGACGCGAAGAACGGTGAGGAACCAGTCAACGTTTGTGCGCTGTTTGGTGGTCTTCTGCATCACCGTCCGCCTAGCCCCACCGTCTAGCCCCACCGCCTAGCCCCACCATCTGGGCCGCCGCCGATGAGAGCCACCGGCGGCGGCGCGATGGACGAACGGCTAGGTCGAAAGTGCCGGCCGCCTAGGGATAGGAGTAGACGACGTTCTCCTTGCCGGCCTCTACTGCCTCTGAATCCTGGTGGTAGACGACGGTTATCTTCTGGGATGCGCAGTCGCCGAAGTCGTCGCAGCTCAGGGTGCCGGTGATTCCGTTGTAGCCGCTGACCGAGTTCAAGTGCTGGCGCACCCCGGCCCGGTCGATGTGCAGATCGCCGTCTTCCACCCATGAGGCCGCGGCGACGGCGTCGAGGAGCAGCGTGGCGGCGTCGTAGGCGTGCCCCCAGAAGGCCGCCGACGGCGCCTCGCCGTGGGCTTGGGTATAGGCGGCCAGGATCTGGTCGGCGCTTTGGCCGGTGCTCTGGTTCGTGTTGGTTCCGAACCGGGTGTCGGGACCTGAGAAGTGCATGCCCACCGAGTCGGTGAGGGCCAGGAAGTCGTCCACGAGCAAGCCGTCGGCGGCGAGCAGCGAGGTGCCCTCCAGCCCGGAGACCGTCGGGGCTTGAGCAGCCACGAAGTCTCCCTCGGGCTGGAAGATCGGGAAGAACAGCGCCCCGGGGCTGCCAGCGGCCAATTCCGTGAGGGCGGGCACCATGTCGGTGTCGCCCTTGTTGATGCCGGTGAAGCCCGAAACCGTGCCGCCCAGCTCTTCGAACGAATTGCGGAAGGCCGAGGCCAGCCCCTGGGTGTAGGGGTCGCCGTCGTGGAGGGCCGCCGCGTTGTCGATGCCCAACTCGGAGAACACGAAGTTGGCCATTGCGGCGCCCTGCACAAGGTCGTTGTGGGCGGTTCGGTAGTAGCCCGCGTTGTAGCTCTCACCGGGGTTTCCCTGGAAGTCTGAGGTGAGGGCGGGAGAGGTGTTGGACGGCGAGATGATCACCATGCCCGCCTGGGTGATGAGCGGGGCCGCGGCCACCGCGGCGCCGCTGCAAGACGTGCCGATCACCCCGATGACCTGCTCGTCCGCGGCGATGGTCTGAGCCGCGGCCTGGCCTCCCTCCGAAGAGCAGAGCCCGTCGAGCGGCGTGCCCATATCCACCGAGAACCCGCTGATATCCCCGTAATCGGCGATGGCCAACTCCACGGCCCGCTGGTTGGGCAGCCCCAAGAAGGCCACCGGCCCGCTGATGGCGTTCAGCGACCGGATCTGGATGGCCTCGCCGGCGGGAACTGTCACGACGCCCAGCGAACCGTCGCCCACAGCATCACCCCTCGGGTCGGCCGCGGGCGCCGGGTCGGCCGCAGGCGCTTCGGTGGCCATCGGCGCTTCGGTGGCGGTGGCAAGCGGGGCCTGATCGGCGACGGCAGGCCCGTCGTCGTCGTTGCCGCAAGACGCTGCGAGCAGTGAGAGCGCCGCGAGAACGGCAATCGCCCAAGCGAATGTGCCCTTGCGCTTCGCGAGTGTGCGGGAAGAGTGGAATCTCGTCATGGCTGAGCCTCCTCTGGGTGCGAAACCTTCAGGCAAGACTAACCGCGGGCGGCGACAACTGTGGCGCAGACCTCTGCCGCGGGCCTGATGAGCCGCTGCGGTTTTACCCTCCGACTTCGGTCAGGGCGTGTCGATTAGGTCGGGGCCGATATCGTCGAAGCGGGGGCGGCCCACCAGGGCCAAAGTGCGGTCGATGTCGGTGCGATAGATGTCGAGCATTCGGGCCACTCCGGCCTCGCCGGCCGCGGCCAAACCCCAGAACCAGCTTCGCCCGCCCATCGCGGCTTGGGCGCCCAAGGCTCGGGCCTTCACCACGTCGGACCCCCGCTGGCAACCGCCGTCCACCAGAACCTCGGCCCGGTCGCCCACTGCCTCGGCGATCTGGGGGAGCACGGCGAACGCCCCCGGCACCGAGTCGAGCTGGCGCCCGCCGTGGTTCGACACGATCACCCCGTCGGCGCCCCAGCGCACCGCGGCCTCGGCGTCGGCCACCGAGATCACTCCCTTGATGAGCAGCGGGCCGTCCCACTCCCGCCGCAGCCACGCCAGGTCGTCCCAAGTGCGGGACGGGTCGGCCAGTTCCCGATCCACATAGGCCCCGATGGCGCTGGCGTCGTCGCCGATGCCTAGCTCCACCAGGCTGCCGAAGGTGATGTCGGGGCCGGTCACCAGTTGGCGCAGCCACCGCAGCCGTCGGGCCGTGTCCAGCGCGCTGTTCAACCGAATGCGAGGGGGAAGCGACATTCCATTGCGCAGGTCGCGCTCCCGCTTGCCCACCACCGGCACGTCCACCGTCAACACCAATGCCTCGTAGCCTGCGTCTCGGGCCCGATTCACCAGCGACTTCACCACCTCGGGGCTCTTCCACAGATAGAGCTGGAACCACCGCCGGCAGTTGGGCGCCGCGGCGGCAATGTCCTCCAGCGAGTAGCCCGATCCAGTGCTCACCGCGAACACGGTGCCCGCGGCAGCCGCCGCCCGGGCTGCGGCCAGTTCGCCCTCGCGATGCACCAGCGTGGCCAGCCCGGCCGGGGCCAGCAGGAATGGCAGCGATACCGGCTGGCCGAGCACTGTGGTGGACACGTCCCGGTTTGCCACATCCACCAGATAGTTGGGGGCCAGCTCCACCTTGTGGATGGCAGACCGGTTGGCGGCGATGGTCAGCTCGCCCTCGGCACCGCCCTCCACGAACTCGAACACCATCTTGGGCAGCCGCCGACGGGCTTCCTGTCGGAAGTCGGCGTAGGTGTGCCACCGGGCCGCCCCCTTGGGGGCTCGGGCCAGCATCCGGCTCAGCTCTCGCAGCTTCATCGTTTCGTCATCCTCCAGACATAGCCGCGGCCAGCAGCCGGGTGACGGCCCGCAGCGTGGGCACCTCGAGTCGGTGGCTGTGGGCGATCTCCACCAGGTCGCCGAACACGGCCTGTACTTCGAAGGGCCGTCCCCGGTCGATGCTCTGCAAGATGGACACCCGAACCTCGGTCTCTCCGGCCGCTTCCATGGCCTCGCCCACGGCTAGGAGCCGCCGATGGGCCTCAGCCCGACTCTCCTGGGTAATCGCCCGAATTTGGAAAGGCCCGTGCCCGTCGATCAGTTCCACTCCCTCCGCCGCGGCGATGGCTGCTCCTTCGCAAGCCAGGTCGTAGAACACGTCACGGGTCTCGGGCAACAAGAAAATCCGGTGGTACACCAGCCGGGTCAAGCCCACCACTCCCATGGCCGCGGCGGCCAGCACCCCTTTGGACCACAGCGCGGGGGCGATGTCGTCGTGGACCTCCAGCTTGCGTCCCGGCAAGGCCGCCGCGATGGCCGCCGCCGTGCCCGGTGAGGTGCTAGACAGGTCGCCCAGCAGGGTGGGGCCGTCAAAGGAGTGAGATGCATGGCCGGGCTCGCCCAGCGTGCCGCCCACCAACGACACGCAGCCCACCGCGGCGGCGCCGAATCGGGCCGTCAGCGGCTCGGCTTGGCGCACCCCGTTCTGCACTGAGAACGCGGCTTGGGCCGAACCCCGATAGCCGCCCAGCAGTTCAGCGTTGTCAAACGCCTTGCTGGCCAACAGCAAGATGTCGCAGTCGCCGGCTTGGGCCGGGTCGGTGATCGCTCGGATGGCCACCGGTGCCTGGTCGTCGATCCTCAGCCCGCTCCGGTTCACCGCTTCGGCGTGAGCCGGTCGGGCTACCAGGGTCACATCGGCACCTGCTTCAGCGAACCATGCGCCATACACCGATCCCAGCGCTCCGGCCCCGAGCACTACCACGGTCGTCATTGATGCCGCCCACGATTGGGGCCGCAATCAGCCGCCCCCGAGGTTTCACACTGGCGCTGTTCCATTGATGCCGTACTCTAGGGGCCATGAGCACCTCTGAGAGCGAAGCCAGAGAGATTGTGAACGACATTGTGTTGGCTTGTCGGGCCCTGACCGTGAGGGGGTGCGACACCGGCATCGGCGGCCATGTCAGCATGCGGGTACCCGGCGAGGACGCCTTCTGGATCAACGCCTTCGACCGGACGCTGGGCGAGATCACCGCCGACGACGTGATGAAGCTCGACTACGAGGGCAACCTGCTGGAGGGCAACCGGGAGGTGAGCCTGGGCTTCGAGTTCCATGCCGGGGTGTATCAGAACCGCACCGATGTGAACGCTATCGTCCACAGCCACGGTCGATGGATCACCGCGCTGGCTTCTCTGGCCCGGCCCCTCAAGATGCGCCACAACCTGTGCTGCATCTTCCACGACGACCAGGTGCTGAGCCCCGACGATCGCTTCGAGTCCATCGGGCCGGCCATCGAGACCAACCACACCGTGATCATCCCCTGGCACGGGGCCATCTGCGTGGGGTCCACCCTGGCCCGGGCCGCCGCCCTTCACGCCACCCTGGAAGACCAGGCCCAGCTCGACGTGCTCCTTGAGCCCACCGACGCCCCCGAGATTCCCGAGCACTTGCGGCTCGGGCTGAAGAAGCTGGTGGATGACCAGGCCGGCTACCTGGAGCAGACCTGGACCCTCATGCGCCGCCAAGGCCAGCGCCACCTGGAGGCCCATCCCACCGGCTAAGCGCGGCTAGCCGCGGCTAAGCCAAATCAGGCATCGAGGCCAGCTCGTAGGGCTGGCTCATCAACCATTCTCTCCAACCATCAGTGCCGAACAGCTCGTACTCGTCGGTGCGCACATGGAAGGAGTCGGGCTCGATCACCTCAATCTCGGCGCCACCGGGCGCGTTGGGGTGAAAGGCGCAGAACACCAAGTCATCTTCCAGGCTCCCAAGCATCTCCTGATATGCGGACGGCTCCTGCGGCGCCCGAGAGAAATCAGTCTCCAGCACAACGTCAAACACCGGCATCCCTGCCGCTCGGGCATCCGCGGCGGCGGACCTGATGGCCTCGTCTGCGGCTTGGGCCTCCGATGGGCTGGCCACATGGCGTCGAGGGCCATAGGCGGCCAGAGAATCAGTAATGAGCACCGGCACCCCGTAGTCGATGCCTACCGCCACATAGCGGTCGCACCACTGCGGGGCCAGCGCCGAGCCCATGTGGGCGTCCAGGTGGGTCACGTTGACCCCAAACGCCAGCGCCCGGTCGATCTGGGCCCGCCACTCCTGCTCCACCGCGTCGGGGTGGGCGTTGCGCCGCACCTCTGCCACGGTGCGCCAAAAGAATCCGTGCTCGTCGACCAGCCCCGACGAAGGACCCGCCGTACTCACCGGACCCCAGCGATAGCAGGCTTTCTCTGCGTTGAGCGTGAGGTGGATGCCGCAGTCGAGGGTGTCATCGCCAGCCGCAGCCTCGGCGATCTCGGTGAACCACGGGCACGGCACCATCACCGATCCCGAGGTGATGGTGCCGAAGTGCGACAGCTCCACAAAGGCCTGGTTGGCCCCGTGGCACATGCCCACGTCGTCGGCGTGGATCACCAGTCGAGTCACAGTTTCGAAACTAGTCCGCTTACCATCTTGGCGTGGCGCTGAGTCATTTCCCCCCCGACGCCGATCCGGCCGAGGTGAGCGATCATCTGCGCCGCTTCGGCTACGCCATCGTCGACGACGTGGCCGACGCGGCTGCCATGGACCGACTCCAAGCAGAGGCCATGCCCTACATCGAGGCATCCGATGCCGGGCGAGACGAGTACGACGGACGGTTCACCCGCCGCACCGGCGCCCTGGTGGCCCGCTGTCCCACCGCCCGTGAACTGGTGATGGACCCCGTCGTGGTCGGGGTGGTGAGCCACTTCCTCAGCCACGTCAGCGCGGTGCAGCTCCACCTCACCCAGATCATCTCCGTGGCGCCGGGCGAGACCCGCCAAAAGCTCCACCGCGACGAGATGGCCTTCGACTTCTTCCCCTTCGGGGCCGACTACCACGTGCAGTGCAACACCATGTGGGCGCTCACCGACTTCACCGCGGCCAACGGCGCCACCCACATACTGGCCGGCAGCTCAGGCGTGGGCGACGACGCGGCCCTCAACTTGCCCGATGCCCAGGCCGAGATGGACCGGGGCAGTGTGCTGTTCTACGACGGCAAGGTTCTCCACGGCGCCGGGGCCAACACCAGCAGCGCCGTGCGCCGGGGGGTGAACATCACCTACGCGGTGGGTTGGGTGCGCCAAGAGGAGAACCAGTATCTGGCCTGCCCACCCGAGATCGCCCGCTCCCTAGACGACGACCTGCTGAAAATGATGGGCTACACCCAAGGCGCGTTCGCCCTGGGCTATGTAGGCGACCAGACCGACCCGCTGGCCGCGCTGCGTGGAGGGACCGCCAAGGCCAAGACCATCGGGACGGTCGCTGAGTTCAACGACAACGCCCGCGAGTTCGTCGCCGACATCGACGACCTAGAGCACCCTGGGTAGCACCGGCTACCGTGCCGACATGGCTCTGATCACCGACCCATTCCATACCGGCATCGTGGTGGCCGACGTCGAGGAGTCCATGGCCCACATCTCGGCCGCCACCGGGCTCACTTGGCACTCCTTGCAGTCGCTCGATCTCGATCTGCTGATAGAGGGCGAGGTGGTGTCCACCAGCGTGCAGTTCTCCTACACGGTGGAGGGCCCAGTGCAGCTCGAACTGGCCGCCGGCCCCAAAGGATCGTTCTGGGATTTCGACCTCTACGGGGGGCTCAACCACATGGGCTATTGGACCGAAGACCTCCACGCCGACATCGCCGCGCTCCAGGCCGGGGGGTGCGAGCTCATCTACGGCGGGGCCAGCGAAGATGGTGGGCTTCAGGGGTTCGCCTTTCTGGTTCCCCCCACCACCGGCCTGCGGATCGAGCTCATCGACGTGGCCATGCGCCCCGCCTTCGACAGCTGGTTCGCGGGCGGCGACTTCGGCTGATCGCCCACTGGCTGACCCCATTCAGGCAGCAAGGCGATGACCGCTACCCTTAACAGCGTGACCGCCGCAGGCGCGTTCGATCAGATCCCCGTGGTGGATCTCAGCCCCCTGTCGGGAACCCGGGCCGAGCGCGAGGCCCTGGCCGAGGAGCTGTGCCGGATCTGCCACGAGGTCGGCTTCCTGCTGGTGGTGAACCACGGGGTGTCCGACGACCTGAGCGACAACATCTTCGCCATGCTGCGGAAGTTCTTCGCCTTCTCCGAAGAGCAGAAGAAGTTGATCGACAAGCGGCGCTCCCGCCACTTCCGGGGCTGGGAGCCGGAGGGGGCCGAATACACCAACAACCGCCCCGACATCCGAGAGCAGATCGACTGGTGGACCGAGTGGCCGGCCGGGCCCAAAGACGTCGAGCCCTACTACCGGCGCCTGCTGGGCCCCAACCAGTGGCTGCCCGACGGGCTCCTGCCCGGCCACCGAGAGCTCGCCAACCAGTGGTTCGACGAGCTGGGGGGCTTGGCCAACCGCCTCTTGGGGGCGCTCTCGCTGGGGCTGGGGCTGGGCGAGGACTACCTGGAGCGGTTCTTCGGCACCCAAACCATGTCGCTGGCCAAGTTCATCCACTATCCCCCCACCCCCGCAGGCGAGGCCGGAGTCAACGCCCACCGAGACACCGGGTTCCTGACCGTGCTCGACCCCGGCCCCACCGCCGGGCTGCAAGTGCAGAACCAAAACGGCCAGTGGATCGACGTGCCCTCCATAGAGGGCTCATACGTGATCAACCTGGGCGAGACGCTCCAGGCCATGACCGGCAACTACCTGGTGGCCACCGCCCACCAGGTGATCACCACCGAAGAGCGCTACTCGGCGGGATACTTCCACGGACCGTCGCTCGACGTGGCCCTAACCCCGCTGCCACTCGATGAGAAATTCGCCGCCGCCGTGGCCGCCAGCCCCCACCACAACAGCGCCGGGTTCATGGCCAGCATCGCCGAGACCGAAGCCGGCGTGGCCGACATGTCCAGTTCCTATCGACCCTCCACCTACGGCGAGCAGCTCTGGAACTACTTCTCCCGCAGCTACCCCGAAAACGTCACCGCCCACTACGGCCAGCTCCTTTAGTAGGTTTCAGTCATTTAAATACCTCTCCATGTTGCTTGAGGTATCTCAGCTAGGCACGTAGAGTGAGACAGGCTGCACCAAGCCTTGCGCAAGGGCCTGGTGCGGCCTGTTGAGGGAGCGCTGCTCCCCCGTTATGGGGCTTCCCGACCAGGCGGGGCGGTAGGTCTTGACAGCAGACCGCGGGGGTTCGAGTCCCCCAACTCCACCGCCTTCAGCGTACACGGACTCCCCCCCAAACCGGCAACGGATTCCCAGCAAGGGCACGGCCCGGAGCGGGGTTGGGCTTCGCTCCGGGCCGTTGGGGGGTGGGTGGTGGTCGGGACCGGCGTCGATCCGGTGACCTTCCGCTTTTCAGGCGGACGCTCTGCCAACTGAGCTACCCGACCGTGTTCTGTTGTGCGGTCCCGACGGGATTTGAACCCGCGACCTCCGGCTTGACAGGCCGGCGTGCACTCCAAACTGCACCACGGGACCATGCTGTGGGGCTTATGCACTCTACTCGCGCGCCGGGTGGATTGTTCTACTCAAATTTCCGCCTGGGAGCTTCGGGTGGCCAGGCCCTCGGGACCGAAGTTGGGTTCGCCCTGGAGTTGGGTGATCCGCAGGGCGATCTGATCGACATGGCCCTGCTCAATCTTTGAAATTCCACTATCGCATAGCAGAATTTCAAGGATGAACTGGCCGAGTGCCATTGATTGCCCGGTCGGTTGACGCGCAGATCCTCACCAGGTTCGCCTCCGCCGACCCGGCCTACTGGTCGACCCATGGAGGTGCGGAGCTTGACCTGCGCTTGGAGACCGACGGACGGGTCCTCGGATTCGAGATCAAGCGCACGGCCCAGCCGGCGGTCACGAAGTCGATGCACATCGCCCTGGCCGACCTCGAACTCGACCACCTCTTCGTTGTGTACGCCGGCCCCCATCGCTTCGCGCTCACCGACCGCATTACCGCCATCGGCGCGGCAGACCTCCTGACCGCTCAAGACCCCTTGTCCGCGCCCTAGCGCTCCAGATTCGATGCGGGTGGCAGGGCGCCGTTGTCCAGGGCGCACCCTGTGTGTCGACACCGCGATGCACGACCGCGGCTGAAATTTGCACCCCCTCGGACTTGAACCCTGAGCCTGCGGATTATGAGTCCTTCGTCACGGATCCGGCCGCCAATGTGGGGGGTGGGGGACATATGAAGACATTTAGCGCGTTACGAGAGTTAGCGTGTCAAACGTATCAGCGTTTGACACGCCTTCCATCCTCTCAAGGAGCAGGGCCTCCACCGAGTCCCGGTTGAGGCTTATTCGCTTATGAGGTCTTTGAGTTGTTTTGTTTCGGGGAGCGGGTGGTGTTGGTGTGCGGTCAGCAGGATGACTGCTTGGGGTCTTAGGTCGAAGAGCGCCACTTCGAGCTCGCCGCTGGCGTATCGGTAGGTGTTGGGGTGTCGGGGGTCGGCTACCAGTTCCGCGCCTGAGGAGCGGTCTCGGATCAGGTGTATCAGCGCCGCGTCCCCGTACAGGACGGTAGCGTCGGAGAGCTCTTCGCCAGTCGCCCGCCGGTTCCATCGCTGCCCCCAGCAGGGCGCGTCCAGTTCAGACAACTCAACGCCGCTTTGCTGGGCACGCTGGCCCACCGCGACGGCTGGCACGCCTTCGACGACGAGGAGGCTGCCGTCGGGAAGCGTCTCTATTCTGAGGCGGGGTGGCCGCGCCGAGGTGAGCCAGCCCTCTTGGAGGGGCTGGTCGTCCTCACCGCGGTATAGCGCGGCCACAGGGCTGTCCTGTCGGGCTTGTGTCACTGCCACGACATGCGCCGTGTTGAGCGGGCCGGACCCCAGCTCGACGTTCCAGCGGAGATCCCCTTGCTCCTGGCCCCACTCGCAACCGTGCTCCTCGATGATCTTCCAGCCCAGTCTCGCGGCATCGACGAAGACCTCGGGCCGTGCGCCGTCCGGTTTGGCGACGACAACGTCGTTGGCGCCATCGGCCGCCCCGCTTTCGCCGGCTGCTTGCGTGTTGGGCGACCGGACCTTCTCCAGACACTCCCTCAGGCCGTCGGCGCTTGCGTGGCTGCGCTCGTGGGAGGCCACCACCATCGCTCCCCGGCTCTCGAACACTGAGCGGGCGTCTTTGGCCGGGGCTACGGCGTCTTGTTGTGAGATGACGACGCACACGTTCGACACCGCAAGGGGCACGGACAGGCTGCGCTTTGGGATTCCGTCGCACACGCGGTGAAACGACTTGAGGTAGCCGAGCACGTCTTCGGTGCTGCCGCTCCAGCGCCCGCCTCTCGATGGTCCGATGTGGGAACAAGTTTCCTGCCAGTACGCCAACAGGGCGGGAGAAATCGAGTCCTCGCCGTATCGCTGCCACAGCCCGTCGGACAGCCTCCCGATATCTGCTTCTGAAGAGGGGATCGTGCCATCTGCTGCTGCGGCGACTTTCGCTGCAACCACGTCTGCGATGTCTATGGGAAGGCTCCGGCCCTCAACCACCCCCAACCCCACAATTACGCGCAGGCTCAATTTTTTGCGGGAGCCTGTATTCTCGTTTTGTGAACTCTGATCGCGGAGGGTTTGGCGCCATCAACTCTTTCGCGGTGCGGATCGCTCATTTCGCTTCACGGGTGGTTCAGGCCCATCAGTGCGGCTATGGCCCCGGCAGGCACACTGAACCCTGGTCGGATGAATTCCAGCGGCTGGCTGCGCTGGTTTACGCCGGTGCGCTGCCCCCTGCGTACCGCAGGGGCATCGCAGACTCCAGCTCGAGAGTCGCAGAGCTGATGGACGGCAACCCCGATGATGCCCAGGTCGGCGATGCCTGGCATGCGGTACGGGCATATCTGCGGTCCACGGCCCGAGCGCTGCTCGCAGACCCAGATGTCGAGGCCATCGCCCCCAAGACGGGGGCGACCCAGATCGCGGCCACGCCGCCAGCGCACCTGCGACACGAGGTGTTCGCCGAACTGCTGCACCCCCGAGGAGCCCGCCGCCTAGCCGACGCGGCCACGGCGGTAGCCCGTTACTGCGAAGCCCGACTGCCCGCAGCCCCCACTGCCCAAGAAATCGAATGGATAATCGCAGTCGCAGCACGCGAGCCGATAGCCGCCCTGGCCAACCGCAACGCAACAACGACCCGGGGTATGTACCGCCGGCTGGGCTCCATGTGGAAGCGCCTCGGCGTCGCCAACCAAGTCCAGGGAGTGGCCCTGGCCGTACAACAGGGGTGGATCATGCCACCATCCCACACCCCCGCAGAGCAGCAGAGCCGCCCACACCGCAAAAGGGAACCGGTGCCCACCGGCAAAGCCACCGCACCCGCCCCAGACCGCTGGAAGACAGTGCCCAACGCGCCGCTGCTCCTATGCCTACAAGGCCTAGCCAACGGGACCAAGCAAGAACGCCTGGCCCAAGAACTGGGCTACTCCAAACGCCAACTACAGAGGATGCTCGCCGACCTGTGGACCCAGCTCGAGGTCCCCGCCGCGACCCAAGGAGTAGCCCACGCTGCCGCCCAAGGATGGATCACAATAGAACGCACCCACGCCTGAGCCCCCCTGCTTGGCCGGTCGCCTCGGATTGGGTCACGACGACGTCTGGCACCAAGAAGGCGGGATTGCGGTCGCCCGGCGAAGAGGCCGACTGCAAGAGACGCCGAGAAGCGGGATTCCCCGGCACCCTGGGTTGAAGCATAATTTGCACCCCCAACGGGATTCGAACCCGTGTTACCGCCTTGAAAGGGCGGCGTCCTAGGCCGCTGGACGATGGGGGCTCTCGACCCGCGAGGGCCGATTTACGATAGCAGCCCTCCTGGGAGGAACCGCATCGAAAAACAGATACCATGACCTTGACCGCGAGAGGAGCATGAGGTGGAGAACGAAGTCTGGCGCTGGCTGTGGACGTGCTCTGCGGTGGTCTTCTCCCTGGCCGAGGTGTTCACCGCCGGGTTCTTCCTGCTCCCCTTCGCCATCGGCGCCGCCGCGGCCGCGGTCTTGGCCTGGGTGGATGTTCACATCCTCTGGCAGTGGCTGGTTTTCTTCGCGGGCAGCGCCGTCAGCTTTGTCTACTTGCGCCGGTTCGTCCGTCGCCTCGACAAAGATGAGCAGCCCCGGGTGGGGGCCAGCCGGCTCCTCGACGCCCACGGCAAGATCATCGAGCGGGTGGACGACGACGCGCAGACCGGCATGGTGCGGATCGGGGGCGAGGAATGGCGGGCTTCCGCCGCCGAGACCATTGAAGTCGACACCAAGGTAATGGTCACCCAAATCGATGGCACCCACCTGGTGGTGATTCCCATCCCCCAAGAGCAAACCGCTGAGAGCACAGAAAGCTAGGTAGCAGTCATGGAAGCCGTGGTCGCCCTCTTCATCATCATCGCGCTGGTGCTCATCCTTATCGCCGCGTTGGGTATCCGAATCATTCGGCCTTATGAGCGGGGCCTCATCGAGATTCTGGGCCGCTATCAGCGCACG
The DNA here is from genome assembly GCA_022821445.1 of Acidimicrobiia bacterium. Lineage (GTDB taxonomy): Bacteria > Actinomycetota > Acidimicrobiia > Acidimicrobiales > Bin134 > Poriferisocius. Next base: position 665 of record JAJEDQ010000076.1, on the reverse strand, counting down.
GTGTACTCCGGCTTGCGCTGGATCCTCCCGTTTGTGCAGCGCATGAGCAAGGTCGACATGCGAGAGCGGGTTATCGACGTGCCCCCCCAAGAGGTGATCACCAAGGACAACGTGGTGGTCACGGTGGACGCGGTGATCTTCTTCGAGGCCACCGACCCGGTGAAGCTGAAGTACAACGTGGGCAACTTCCAGCTGGCCGTTACCAAGCTGGCCCAGACCAACCTGAGAAACGTGGTGGGCGACCTCGACCTCGACTCCGCCCTCACCTCCCGAGAGCTGATCAACAGCAAGCTGCGCCAGATTCTCGACGACGCCACCGACAAGTGGGGGACCCGGGTGGTGCGAGTAGAGATCCAGCGCATCGAGCCGCCGCCCGATGTGACCGAGGCCATGCACCGCCAGATGAAGGCCGAGCGGGATCGCCGGGCCATCGTGACCGAGGCCGAAGGCGACAAGCGATCGGCCATCTTGCGCTCAGAGGGCCTCAAGCAGAGCCAGATCTTGGAGGCCGAGGGCGAGGCTGAGGCCCTCATGCGGGTGGCCGACGGCGAGCGCTATCAGTTCGAGACGGTGGCCCAGGGCGAGGCCAACGCCATCGAGCTGGTGTTCAACGCCATCCACACAGGCGACCCCACCCCCGACCTCATCGCCATCCGCTACCTGGA
>JAJEDQ010000180.1 GCA_022821445.1 Acidimicrobiia bacterium | reverse complement strand
AGCGGGCGGATCAGGGCGTTGGCCGTCTCATTGGTGCGGTCGAAGGGGTTGACCTCGCCCCGGAAATAGAGGTCGATGGGCTCGATCTCGGTGGTGACGAATGTGTCCATCCAGTCGAGAGTCTCTTGGAATTCGGGCTCTACGGAAAAATCGATGGCCATGGGACTACCGCACTCTCTGGGTTGGATTTACAGTGGCTGACTATGAAGTTCGAGACTCGGTATAGCAGCGACTTGACATGAAGTTCGAGATGACTCCGGGCGAGATTTTAGCCGCCGCCCGAGCCCCCGAACACGGTGACGAAGGCTACGACCCGTTTGACGCCTTCGACCAAGACCAGGGGGCCGAGCACGCCATCAACCCCTATGAGGTGTACACCGAGCTCCTGGCCCAATGCCCGGTTCACCGGGGCAGCGTGTCGGAGATGCTGGGGGCGGTGAGTGTGAGCGACCTGATGGCAGGGGAGCGGCAGATCGTGAACGTGCTGTCTTACGACGGCGTGGAGGCGGTGCTGCGGGACGGGGCCACGTTCTCGTCGGCGGGGTACGCCGAATCGATGGGCTTGGTGATGGGCCACACCATCTTGGAGATGGACGAGCCCGAGCACGGGCAATACCGCAAGCTGATCCAGCAGGCGTTCACCCGCCGGGAGATGGAGCGGTGGGAGCACGACATTGTGAACCCGGTGCTCGACCACTACATCAACGCCTTCATCGACCGGGGCCGGGCCGATCTGGTGGCCGAGCTGATGTTCGTGTTCCCGGTACACGTGATCGCCATCGCGCTGGGCCTGCCGGAGGCCGACCTGCCCGCCTTCTACCGCCGGGCGGTGGAGATCACCAACATGGCCACCGAGATCGAGCGGGGGTTTGCGGCCTCGCAATGGCTGTACGACTTCTTGGAACCGGTAGTAGAGGGCCGGCGGGCCGATCCGCAAGAGGATCTGATCAGCATCTTGGCCCATGCCGAGCTGGACGGGCAGCGGCTGACCAACGACGAGATCATCGCCTTCTGCCGGCTTCTGCTGCCCGCGGGGGCCGAGACCACCTATCGGGCGGCCAGCAACATGATGGTGGGGTTGCTGTCGGATCCGGCGCAGTTGGAGGCGGTGCGAGCCGACCGGTCGCTGGTGACCGCCGCGGTGGAGGAGGCGCTGCGGTGGGAGGCGCCGCTGACCGGGATCTCTCGCACCGCGACAGCCGATGCGGTGATAGACGGCATTGACATCAAGGCCGGCTCGGCGGTGAACACCTCGCTGGGCTCGGCCAATCACGACTCTTCCCGCTGGGACGACCCCGAGCGGTTCGACATCTTCCGCCAGCCCAAAGGCCACATGGCCTTCGCCACCGGGCCGCACCTGTGTTTGGGCATCCACCTGGCCCGCATGGAGATGCGGGCGGTGCTGGAGCACCTGCTGGACCGGCTTCCCGGCCTGCGCCTCGACCCCGAAGCCGAGGCCCCGGAAATCGCCGGCCTGGCCTTCCGGGCCCCCGCCGCCTTGCCGGTGGTGTGGGACGCCTAAGCGGTTAGCCGGACGGCCGCTAGAGGGTGGTGGTTTGGGCCAGGGCGGCGGCGTCGCGGGCGAGGTCTAGGACTACTCGGCCGAAGGCTTCCATTCTCGGGTTGTCGGCGCCGCCGGCCACGAAGCGGGCGTAGCCGCCCTCCAGCACGATGGCCAGCTTGAAGCGGGCCAGGATCACGTAATAGTCGATCTCATCGACGTCGCGGCCCGACATGGTGGCGTAGCGCTCCAGCAGGTCGTCGCGGAAGGGCAGCCCCTCGTAGTCGACGTAGCCCACCGTGGGGCGGCCGGCTTCGTCCTCGGGCCAGTTCATCACCACCCAGGCCAAATCCAGCAGCGGGTCGCCCACGGTGCCCATCTCCCAGTCGACGATGGCGGCCATCCGGGCGGGCGCGCCGTGGTGGAACATCACATTGGCGAACTGGTAGTCGCCGTGCATGATGCCGGGCGTATAGCTGCGGGGGGTGCGGCCCCTTAGCCAGTCGCCCGCTTCGTCGAGGCCGGGAATGTCCCGGAACTTGAAGCGTTCGAGATGGGCGTACCAGCGGTCGACCTGGCGCTCGTGGAAACCGTCGGGGCGGCCGAGGCCCTCAAGGCCATTGGCCTGCCAATCCACCTTGGACAGCCGGGCGATGGCATCGACCAGCTCGTAAGCCAGACCGGGGCGGGCGCTGATGTCGGACCCGAATGGCTCGGGCCAGCCGGGCTCGCTGATGGGCGACCAGCCGTCGACGAAGTCCATGAGGTAGAAGGCCGCCCCGATAATGCTGGTGTCGTCGGTGCCGCCGGCGGCTCGGGCGTGGGGAACGTCGGTGTCGGCCAAGGCGGAGAGGATGCGGAACTCCCGCATCATGGTCTCGTTGCGGCCTTCAGGAACCTTGCGGGGCGGTCGGCGCAGGGCCCAGCGGTGCTCGCCCCGGCCGATCTCGAAAATCTCGTTTGATGCGCCGCCGGAGACGAACCGGCTGGTGATGGGCTCGCCCCGGCCTGCGAGGCCCTGGGCGTCCATCCACTCCCCCAGCGCGACCGGCTCGATCAGGCCCTTGGTGCGCTCGGCCTCGGAGGCCTCGTCGGTGTCGGAGCGCGAGAAGACGCTGGAGTCCGTGGTTTGCTCTGACTGTTCGCTCATGCGGCCAGGCGATGCGTGAGGAGCTCTTTGCGGTTGGTCATGCGGCCGGCCTCAAAGTCAGGAGCTCTTTGAGGTTCTCGGACATGACCTTCTTCTGGTCTTCGGGACTGCGGTCGGCCACTTCCTTGACGAAGTCGAGCGGCTGGCCGAGGCCTTCAGGGTGGGGGAAGTCGGAGCCGAACAGCACCCGGTCGATGCCGATGTGGTCGATAAGCCCGGAGATGTCCTCCTCATAGAACGGGCTGATCGAGATGTGGCGGCGGAAGGTTGCCACCGGGTCTTCGGCGAACTCCTGGGGCATCTTGCCGTAGGCCTCGGACAGCTCCAACAGCAGGGGGGCCACCCAGGTGGATCCGTTCTCGATGCAGGCCACCCGCACGCTGGGATGGCGCTCGAACAGGCCGTGGCAGATCATGGCCGCCATGGTGTCGAAGATGGGCCGCCCGTGGCTGATGACGGTGCGGAAGGCGCCGGGCTTGAACGGCAGGAACTCGTCTCGCCCGCCCTCCCAGTCGCTGGCGTAGGCGTCGTAGCCGGAGTCGGAGGCGTGGCAGGTGACCAAGATCCCGGTTTGCTCCACCGCATTCCAGAAGTCGTCGAACTCCGGCAGGCCCATGGAGCGGGAGCCCCTCACCCCGGGCACCGGGGCGGGGCGGATCAGCACGGCTCGGGCGCCGTTCTCCACGCACCACTCCAGTTCCTCGATGGCCCGACGGGGGTCGGGAAGGGTGATGATCGGGGTGGGGAAAATGCGGTCTTGGTAGTTGAAAGTCCACTCATCGAGCATCCACCGGTTGAAGGCGGTGACGGCGGCGTGCGTCAGGTTGACGTCGTCCTTCATCCGCTCTTCGAGCAGCGAGGCCAGCGTGGGGAACAGCAGGGTGGCGTACACGCCCTGCTCGTCGAGCAGCTTGATGCGGTCTTCGGGGTTGCGGAAGGCAGCCAGGCAGCGGATGGGCTTGCCGGTGAACTCCCGCAGAGTCATGCCGTCGGGGTTGTTGCCCCGGTAGTACTCCTCCCACGCGCCGGGGGCGGCCACCACCTCGAAGGTGGGGTTGGGGATGTACTCGCTGATCTTGTTGTTGATGGCGATCTTGGTGCGGCCGTCCACGTCTACATAGCGGATGGCGCTTCGATAGCGCTCGGGGAGGTGGCGGGTGAAGGCGTCGATGGGCTCGTATAGGTGGTTGTCGGCGTCGTAGGCGTGGTAGTCGAGGTTCATGGCTCCTCCGAGGAGAGGATTTCGGGTGTTGATTCGGTGACGAGAACCGTGTCGCGAGCATATTCGGCGCCGGTGGCAGCGCTCACGCTGAGCACCATGTGTTCTTCAAGGACTTCGCTCTTGCCGTAGTGGGGGTTGATCACCGGGGGCTCGAAACCCATACCGCTACCTCGAATGAGCCAATCGCCGTCGGGGGCGGCTTGGCGCAGGTCGTGGCCGGTGGCACCGGGGACGCAGGCGGCAATGAGGGCAGCGTGGGGGCGGGCCTCGGGGGGCGCGCCGCCCGCAGTGCGGCCCAGACCGCCCTCGTAGTGGAAACGGATGCAGCTGAAATCGACGACGGGTCCGCGTGCTCGGGGCTCGGCGGCGGGGGTGGACGATCCGGCCAGAGCCATGGCCTCAACGCCGACGGCCAGACGCTGGGCATCGGTGCCGGGATGGGCAAGGGCGGCTTCGGCGGCTTCGGCGGCCACAGCGCAGGCGGCCCGGATGGCGTCGACCTCCGAGGGGAGCTTGGTGCGGCGGGCCCTGAGCAAGATGTCATCGGCGGGGACGATCTCGGCGTTGGGCGCCACTGCGCTGAGCAGCCCGGCCATGCCCGGCGACCAGGCGTCGACCCCCACCCGTTGGGCGGCGGCCATGCCAGGGTTGGCGGCCAGGCGCTGGTAGATGATGGCCCCGTTCCAGGTGATGCCGTGGAGGTGGTCTAAATCGATGTCCTCAGGGACACCTTCGTCCCAGGTGGACAGCAGGAAGATCTCGCCGGTGGCGACATTGAGGGTGCATACCGGGCCGAACGGGCGGGCGCCGGCGGTCCAGAGCTGGTGGGCGCCGGTGATGTAGTTGATGTGGTCTTGGCGTCCGGCCACCAGCATGTCGATCCCGGCGGCGGCCAGGGCATCGACCGCTCGGGTCCGGCGTTGGAGGTGCAGGCTCACGTGGGCGCCTCGAAGGGGTCGTAGGGGTGGCCGCCGCCCAGGGGGATCCAGCCGTCGTCGGTAACGGCCACGATCTCCTCGGCCCGGTAGCCGCCGGTGCCGTCGTCCCAGATTGCGGGCTCCAGCACCAGCACCATGCCGGGCGCCAGAGCGTGGGCGGCGTCGAAGTCGGGGCCGTTGTCGGTGCCCAAGAAGGGCATCTCGGCGCTCTCGATGCCCACCCCGTGGACGAGGTAGAAGTGGGGCATCCAGGGGCGCTCGTCGTGTGGCTGATGGGCGGCGTCGGCGGCAGTGGCCGCGGCACACACATCGGCGAAGGTGGCGCCGGGGACGATGGCCTCGTAGGAAGCGTCCATCACCGCCAGCCACCGCTCGAAGCAGAGCTGCTCGGCGGGGGTGGGCGGACGGCCGACCACCCAGGTGCGGCCGAAGTCGGAGGCGTAGCCGTGGTAGTCGCTGCCGGCGTCCACCCAGATGAGGTCGCCTTCGGCGTAGACGGGGTCGCCCGACCAGGTGGGGAAGGCGAGGTGGCCGGTGGTGGTGCGGGGGCCGTCGGCCATGCGCCGGGCCATAGGCTGAAAGATGACGTCGATCATGTTGGCGTCGATGCCCTCTTCCCGGAGGCGGCGGAGAAACACGGCGGCCAGCTCGCTGCGGCGCACGCCGGGAACGAGGGCCTCCTGGACGGTAGCCATGGCCCGGTTGGTGCGGGCTTGGGCCTGGTGGATGCAGGCCAGCTCGTCGACGGTCTTGTGGAGCTTGACCGCGCCCATGGTGTTGGCGGCGTCGGTGATGTCGGCGGCCGACAGCACGCCGGTGCGGCGCATGGCCCCGGTCATCAGGTCGATGCCGACACGCCCGCCGTGGGCTGTCTTGCCCAGGATGGCGTCGAGTTGGGCGCCGAGGTCGGCGCCGCCTTCGTCGATGTCGGGCCACACGGCGGGATGGGGGTCGACGTCGAGGCCGTCGGGATCGCCGCCCAGCAGGCAGGGCCGGGAGTGGTCGGCCAGGACCACGGCCACCGGGCGGTTGGCCGAGACGTGGGTGGCATCGGCGGCTTTGGGGAGGCAGTCGGTGGCGTAGGCCACGTGGGGACCGTGGAGCAGCACGAGGGCGTCGAGCCCGTCGGCGGCCATCTGGGCCTGGAGCTTGGCGTAGCGCTCCCGCCGCAGCCGCCCGACGTCGAGCTCCAGTGTGCCGGTAAGCGGCTTACTCATCGCGGTGCTCGGCGAAGACTTCCTTCATCGACGACTTCTGCATGCGCCGCTCCAGCGCGCCCAGGGCAGTGTCGGTGTTGTGCATCCAGTGGTGGGCCATGAAGTGGTAGTCCCAGGAGTCTTTCTGGCCCATCAGCTCGAGGGCCTTGTTGATGGACCGCTTCACCACGGCGGCGGTGGCCGGGGGGACCAGGGCGATGGCCTCGGCCATCTCCTTGGTGGTGGCGGCCAACTCGTCGCGGGGCACCACCCGGTTGACCATGCCCAGGCGCTCGGCGTCGGCCGCTGAGATGGTCTGGGCGGTGAGCAGGAACTCCTTGGCCTTGCGGGGCGGCATCTCCCACGGCTCGATGAGGATCTCCACCGCGGCGCCGGTCATGCGCAGCACCGGGTTCTGGAAGGAGGCGTCGCTTGAGGCCACGATCAAGTCGCACATGGCCGCCAGCATCACGCCGGCGGCGATGCACTTGCCGTGGACGGCGGCGATGGTTGGCTTGGGGAAGTCGCGGATACGCAGGCAGCGGTCGAAGTACATGGTTTTTTCGTGGAGGAACTTGCCCTCCGGCGTGTCCCGCATGAGACGCCACTTGTCGGGCTCCACATCGCCCACCAGCGCCTTGAGGTCGTGGCCGGCGGAGAAGTGGCGGCCGTTGGCGGCCATCACCACCACCCGCACCTCGTCGTCGGCCTCGGCCAGGTCGAAGGCGGCGTCGAGCTCGTCGATGAGCTGGGTGTCCTGGGCATTGGCCACATCAGGCCGGTTCAAGGTGATGGTGGCCACAGCCTCATCGACGCTGTATTCGATGGTGTCGAAGGCGGTGCTCATTGGTGCTCCTAACGGGGCTCTCGGGGGAGGCCCGGGTTGTACAAGGCTAGCTGTACAGCGGAAATTGCTATCGCGGCTCCCGTGGTAAGCCCAAAGTGCGCTCAGCGATGATGTTTCGCTGGATTTCGCTGGTTCCGGCGAAGATCGTCGCAGCTTGATAGTACAGCCAGGAGCGCTGCCAGCGGCCCTCGCCGGGGCTGTGGGGGTCGCCCCGCCACAGGGGGGCGGCGGCGCCCAGCACGTCCATGGCCGTGCGGTGCAGGCGCTGGCTCATCTCGCTCCAGAAGAGCTTGGCGGTGGCCGACTCCGGGCCGTGGTCGCGGCCGTGGGCCAGCCGGGAAAGCACTCGCCAGTTCTGAAGCTGGAACAGGCGGACCTCGATGTAGGAGCGGGCCAGCGCTTGGCGGATCACGGGGTCTTGGTTGCGGCCGGTGTCGGCGGCCAGGCATAACAGCTCCTCAAGGAGCTGGAGGTGGATGACGAGCTGGCGGGGATTGGTGCCCCGCTCCACGCTGAGGGTGGACTGCGACACCCGCCAGCCGTCGCCGGGTTCGCCGATGACCTGGTCGTGGGCCACGAACACGTCGTTGAGGAAGACCTCGTTGAAGTCGGACTCGTCGGTGATCTGGCGCAGGGGGCGGATGTCCACCCCGGGGGTGTGCATGTTCACCATGAAGACGGTGATGCCCCGGTGCTTGGGCTCATCGGGGTGGGAGCGGGCCAGGCACAGGCCCCAGTCGGCGAACTGGGCGTAGGAGGTCCACACCTTCTGGCCGCTGAGCCGCCATCCGCCGTCGGCGGGAACGGCCCGGGTGGACAGCGACGCCAAATCGCTGCCCGCATCGGGCTCGCTGAAAAGCTGGCAGAAGAGCTGCTCGGCAGGGAGGATCGAGGGGAGCCAGCGCTGTTTCTGCTCGTCGGTACCATGGGCCAGCAGGGTCGGACCGATCAGGTTCACGCCGAGGCGGCCGACCAGCTCGGGAGCCCGAGCCCGGGCCAGCTCCTCTTGGACGATGTAGTGATGGAGCGGGCCGGCCCCCCGCCCGCGGAACTCAACCGGCCACGAGACACCCACGAAGCGGGCTTCGGCCAGGGCAGCCTGCCACTCGCGGAGGAAGGCGACCTCTTCGGCCAAATCGTCGAACAGCGGCGGCAAGCCCTCGCCGTACTCCCAGGGAAGATTCTGCTTGAGCCACTGACGGCACTCCTGTCGCAACGCCTCCTGGTCTGGTGTGGGAGTTAGGTCCACATCTATCCGGGCGGCGGTTTAGGCGGCGGTGACGAAGATGCGCTCGCTGACGAAGCCGCCGATGCCGACGTGGTTGCCGTCGATCTCCACGGTGGTGGTTCCGTCGGGGGAGGAGGCGGTGATGATCCCCTGGGCGCCGGGGATTACTGAGGAGCCCTCGAGGAAGTCGAGCAAACCCTCGGTGAACTCCAGCTCTTCGGTGATGCGGGTAACCACGAACTTCTTGCCCACCCCGACTTCGGCCAGCGCTTGCGTTGCGGGGGCCTGATAGTCGGAACCGGGGATGGGGTTGCCATGAGGGCAGGTGGTGGGGTCGTCGAGCACCCGCATCATGGCCTGCTCCACCAGGGGGGAGATGACGTGCTCCCACTTGCCGGCCTCGGAGTGGGCGTCGGCCCACGACAGGCCCAGCACCTGGGTGAGGAACACCTCGGCCAGACGGTGGCGGCGCACCACCCGCTCGGCCAGGTCCATTCCATCGGGAGACAGCTCGATCGACCGGCCCTTGAGGGTGACCAGGCCCTCGGCCTCCAAGCGGTGGATCATCTCAGACACCGCAGGGCGGGACACCTCGAGGCGCTCAGCCACTCGGGCCTGGATGACGTCGACGTCGTCTTCGGCCAGCTCGAAGATGGTCTCGCAATACTCCTCGAACGCCGGGTGCCACTCGGGGGTCTGGTACTGGGCCACGACGGGAAGTTTATCGGGTTGGGGGGCGGAGTTTTTCGGCCAACTGGGTGCGGTCGGGTTTTCCCGAGGGCATCGTGGGCATGTCGTCGATCGGGATGATGCGCTCGGGGGTCATGAAGCGGGCCGCACCGGACTCGGAGAACCAACGGCGGCACTCATCGAGGTTGAATGAGCCGTCGGCCACCACGAAGGCGGCCACCCGCTCGCCGAGGCGGTGGTCGGGCTCCCCCAGCACCACGGCCTGGCCCACTGCCGGGTGGGCCTCCAGGATGGCCTCCACCTCGTTGGCATCGATGTTCTCGCCGCCCCGGATGATCTTGTCGCCCAGCCGTCCGACGACGGTAAGGAAGCCGCCTTCATCGATCTGGCCCAGGTCGCCGGTGCGGAACCAGCCGTCGTCGGTGAAGGCGGCGGCGGTGTGGGCAGGATCGAGGTAGCCGACGGTCACCTCAGGTCCGTGGACCTGGATCTCGCCGTGCTCGTCGATCCTGATCTGGGTAGGCGAGAAGGGGCGGCCGTCGGTGTTGGCCATGCGCTCGGGATCGTCGTGGTTGGTGCAGGCAGTGACGGTGGGGGCCTCAGTGGAGCCGTAGGCCCGCTTGACGATGCAGCCGAAGGCCTCTCGGGCCCGATGCACGAAGGCGGGGGTCACGCTGGAGCCGCCGATGGAGAGGAACCGGAAGGAGGCGGTTCGGCTGGGGCTGAAGTCGGGGTGGTCCATGAGGTCGTTGAAGAAGGTGGGCGGTCCGATCATGTAGGTGGCCTGCTCCTGCTCGATGAGCCGAAGGGCTTCGCCCGGGTCCCAGCGGGCCATGAGCACGGTCTTCATGGAGAGCGCTCCGGGGATGAGCACGCCGTGCAGGAGTCCGGCCACGTGGGCCAGTGAGGCTGGGAACAGCACGGTGTCGTCGGCGGTGAGGCCGCTGATGTGGATGTATTGGCGGACCTTGTAGGCGATGGAGGCCTGGGTGTGGACCACCCCCTTGGGGACGCCCGATGAGCCGGAGGTGAACATGATGAGGGCCCGGTCGTCGGGGTTGGTCGGGGCGGGGGGAGGGGGGGAGGGGTCGCCGGCGGCGTGGTCGGTGGGATCGAAGAGCCGGTTTAGGCCGAGAAGGGCGAACGCATGATCCCTCTGGCGGCCGCCGTCGGCGTGGAGCAGGGGAACGGGCACCGCGCCGGCTCGCCAGCAGGCCCGATAGGCGATTACTCCCTCAGGGCTGGTGGGAAGCTGGAAGGCAGTGGGCTGGCCCGGTTCGAGATCAGCCGACGCCCGGTGGGCCCAGTCGATGACCTCCTCGGTGGACAAACGGTGGTCTCCGGCGACGATGAAGTCGTCCCGTCGGGGCACGACGGTGAGCAGGTCGTGGATGAAGGTCATTATTTCGACCGATCAAGGAACTGACGGCCAGAAGAAATGCCGTGGATCTTCATGGCCCTACTTTGAGAAGCGCTCGGTGAGGATCCGTTGGACGCCGATGCGGTCGATCTTGCCCGAGTCGAGCCAGGGCAGCTCGTCGGGGGTGTCGTAGACCGCGAGATGGCGGGGGGCCTTGTACGACGCCACCCGCTCGGCGGTATAGGCGACGAGCTGTTCGGCAGTCAGTTGCTGGCCGGGTCGCAGCACCACCGCGGCGGCCACGTCTTCCAGCCGGTCGGGATGGGGAACGCCGCACACGAAGGCGTGCATGACCTCTTCGGGCTCTTCCAGCACCAGCTCCACCTCTCGGGGGGCGATGTTCATGCCCGCCGACTTGATGAGGTCGCCCATCCGGCCGGTGAAGAAGAAATAGCCGTGCTCGTCGAAGTAGCCGCCGTCGCCGGTGCGGTACCAGCCGTCGGGGGTGAAGGCGTCGGCCCGCTCCACCTTGTACAGCCCGGTCATGAGGGCGTAGCCCTTCACCCACACCTCGCCCTGCTCCCCCGTCGGGCAGTCTTCGCCGGTGGCCGGATCGACGATGCGGTGCTCCATGCCCGGCACGGTCCAGCCGAACGATCCCCGCTTCTCCTCGGGAAGCCGGTTGCCCATCACGCCCAGGGTGTGGGGACCGAGGGTCTCGGTCATGCCCAGCGAGTTGACCCGCAGTTCGACATCGCCGATGCGCATCTCGGGGGGCAAGAGCACATCGAGGCTGCCGCCCCGCACCGAGGAAAGGTCTCGCTTTTCGAAATCGGGGTGGTCGGTGAGCATCCTGGACATGTGGGGCCAGCCGGCCACGATGGTCACCCGCTCCCGCTCGATGAGGGCCAGGGTCTCGCCGGGGTCGAATCGCTCCTCGAACACCATTGCGGCGCCCACGTGGATGGCGGCCACCAGGGTGAACGACATGCCCCCCACCCAGAACAGGGGCATGGGGGTGTAGAGGCGGTCGTCGGGGGTGAGGTCGCGGTACTGCCCCAGGTTGTGGGCGTGGCGCACCATCGCCCCCTGGGCATGTATGGCGCCCTTGGGCGCGGCGGTGCTGCCCGAGGTGTACACCACCACGAACTCGTCGGCCGGGGTCACCTGGGCCTCGGCGGCGGCCAAGAGCTCGTCGCTCACCTCTTGGCCGGCGGCCAGCAGATCGTCCATCGACCTGGCCCAGGGCCGGTCGGGCTGGCCCCAGGCCCACACCGATCGCAGATAGGGGTGCGACAGCGAGCGGATGGCGGGATCGCCGCCGGGGGCCGCGATCTCCTCGATGCGGTCGAGGTAGTCGTGGCCGAGATGCCGGGGGGCGCACAGCAGCACCTGCACGTCGGCGTGGCGCATGGCCCAGTCGAGCTCGCGGGCCTTGTAGTAGGTGTTGAGCATCACGCCGAGGGCGCCGATGCGGCCGATGGCCAGCCAGGCGGCGATCCAGTCGGGGCCGTTGGGGGCCAGCAGCCCCACCCGGGTGCCCTTGCCTGCGCCGAGGGCCAGCAGTCCCTTGGCTATGGCGGCCGAGGCGTCGTCGGCGTCGGCGTAGGTCATGCGCTGTTCTTCCAGCACGCCCAGCAGCCGATGGCCGTGGGCATCGACCGCCTCCCGGATCATCGCGGGAATGGTCGGCTCGTAGGACGGGAACTCGATCGGATCGGCCGGGGCGGGAACCGGCAGGACGACGGGACCGGTCGGAGCGGAGTCGGGCATTTAGGTGATCTGGGAGGGGGCGATGACGGTTTCGCCGTAGCGGCGCATGGTGTCGAGGGTGGCTTCGATGTCGTCGCCGGGGAGGTTGACGGTGATCCAGGTCACCCCCAGCGCTTCCAGATCGGCCAGCGCGGCGATGTGGGCGTCGGCGTCGAAGTCGGGGTCGGCCGGTCGGCCGCCGACGGGGTTCAGATAGCTGACGTCGATGTCGGCGGGGTCTCGCCCGGCCTCGTCCACGTAGGTCCACAGCTCGTCGAGCAGGGCCGCCAAGTCGTCCAGGGTCTCCAGAGGCGGGGTCCGGGCCGTGGTGGCCAACACCCGGGGAGCGGGGAACGGGGTCCAGCCGTTGGCCATGGTGGCCACCCGCCGGCGGGCCCGCTTGGAGTTGCCGCCGATCCAGATGGGCGGATGGGGCTTCTGGACCGGTTTGGGGTTGGCGGTTTGGCCCAGGGCGGTGAACGTGCTGCCCTCGTAGGCGAAATCGTCGGTGGTCCAGATGCCGACCATGGCCTCGATGGCCTCGTCGAAGATCTGGTTGCGGTTGTTGAAATCCACCCCGAGGGCCTTGAACTCGCCCTTGAGATAGCCGGAGCCGGTGGCGAAGATGAATCGGCCGCCGGAGAAGGCGTCGACGGTGGCGATGGCCTTGGCCATGATGAACGGGTTCCGGTAGGGCACCACCACGATGTTGGGGATCAGCTTGATGCGGTCGGTGACCGCGGCGCAGAAAGCCAGGGCGGCAAAGGGGTCCACGGCGTCGTGGCCGCCGGCGTTGAGCCAGCGGTCGGTGGGAGCGGGATGGTCGGTGAAACCCAGCCCGTGGAACCCGGACTCCTCGGCGGTGCGGGCGAAGTCCACCACGCCCTGCTTGGTGATCAGCCTCTGGTCCCACGGGGGGGCCACCATCGGAAACGTCACTGCGAACTTCATGGTTCTCCTCTTTTGCGCGCGCCTTACTGTGCAGCACCGCTGCGAGCGTCGCAAGCGGCTCGCCATTGGGGGTAGCGGCGGTTGCAGGCCTCGGCCCAGTCGGCTCGGGGCTCAACCCGGTGGCCGGTACGGGCCCAGCGGCGAGCCTCGGACCAGTCGCCGGACTCCAGGCCAGCGCAGATGCGGGCCAGCCAGGCCGCTCCCCTCGCGGCCCCCTCGGGCACGGCGGTGACGTCCACCGGCAGGTTGGTAGCGTCGGCCAGGGCCTGCATCCAGCGCTCGACCTGAGTGCCCCCGCCCACGGCCACAATGCGCTGGGGGTTCGTGCCCGCCAGATCGAGGTGGTGGCGGACCACAAACCCGGCGGCCTCGTAGGCCGCGGCCAGCACCTCGGCGGGACCGTGGCCCACATCCAGGCCCACCAATGCGGCCCGCAGGTCGGGGTCGTGGCGGGGGGTGCGCTCACCCCGGATGTAGGGCACCCATAGCGGCACGCGGTCGGGGTGGTCTGGCTCAGAGGTCGGATCGCCGGTGAGGGCCCGGACCCGCTCCAGGAACAGGCCGCCGGCGTTGCTCGGCCCGCCGATGGCGGACAAGCCGGGCTGGAGATGGGGGATGGTCCACAGCCCCTCGGCCTCGGGCCACCCCTCGCCCACCGCCCAAGTGATGAGGGTGGTGCCGCAGATCACCAGCACGTCCCCCGGCGAATCGGCCCCGGCCACGAGCTGCTCGGTCAAGGCGTCCACGGTGCCGGCGGCCACCGGGGCATCGTCTCGCTCTCCGATGGGAGTGGAATCCATCGCTAGAGGGGGGAGCTTGCCGGGATCGCACCACTGGGCGTCCCAACCATCGGCACCGAACACGGGTAGGCAGGTCATAGCGGTGACCCCGTCGATGGCGGCCGCGCCGCACAACGCGTGGCTGGCCACCGCCTGGGCGGGCCAGTAGGCGTGGGCGTCGGGCGCGGCGTGCTCCAGCGAGCGCAAGAAGCCGACGAACTCGCCGTCGGGGTGGTGTCCTCGGTGGTCGCCGTAGAGGATTCCCGGCGAGACCGGTGCCCCGCTGCCATCGACCGCGGCCAGCGACGGGACCATGGCGGCCAGGCCGATGCCCGCCACTCGGTGATCGGCCGACACCGAATCGCAGACTTCGATCACGCCGGTATGCCACACCGCAGCGGCATCGTGCTCGAGCACCGCCGGGGTGGGGGCGTTGATGGCGTGGGGGATGCGAATCCGGGCGCAGACTTCTCCGTGGGCGTCGACCGCCACCGCCTTCACCGAGGTGGTGCCGATGTCGATCCCCACCGTCACCTCGACTGTCTCAGCCACAGCCGTCAACCGTAGTGGTCGGCTTGCGAAATGGCGCGGTGTCGATGGCGTGAACCCCGGTTTCGAACCCTACGCTCATAATGTGAGCAGACCGAGAGCGCTGGTGACCGCTCCGCTGCGGGGGCCGGGCTTGGACCGGCTGCGGGAAGTGGCCGACGTGGAGTTCGATCCGTGGATCGAGCACCAGCCCATCCGGCTGTACAGCGCTGACGACTTGGCCGCTCGGCTGGCAGCGGTGTCGGCCGATCTGCTGGTGTGCGAGGCCGACGAGTGCCGGGGGCCGGTGTTCGACCAGCCGCTGCGGGCAGTGGCCTCAACCCGGGGCGACCCCACCAATGTGGACCTGGCCGGGGCCACCGCGGCGGGCATTCCGGTGCTGCACGCCCCGGGACGCAACGCCGACGGGGTGGCCGAGATGGCGGTGGCGCTGATGTTTGCCGTCAGCCGCCATGTGGTGATGGGCGACCGGGACATGCGGGCAGGCACGGTGTTTGGCGACACCATCCCCTACCAGCGATATAGGGCCTGGCAGGCGGCCGGGCGGACGGTGGGGTTGGTTGGTCTGGGAGCGGTGGGGCAGGCGGCCCGCTGGCGTTTCGAGGGCCTGGGGATGAAGGTGATCGCCTACGACCCCTATCAGCCCGACGCCGACTGCGACTTGGACGAGCTGCTGGATGCGGCCGATGTGGTGTCGATGCACGCCCCGGCCAATGCAGAGACAGCCGGAATGATCGGGGCCAAGCAGTTCGCCGCCATGCGGCCGGGGACCATCTACGTGAACACCGCCCGGGCCGCACTGCACGACACCGACGCCCTGGTGGAGGCCCTGGCGTCGGGCCATCTGGGGGGCGCGGGGCTCGACCACGTGCAGGGCGAGATCCTCCCGCCCGACCATCCGCTGACCACGCTCGACAACGTGGTGTTGACTCCCCACGTGGGTGGCGCCACCTACGACACCGAGGTGAATCAAACCGACATGGTGGTGGAGGACATCTGCCGGCTGCTGGCTGGCCGGCGCCCCCACCGCCTGGCCAACCCGGAGGTGTGGCAATGACCGACAGCGCCGACATTCGAGCCCAAGTGGTGGCCGCGGCCCAGGCCATGGACGCGGCCGGGCTGGTGGTGGGCACCGCAGGGAACGTCTCAGGGCAGGCCGACGACGGGATGATCTGGCTGACCCCGTCGTCGCTCCCCTACGACCAGGTGAGCATCGACAACCTGGCCGCGGTTGACCTGGACGGGAACCTGGTGGAGGGCACGTCTCGGCCCTCCACCGAGAAGGCCATGCACCTGGCCTGCTATCGGGCATTCCCCGAGGTGGGCGGGGTGGTGCACTGCCACCCGATACACGCCTCGATGTTCGCGGTGGCCCACAAGATCATCCCCGCAGTGATCGAGGAGGTCATCGTGTACCTGGGCGGTGACGTGCCGGTGTCCGACTACCAGCCCACCGGCTCCGATGAGCTGGGCGAAGAGGTGGTGCGCCATCTGGCCGACCGCTCGGCGGTGCTCATGGCCAACCACGGCATGCTGTGCATCGGCGAGTCGCCCGAGCACGCCCTCCACGCCGCCCTGGTAGCCGAGCACACCGCCCGCATCGTGTGGGGCGCCAGCCGCCTCGGCGACCCGGTCGACCTCCCCGAAAAAGCCCGCACAGACTTCGAGGGCGTCTACACCTACCTCCGCAACGAAACCTGGTCGAACTCCTAGCAGAGGGGCGAAAAGCAATAATTGTCCTATGGAGGACCGAGGGGATACCGGCGGCGATCCGGCGAGGTATGCCCGTGATGGGGCCGACGACGAGGAGCGGCGGGCCCGGCGGTTAGTCATTGTCAGCCTGATTCTGGTGATCGCGCTCGGCTTTGTGGTGTGGGCTGTGATCACGCTGGCCGTCGGTGATTCCGACCCCGAGGACGCGATGGACGACGCACTTCCTGGCACCGCAACTGTCGCACCCACGCCCCAGCCAGTACACGAACCCGCTCCCATCCCCACTGCGCCTCCCACTTCTGGCGCCACGCCGATCCCAACGGTCGGACCCACGGCCATTCCAGTGCCGAGCGCCACAGTCCAGCCCACGGCAATCCCTACACCGCGGGCCACACCGATTTCCAGCCCCACACGCCGACCCGGTCCGGCGCAAATTGAAGGGGTGCGGGTGAACATGGCCCGGGCCAACTGGTCTACGGGCTATACGCAGGCTGCTATCTACCGGGCTCTGTTGCAAGAACTCGGCTACCAGGTAAACGATCCGTCGGAAGCAGAGATGTCCCCCACTTCTTTCCTCTCGGCTTTGGCCGAAGACCGTTTCGATTTCTGGGTGAATGGCTGGTTTCCTCACCACGTCGAGTTGATGGAAGAAGCTGGGCTGACCGACATAGCACGGCCAATCGGGATGCAGATCCCCAGCGGGGGCTTGCAGGGTTTTCTGGTGGACAAGGCCACCGCCGAGTCCTTTGGGATCACCAAGTTGGACGACATCGGCAACAGCTCCAGGATCGCCGAGCTGTTCGATCTGGACGGCAACGGGAAGGCAGATCTGATGGGCTGCGACATGAGCTGGAGCTGTCGGTATGTCATCAACGACACCATCGCCGCCAATGGATGGCAAGGCACTATGGAGCAGGCAACAAACGATCACGCAAGACAATTCGCCGACTCAGTTGACCGGCATCGAAGGGGCGAGCCCATCTTGCAGTTCGTTTGGACCCCGGGACCGTACACGGCCCAACTCGTCCCCAGTCAAGACGTGATTTGGCTGTCGGTTGACAACCCGCTGCCGTCTCAGCGGGGTGCGACGAGCCTCTCCGTAGACAAGTGCCCAGCGCAACCTTGCCAGACCGGCTTCACCCCTGCTGACATCCGAGTATTGGCTCGCAATGACTTCCTCGAGGCCAACCCGGCGGCAGCCAAGCTGCTCGAGTTGGTCACAATTTCCGTGGAAGACGCCTTTGAGCAGGGCCGCGCCTTCATCCGTGGAGCCAACAGCAAAGCCGATATCGAGGCCGCGGCCACTCAGTGGATCGCCGACAATCGGGCCAATGTCGACCAGTGGCTCGACGAAGCCCGAGCGGCGACTTGATGATTTCGGAGGGCATAGGCAACCCACCGGTTGGCTGCCTGCTCTTTTGGTGAATTGGAAGTTGTAGCATTTTTGCTACACTTGTCGCATGAGTGTGGTTGCTTCTCGGGAGCTTCGCAACCAGACGAGGGCGCTGTTGGACCGGGTTGCCGACGGTGAGCGGATCACGATCACTGTTCAGGGACGGCCAGTGGCGGAGCTGACGCCGGTAGCCGACCGGCCAATCTGGATGAGCCGAGAGCGATTCGTCAGCCAGGTTCTGGCTTTCCAGGCTGATCCTGGCCTCGCCGCTGAGTTGGACGAACTCAGCGATGAGACCACCGACGACCTCCCGTGGCCATGAGCAGAGGACTGGCGGACACGTCCCTGTTCATTGCCCGAGAGAGCGGACGCCCACTCCACGAAGATCTGCTGCCCCATGAATTGGCGGTCTCAGCGATAACTCTCGGCGAGCTACGCGCCGGAGTGCTGGCAGCCGCCGACATTGAAACCCGCTATCAACGGCTTTCCACCCTCACCGCCGCGCTCGCCCTCCAGCCGATCCCCATCGATGATGCGGTAGCCGCTTCCTGGGCCAAGCTCCGGTTGTCACTTCGGGACCAGAAGCTCAAGATGCCGGTCAACGACTCGTGGATCGCCGCGACAGCCATCTCGCTCGGCATCCCCGTCGTCACCCAAGACGACGACTTCCCCATCCTTGACGAACTCGACGTGATCCGGGTGTGAGCGGTTAGACGGCGGCCAGTTCTAGGGGGGCGATTTCTTCGAGGCTGATGGGGCGGTCGGCGACGCCTTCGAAGGCGTCGTTGGCGTAGTAGACCTCTTCGCCCCGCAGGCGGGCCTCGGGATCGTCGAGATCAACCGGCCACACGATGCCCATGCGGGCTTGGGCGAGGTAATAGGAGTCCACGTCGGGAACGTCGATGCCCATGGCCTCCAAGGTGCGGCCGGGGTAGGCCATGCTCATCACGCCCTCGGTGAACACCGCATCGTCGTCGGCGATGACTCGGTCGCAGTCGAATTCGAGGCGGTGGGCGCCGGTCTGCACGATGCTGCGGTCGTAGAAGCCCCGGATGGCGTCGCGGTCACCGCCGGGGCTGGCGATGGGATCGCCGGGGTTCGACCAGATGATGTACTGGGGCTTCTCGCTGAGGGTGGCCACCACCCCTTCGATATCGGCCTGGGCCTCGCACTTCATGTGCGCCAGCACCA
Source organism: Acidimicrobiia bacterium (assembly GCA_022821445.1). Lineage (GTDB taxonomy): Bacteria > Actinomycetota > Acidimicrobiia > Acidimicrobiales > Bin134 > Poriferisocius. The sequence goes on along the minus strand of JAJEDQ010000180.1, from coordinate 18,469 downwards.
GCTCCAGCACATGGCGCCGCCGGGGATCGGTCTCGGCCTCCAGCTTCTCGGCCACCAGCCGCCACGTCTTGTTGGGGTTCATCTTCATCGGCACTGCCTTTCACTCTGGCTCAAACGTAGAGGCTAATGGTCAGGCGTCAAACGACTCCAAGGGAGCAATATCGTCGAGACTGATGGGACGGTCGGCGATCCCCTCGAAGCGGTCGCCCTCGGCATACACCTCTTCGCCCAACAGCCGGGCCTCGGGGTCGTCGGGGTCGATCGGCCACACGATGCCCATGCGGACTTCGGACAGGTAGTAGGAGTCAACGTCGGGAACCTCGATGCCCAGGGCTTCGAGCGTGCGGCCGGGATAGGCCATGCGCATCACCCCTTCAGTGAACACGGCGTGGTCATCGACGATCACCCGATCCAGGTCGAGCTCCCAGCGGTGGGCGCCGGTCTGCACCAGTGCGCGGTCGTAGAGGTCGCGGATGGCGTCCTTCGAGCCGCCGGGGCTGGCGACGGGGTCGTCGACGTTAGGCCAGATCTTGTATTGGGGCTTGTCGCTGAGCGTGTCGATCACCCCCTCGATGTCGAGTCGGAGCTCGCGCTGCATGTGGTGGAGCACCAGTTGAAGGACGTGGCGCCGCCCGGGGTCGGTCTCCGCCTCCAGCCGCTCGGCCACCAGCCGCCAAGATTTGTCGGGATTGATCTTCATCGCCACCGCCCTTGCATCGGCTTCGACGATAGAGGCTGGGCATAGGGTCGAACACAGGCGACAACTAGGGTCGCTGGGCGATGAGCGATCGGGAGTTTGCCGGGAAGACGGCCATCGTCGGTATTGGGGGCAGCGATTTTGCCGGGCTGTACCGCACACCCGATCCAGAGCGGACCGGGGAGGCGTTGGCCACTGAGGCCATTGCGGCGGCCATTGCCGATGCCGGGCTGGAGAAGTCGCAGATCGACGGGCTCATCACCGGGGGGCTGCCCCACTATGAGCCGGTGGCCTACCGCAGCGGGCTCACCGACGTGCGCTTCGTGGTGGACTATCCCCAGGCCGGGCGCATGTGCGCAATGGCTCTGATGCACGCCGCCACCGCGGTACACCACGGGTTGGCCGACTACGTGGTGCTGTTCAACTCGGTGGTGTTCCGCACCCAGGGCACCAAGTTCGGCGCCCAGCCCCAGGGGCTGCTGTACGACACGATCTACGGCATGGCCTCGCCGGGGGCGCAGTATTCGATGGGTTTCACCCGCTATCAGGCCGAGTACGGGGGCACCGAGGAGCAGCTCGGGGCCATCCCGGTGGCCATCCGCTCACATGCCCGGATGACTCCGGGGGCCATCATGCAACAGGAAATGACCATCGACGACTATCTGGCCTCCCGGTATATCGCCGAGCCGCTGCGGCTGTTCGACTACTGCCTGGTGAACGACGGAGCGGCGGCCTATGTGGTGACCACCGCGGAGCGGGCGCGGGACCTGGCCCATCCGCCGGTGTTGATCGCCGGCACCTCGGGGCGGGCCAACTTCCGGGAGTGGTATGTGGACTTGGGGTTCTGGGACGAGGCGTGCCGGTCGATGAAGGCCGATCTGTTCGACCCGCTGGGGGTGACCACCGAAGACATCGACTGCCTTCAGGTGTACGACAACTTCAGCGTGTCGGTGCTGTGGGGGCTGGAGGGATTCGGGTTCGCCCCCAAGGGCCAGGGTTTGGAGTGGGTGCAGAACGGCCGAATCGCTTTGGGCGGAGAGCTGCCGATCAACACCAGCGGTGGGATGCTGAGCGAGTCGTACCTCCAGGGGTGGAACCAGCACGCTGAGGCGGTGCGCCAACTGCGGGGCCAAGCCGGAGAGCGCCAGATTCCCGACTGTGACTGGTCGCTGTACTGGTGCCTGTCGGCGCTGCCAGGGGCGTCGCTGCTGTGCCGGGACGGGCTGCTGTGACCGAGGACAGGGACGGATATCTCAAGCCGCTGCCGACGGTGACCCATGAGGATCGGGAGTTCTGGGCTGCGGCCCGCGAGCACCGCTTCGTGCTGCCGAAGTGCCAGTCGTGTGGGCACGTGTGGTTTCCCCCCTATGCCTCTTGTCCCGCGTGCCTGTCGTTCGACCGGGGTTGGACTGAGGCGTCGGGCCGGGGCACGGTGTGGGGCTTCACCATCATGAGGCAGCCCTACATCGGTTCGTTCGAACCGGAGCTCCCCTACAACGTGGTGCTGGTGGAGTTGGAGGAGGGGCCGATGGTGTACTCCAACCTCGTTGGCATCGACAACGCCGCCATCGCCTGCGGCCTGCCTGTTGAGGCCGTGTTCGAGGACGCCACCGACGAGATCACCCTCATCAAGTTCCGCCCCGTTTGAGGGGCTGCGCTAGATGGTGGGCTGGCTAAATGTCGGTTAGGCCGTGGGCGTGGCCGGCGGTGTAACCGCCGTCGACCGGCAAGGCGACGCCGGTGACGAACGAGGAGTCGTCGGAGGCCAGGAAAAAGGCGGCGCCGGCGATCTCCGATGGGAGCCCCCAGCGCTTGAGCTTGTGCTGGTCGCGGATGCTGTCGGCGATGGGCCCGAGATGGGGGATGACCGACTGGAACATGGGGGTGTCGATGAAGCCAGGACAGATGGCGTTGGCCCTGATATTGGCCGGGCCGTAGTCGTTGGCGATGTTCTTGGTGAGCAGGATCACCCCGCCCTTGGATGCGTTGTAGGTGCTGCCCCCCTCGCAGCCTTCGAGGCCCTCGACGCTGGCAATGGTGATGATGCTCCCCGAGCGGGCCTCCACCATGGGCTTGAGGGCGGCCCGGCACGACAGCATGGTGCCCTTGAGGTTGATGTCCTGCACCCGGTCCCACTCCTCGACGTCGAGCTCATGAACCTGGCCGCCGCCGGCCACCCCGGCGGCGGTGACCAGCACGTCGAGCCGCCCGTGGTCTTGGACGATCTGGCTCACCAGCTCTTCCTGGGCGTCGGCATCGCGCACGTCCACGAGATGGAAGCTCGACGCCGGGGCCGTTTCGGCCACTGCCTTCCAGCCATCGCCTTCGGCAATGTCGGAGCCGATCACCACGGCCCCCTCCTCGGCGAACCGTTCTGCGGAGGCCAGGCCGATGCCCGAAGCCGCTCCGGTGACCCACGCCACCCTGCCCTCTAGACGTCCCATGTTGATTTCTCCTTGTTGTTATGCCACTAGGCGGACTTGTTGGTGTTTGACAGCGCCGAGGTGGAGGTGGCCGTGGCGGTCGGGCTGGTCGACCAGCTCCAAGCGGGGCAGCACGGGCAGGATGGCTTTGAGCATGGCCCGCAGCTCCCAGCGGGCCAGGTTGGCGCCCAAACAGAAGTGGACGCCGTGGCCGAAGGCCATGTGCTGGTTGGGATTGCGGCCCACGTCGAAGCGGTAGGGATCGTCGAACACAGCATCGTCTCGGTTGGCCGACGGGTAGAACACGCCCACGGTGTCGCCCTCTCTGATGGTTTGGCCGTGGCGCTCCACGTCGGCGGTGGCGGTGCGGGCGAATTGGATCACCGGAGAGGTCCACCGCAGGATCTCCTCCACCGCGGGCTCGATCAGCGACTCATCGGCCAGGAGGCGGTCGATCTGGTCGCGGTTCTGGAGCAGAGCGGTGACGCCCGAGGTGGTGGCGTTGCGGGTGGTCTCGTTGCCGGCACCCAGCAGCAGGGTGATGTAGCCGGTGAGCTGCTGGGTGTTGAGCGGGCAGCCGTCGACCTCGCCTTGGACCACGGCCCCGGTGAGGTCGTCGCGGGGCTCGGCCTGGCAGTCGTCGATGATCGTCCCGATATAGGCGCTGAAGTCCTTGCCCATCCGGAACCTCAGGTCATCGAAGGTCTCGCCCGGCTCGGCCCACCGCATGTTCTCCTCGTCGTTGAACGCCATCTCGGTGAACTTGTGGACCTTCGACCAGTCCTCGATGTCCAGGCCCATGAGATCGCAGATGGTGGCAAGCGGGAGCTTCACGGCGTAGTCCAGCACCAAATCGGCTTCGCCGTCGCGCTCCAGAATCTCTACGAACTCGCCGGTGAACCGGGCGGCGTATTGGGCGAGGTGCGCTTCGTGCTCCCGCATGGCCCGGGGGGTGAAGCGGCGGGCGGTGAGCAGTCGGAACCGGGTGTGGCGGGGCCGGTCCAGGAACACCATGTCCATGGGCTCGTCGAGGTCCCAGCCCAGTTCGGTGAGCCGCCGTTCCCGGCGCTCCCACATGCCCTTGTCCTCTTCGATGGAGGCCAGGCGGAGGCGGGGGCCGCCGTTGATGAACAGCTTGTCGTTGGACGACACCCAGTGGATGTCCTCGTGGCGGGTGATGGCCCAGAACGGCTCGATGTCGGGGCGCTCATACCAGTACACCGGGGCCTCGGCTCGCAGCAGATCCCACGCGGCCCACGGGTAGCCGCGGTCTTGGTAGAGGTGAGTGGAGTGAATGTCGATCTCGTCCAGCGACAGTGCCCTGGAGTCTGTCATGGTCATGCGTTGCTCCCCCGCGCTTGCTGACAGAGACATATTGACAGAGCGGCGTGGGTGAACCCTAAGTGCTCCCGCTTCCGAGGCCCTCCCACAGCTGTGAGCGGAGGGGTTCGGGGGCGACGAGCTCGAAGCACTGGTTGTCGAGGCGGGCGAAGCCTTCGAGAGGGTGGCCGGGGCGCCACCAGAGGGCGTTGGGGCTCACCGAGTTGGGGCCGGCCAGGTAGCGGATATAGCTGGCGGCCAGCATGGTGGCGGAATCCTCCACGAACTGCTCGTCGAGCTCGATGGGGCAGACCATCACGGTGTGGGCCGCGGGCACGGTGAGCACTGCGCCCTGCGGACCGATGTCGGGAACGGTGCGGGCAAAGTCGAGCAGGTGGCCGGTCACGAACAGGGAATCGCCGGTGAACACCCGGACATTGCCGGGCAAATCGCTCCCCTCCAGGGCCGCCAGCGGCTCGTCCATCAAGGTATTGGCCAGCGCAACCGCCATCACCTCGCCTTGCTCAATGCCCCATTGATCGAAGTAGCTGCGGTCTACCGGGCAGGCGGCACCGTCCAGGTCCACCGACAGGCAGGCGGAGAAGCCCAATGGCAAGGCATCGCCGACCGGATCGATCTGGTTTAGATGCTGGGGACCGACCAGTCTGACCCGCAGGTCGGGCTGGAGCTTTTGGTAGTCGGCCAGGCGCTCGGCCAGGGCATCGGGGGCGAAATCATCGAGCCGGGATATGTGGTTGTAGACGATGAGCCGCCAATCTTTGGGTTCGGCCGCACGGCAGGTTTGGGCCAGATTGGACAAGCCCAACACACAGTCCTTCTCCTCCACGGCCACAGTGCCATCGGCCTCATCCATGGAGTGCTCACCGAATCGGGCTTGAACGACGCTCTCTACGTGGCTCAAAAACTCCCGGAGTTGCTCTGGGGTCCACCATGGTGCCCAAGCGCAGGAAACAGACGGAGCAGACACAGGCTCCTCCCCTCACTCTTGTGTTGAATGGGGGAAGTTTGGGGCGACCTTAGCGGGTCGAAACTGGGGATCGCTTGTGGAAATCTAGCTGATGCTCATTTATTTCAATTTATTTCACGCAACCAATCTCGATCAACGGCGACAACTAGTATGGGGCCGTGGCTGACGCGGCGCTCATCGACATCGTCAAACGGCAAGGACTGCGGAAACTGGACCAGCCGATCGAGCTGGCCAGCGGGGCCATGTCCAGCGATTTCGTCGACGTCAAGGTGGCCCTCTGCCGATGGGCCGATCTTCAGGTGGCATGCCGGGTGATTGTTCAGCAGGTTCGAGAGGCCGGCATCGAGTTTGACGCGGCTGGCGGGATGACCATGGGCGCCGACTCGCTGGCGGTGGGCATCGCAGCCCAGACCAGCGGCCAGTGGTTCTCAGTTCGAAAGGAGCCGAAGAAGCGGGGGACGAAACAGCAGATCGAAGGCACCCCCCTGGGACCGGGCCACCGGGTTCTGCTGCTCGAGGACGCAACCACCACCGGGGGCTCGACGGAGAAGGCCTACGAGGTGATACGCGACACCGGGGCCGAAGTGGTGGCGGTGGCCACGGTGATCGACCGGGGTGATACTGCCCGCCGCCGCTTTGAAGCACTGGACGTGCCCTACTTCCCCGCCCTCACCTACACCGACCTGGGCATCGACCCCGTGGTGCCCCCCGGCTAGGTCGACTGTGGGGACCAGCCCCGCAGGGTGCTCAGGATGAGCGGAGGGTGGTGGCGGGGAGGGTTTCCAGCTGGTCGAGGAGGGACTTTCCGTCGAGGCGGGTGGGGGTTCCGGCCACCAGGATGTGGTCGACGCCGGCTGGTTGGTCGGCGATGAGGCGCTCGCCGCTGGCGGGCATGTCGTTCACTCGGCGGATGGGGCCGATGTCGAGGCTGTCCCAGTCGACCACGGTGACATCGGCCACCGCGCCGGGGCGCAGGTAGCCCCGGTCGGGGGCCAGGCCGAGCATCTCGGCCAGCTCCCCGGTGAGCTTGTGGATGCCGGCCTCGGGGGTCATCACCTGGCGGTCGCGCACCCAGCGGGACAGGAAGTCGGTGGGCATCACCGCATCGCAGATCTGGCCGACGTGGGCGCCGGCGTCGGACAGCCCCATCACCGCCCCCTCGGCTTGCATGAGGGACGTCACCCCGTCGACTTCGTCGTTGGCGAAGGTGATCTCGAAACGGGTCAGCAGCCCATCGGCCAAAGCGATGTCGCACATGGCGTCCCACGGGGTGCAGCCCCACTCGGCGGCCACTCCCCCGACGGTGCTGCCCACCAGCTCGGGCTGGTTGGGCGACTCCACGATGGCCAGCGTGTTCCAGCGGGAGGCCAGCAGGCCGTTGGCGTCGAGGTCGGACTGCACCCGGGCCCGCCAATCGGGGTCGGCGTACAGGGTGGGACGGTCTTCATGGGCCAGCGCCACCAGCTCCTTGAACGACCCCATGGTGTAGAAGGAGGTGGGCTCGATCATGGTGACGTGCTGAGTGATGGGACGACAGGTGACCTGCACCCACACGTCGGCCCCGTCGGCCCGGCCGGCCAGGTGGTCGGCCAGCTTGGTGCGGTAGTCGGCCCGGGAGGAGGCCGCCGCGGGATAGGTGAGTATGGACGACCAGTTGAGCCGGCGGCCCAGCTTGGGCTGGAGGTCGTACACCCAGCGGTAGTTCTCCCCCGGCGCCACGTGTACAACGCCCCGGCCGATCTCGGCGGTGACGCCGATGAGGGCCTCGGTCTCCTCCTGGGAGGCGGCGATGGACGGCACCGGGCGGCCGCCGTCGCCCAGGTGGAACCCGGCCCGGTCGGTGGAGAACCCCAGAGCGCCACCTTGGATGGCCTCGGCCACCGCGGCCTTCATCCGGTCGATCTCCTCGGTGGTGGCCTCCCGCTCGTAGGCGTCTTGGCCCATCACGTAGAGCCGCACCGCGGTGTGGCCCACATAGCCGCCGAAGTTCACGGCCAAGCCCCGTTGCTGGATCACGTCGAGGTATTCGCCGTAGGTCTCGAAGTCCCAGTTGACCCCGGCCTCCAGGGTGGCCACCCGCATGTCCTCCACTTTGTCGAGGGTGCGGATGAGCGAGGCCCGGTCGGCGGCTTTGGTGGGGGCGATGCTGTAGCCGCAGCTACCGGCCACCACCGAGGTGACCCCGTGCCAGCACGACGACGACAGCCAGGGGTCCCATAGCACTTGGGGGTCGTAGTGGGTGTGGCAGTCGATGAAGCCGGGGCAGACTAGGCGGCCGGTGGCGTCGATCTCTTGGGGAGCTTTGACGGTTTCGCCGATTTCGGTGATACGACCGTTGGCGATACCTATGTCGGCGCGGCGGCCTGGTTGGCCGGTGCCGTCTACGACGGTGCCGCCGCGGATCGCTACTTCTGAGCTCACAAGGTCAATTTAGGCGACTTTTGCCGTGCGCAACCGGGCTGGCGGTTTAGTGCTTGGTGAGGTAGAGCTTGTCGCGAACCGCTTCGGGGCCGAGGATTTCGTAGTTCATGGCCTCGAGGATGATTACTGCCCTTGCGACCAGGTCGGCGTTGGTGGCGAGCTGGCCTCGGCTGAGGTAGATGTTGTCTTCGAGGCCGACCCGCACGTTGCCTCCGGCGATGGCGGCTAGGCCGACGTAGGGGAGCTGGCTGCGGCCCAGGGAGAAGGCGGAGAAAACCCAGTCGTCGGGCAGGTTGTTGACCATGGCCATGAACGTGTTGAGGTCGTCGGGGGCGCCCCAGGGGATGCCCATGCACAGCTGCACCATGACCGGATCGTCGACGAGCCCCTCGTTCACCAGCCGCTTGGCCAGCCAGAGGTGGCCGGTGTCGAAGATCTCGATCTCGGGTCGAATGCCCAGCTTCTGCACTTGACGGGCCATCTCGTCGAGTACCGACGGGCTGTTGACCATGATGTAGTCGCCCTCGCCGAAGTTCATGGTGCCGCAGTCGAGAGTGGTGATCTCGGGCATCAGCTCGCGCACGTGGGCCAGCCGCTCGGTGGCCCCGGCCATGTCGGTGCCGTCGGTGGCGGGGGGCAGGGGCTTTTCGGCCGAACCGAGGGTGAGGTCGCCGCCCATGCCGGAGGTGAGGTTGAGCACCACGTCGGTGCTGGACGCCCGGATCCGCTCGACCGCTTCGGCGTACAACTCGACGTCGCGGGCCGGCTCGCCGGTGTCGGGATTGCGGACATGGATGTGGACGATGGCCGCACCCGCATCAGCGGCGTCGATGGCCGCTTCGGCGATCTGCTGAGGGGTGATGGGCACCAAATCGGACTTGGACGTGGTGTCGCCGCTGCCGGTGATGGCGCAGGTGATGAAGACTCCGCTCATGCGGGAGCCAGCTTGCTCTCCTGGGCCCGGCGATTCAGAACCCGGAGCTTGGAGTAAATGTCGTCGCTGTTGACATAGCACCCCCGGAACAAGCGGCGGCCGGTGGCGGTTTCGAACGGCTCCCGGGCATGTTGCACCCGCCGGTTGTCGAAAATGGAAATATCGCCGGGTTCCAGCTTGTAGGTGATCTGGAAGCGGGGATCGCGAGACAGCTGGCCCAGCTTTTGCGCTGCCCGATAGGCCCGGGGGACGTCTTCAGCGGGCATGTCGGGGAAGGTCCGCACCGGGTAGAACGTCCGCAGAGTGAGTGGGGCGCCGGCCACGCCCAAGTCGATCAGCGGGCCCGACCAGCGCCAGTCAACCTCGGCACCCCGCCCGTGGAACACCCATTTCAGGGTGGTCAGTGCCTCGTAGGCCTCGGGATCGTGCTGCTCCAGGTATTGGGCGACGGCCAGGCCGTCGGTCATCTGGCTGGCCCCGCCAACGCAGGAGTTCTCGATGCAGTGGAAGAACTGGAAACCCGGTGGCGTCTCCAGCGATGGGAAGTCGGTGTGGGGTCCCAGCCCAATGCTCATGTAGGCAGTGGACGTGGGGTCGGGCACCGCCTCGATGTCCCACACTGGCCCGAAGTTGGAGTCGCGCAAGACCCCCACCCGGCGGGCGACTTCCTCCACCTGATTGGGATCGACTGAAAGAGACGTCAGCCGGGTGAGGCCGTAGGCGGCGAGGTCATTGAGCCAGCAACGGAACGTCTCGGGATCGCCGAGCACCGTCGGTCCGTGATAGGTGACCGGCTCGGGCAGCACAGAGGAATCCCAGGCAATGGGTTCTGGAAGGAAGCTCTCGGGGCGGAATTGGCCGTCGGCGATGTGGCGGAGCCAGCCAGGGTGATAGCGGGAGACCACATCGTCGTTAGCCCAGCGAACACCGAGCGCTCCGTCGGCCTCCACCCAGGCGTCGGCCACATGCCAGTGGTCGCCCAAATCGCAGGGCTCAAGCAGGCCTTCTCGGGAGGAGAGCTCGAAATCGCGCTGCTCGGCCAGCCACCACCGGTAGCAGCGCAACTCGGCGCCGTCGGCCCATTCGGCCACCACGAACTCGCCGTCGAGACGAACGCGGCTAAGCGGATGCCACTCGTATCGGTAAAAGTCAGGCGTGAGCGGTCCCGCCATCGCCATCAGCGTACACCAGCAATATGATTATTGGTATGCCTTCTCGCCAACTCGATTTTCCCGTTTTCGACGCCGACAACCACATGTACGAGACCACCGAGGCGCTCACCAAGCACCTGCCCGACTCCCACCGAGGGCTCATCGACTACATCGACCACAACGGCCGCACCAAGATCATGGTGAGAGGCAAGATCAGCGAGTACATCCCCAACCCCACCTTCCAGCGAGTGGGCTCGCCCGGCGCCCAGGAGGAGTACTTCAAGCACGGCAATCCGGAGGGCAAGTCGCGTCGGGAGATCATGAAGCCGATCGATGCCCTGCCGGCGTTCTTCGACCCCCAGCCACGGCTCGAGCTGATGGACGAGCTGGGCCTGGACTACGCCATGATGTATCCCACTTTGGCGTCGCTGGTGGAGGAGCGCTTTCGGGACGCGCCCGACGAGTGCCACATTGTCATCCACGCCCTCAACCAGTGGATGTTGGAGCACTGGACCTTCAACTACGAGGGCCGGATCTTCCCGGTGCCCATCGTGACCCTGCCAATCGTGGACAAGGCCATCGAGGAGCTGGAGTGGTGTGTGGAGCGGGGGGCCCGAGCGGTGTTGATCCGCCCCGCGGCGCCTCCCGGCCTGCGGGGGCCGCGCTCATTTGCCCTGCCCGAGTTCGATCCGCTCTGGGAGCGGGTGGTGGAGCTGGACGTGCTGGTGGCCATGCACGCCTCCGACAGCGGCTACACCCGGTTCACCAACGAGTGGGAGGGCGCCAGCGGGGAGATGCTGGCGTTCAACCAGTCGCTGTTCCAGATGTCGGTGATGCACAACCGCGCCATCGAGGACGCGGTGACCTCGTGGGTGGCCCACGGCGCGCTCACCCGGCATCCCAACCTGAAGGTGGCCATCATCGAGAACGGCAGCTCATGGGTGCGCCCGCTGCTGGCCCACCTGGAGACTTGCTACCAGCGGTTCCCCCACGCCTGGGAGGAGCATCCGGTGGACGCCATCAGGCGCAATATCTGGATCCACCCCTTCCACGAGGACGACCCTGTGGGGCTCATCGACGTGGTGGGAGTGGACAACGTGGTGTTCGGCTCGGACTACCCCCACGTGGAGGGCATGTCCGACCCGATCTCCTTCGTGGACCAACTGGAAGGGCTGCCCGACGACCAGATCCGCAAGGTGATGGGCGGCAACATGGCCGCCCTGATGAAGGTGGACTAGGGGCTAGCTCCCTGCGGGGACCGGCACCGGTTCGATGTTGAGGAATCGGGCCAGGTTGTCGCACATGATGGTTTTGATGTCTGCGTCGCTCATGTCCTTGAGCTGGGTGGTGGCGTAGAGGGCGGGGAAGGGCAGTCCCTCGCTGTGGGGGAAGTCGGAGCCGAACACGACGGGCTCGATGCCCACTGCCTCAACCACTCGGGCCACGTTCTCCTCGGGGAAGGGCGCCACAATGAAGTGCTCTCTGAAGACGTCGCTGGGGCGGCGGTCGAGCTTGGGACCCCATCTGGCCCCCCGGCCCATGAGATAGGCGTGGTCCATCTTGCGGAGGATGTAGGGGAGCCAGACAGTGCCCTGCTCCGATAGGCACACCTTGATGTTGGGGAAGCGGCCGAACAGATTGTGGAGCACCATGGCGGCCACCGTCTCCATGGCGGGGCGGTCGCCCCAGTAGAGCACCCACTGGAGGGCGTCGAACTCGCCCAGCCCGTCTTCGGGATTTTCGCTCCAGTCGGCGCCGTTCTTCTGGTAGTCGGTGGCCCCCAGATGGGTCACCACCCTGGCCTCGGCCTCGTTGATGCGGGCCCAGAAGCCGTCGTATACCGGATCGGCCATGGAACGGCCGCCCCGGGGGTTGTAGCGGCCGCCGTGGGCGTGGCCGCTGATGATCTGGACGACGGTGGCACCCTGGTTGAGCAACAACTCCACCTCGGCGGCGGCCTCGTCGGGGTCGGCCAGCGACACATAGGCGGGCAGGAACAGGCGATCGAGGTAGCCCCAGCCGATCTCCTCGTTGATCCAGCGGTTGTAGGCCCGGGTGTTGGCGTAGATGCCGTCGACGTCGTCGGCGAACTCGTACTCCAGCGACAGCACCTGGTTGGGGAACATGAGGGCGGCCCCGATGCCCTGTGAGTCCATGAGGGCCAGGCGCAGGTCGCGGTTGCCCCACGACTCCTCTTGATCGCGGAAGTAGGCGATGAGCTCGATGCGCTCGCCTATGGAGAGGTTGCGGTAAGGGTTGAGGCGGGACAGCGTCATCCCCGGGGAGTGGACGTTGGACTGACCGGCCTTCATCTGGTTCTCGTCGCCGGCGGTGGGCACCGCCCGAGCAGCCACCTCAGCGGCGGCATCGTCGTCAGCAGCTACCAGGGCCACCGCCTGGTTGAGCCGGGATGGCCGCCCGCCGAACACCCCCACCCAGCGGCCCTCCTCGTCGGCTTCGAAGGTGACCGCCTTGTGCCGCCACTTGGGGTCCACGTAGTTCACATACAGATCGCGAGGCTCCACAAAGTGGTTGTCGGCATCATTGATGAGAAACGGCAGATCAACCTGCGGCTGAGTCTGGGCCAGGGCCATGCCCGTCATGGTATTGGACGCCCGAAGGGGCGCGTCAGGTGGTGTGACTGCGTCGCAAGGTGGTACGCCTTGAAGGCGGAGCCGAATCCCCGACCGACCTGCTAGCTCCGTCCTACGGCTGAGAGATCATTCTCTGACTCCCAGCCGGTTCATCATCGCTCGATGAGCCTGGGCGCCGATAGCAACAAGGAGTGGATCCAACGGGAGGGAGCCGATTCCGCGATCACTATCTGGTGCAGGAATCATCGTAGCATCGGGTGCGACCAGATAGCTGCTACCTCGAAACTGCCTGTGCCGGTCAATGAAGGCTTCCAACCCGGCACGACCATGGTCAGGGGATGATGCGACCTCGAATGCCAAGGGTGCCCGGGGATCGTCGTATATGAGGTCCACTTCGTTCTTGCCCTCACGCCAGTGATGTAAGCGAACACCAGCATGGGTGGCAAGGGTTCGAAGACTCCCTGCTGCTAAGTTCTCCAATAGCAGCCCCATCTCATGTGGGTCATCCAGTGTGGACAAACCTCGCTGCAAGGCTGCATTCCGGACCGCCCCATCAATGAAATACAGCTTTCGACCCCGGCGCTGTGTTGCCGATTCGATACCTGAGTAGTTAGGTAGCGTGAAAATCAGGAACGCGTGCTCCAGATAGCTCATGTACCGCTCGATGGTCGGTACTGCCAGGCCCAAGTCGCTGCTGATATTTGTTGAAGACAACAAACCAGCTACCCGATCAGCAAGGACGTACAGCAGTCGGTCCAGCATCATTGGATTGTCCACTCCGAAGGACTGTGGGATGTCCTTGTATAGGGCCCGTTCGACTGCGTCAGGACGCAGAACCTGCTGGGAATACAACAACAGGTCTGCTTCTGAGTTTTCGTATTGGTCATCCGACTGGGCGGCGGCAAACCGGAGCAGCTCGGGAAAGCCACCGCTCATCAGGAGACGTCGGCGCACATCCGCGAATCTCTCAAAGAGGTCGACATCTGTGGCCACCAGCCGGATTGCGTCGGCCAGAGTCTCTCCAGCCAAGGCCTCCCACACAGTGGAATTGGTACTGATAACCAGGTCGAGGAACTCCGTGAACGAGTAGGGCGTCAGATACTGCTCCTCCCATCGGCCCACGCCGCTCTCCAAGCGACCGCGATGCAGGGCGGCAGTCGCGCTGGATGTAGCCGCTATCTGCACTGGCCACTGCTCGTCGAAGAACGTCTTGAGCCAAACATCCCAAGACTCGGCATAAACCAGTTCGTCGAGCATCAGGTAGACCGGACGGTCTCGAGTGGCACCGCTTGAGTGCACCGCCAGTCGAACGAGGTCACCGAGGTCTTCCCTGAGTAGAACTGGGTGGTCCAGCCGGAGCCACCAGATCTGAGAAGAGTCCACCCCGTTGTCCAAGAGCCGGGCGACGGTCTGGTACAGAACGGTGGTCTTACCTACCCGGCGAGGTCCCAGGATGAGCTGGTAGCGATCAAGTTCGTCAGCGAGGAGTCGTTGCCACAGATGGCGCGCTAAGGGTCGCTCTACCGGTGGGGCCAATGGACGCGGCACTTGCCCGATGCGTCGCCATGGGTTTTGCTCCTCCACGACTCGTTGGAGGTCTTCCGACCAAAATGCGGCCATAAGCAATAAATCCTCGTCTGTATGAATATTATTGTATCAAATAAGCCTCATTGGCAAATACTTATTTGCCTCTAATTACAAATAAAACAATATGAATGTGTGGCTTATCCTCGCTCAGAGGCCGACTGCGCTGCGGAGGGCGGGGCGGGGGTTTAGGTGGGCTAGGGCGGCTTCGGAGCGGGCTAGGAAGGCGGCGGCGAAGGCTTGGCGGCCGGGGGAGGCATCTTCGGGGAAGGTGACCACTTGGCAGCTGGCGGGAACGGTGTAGGCGGCGTGGATTCGGTGGGCCAGCCAGGCATCATCGAAGGAGATGGGCTGGGCGCCGTGGGGGATGCGGGCGTCGAGGTAGCGCTGGATGAGGGCCTGATCGTGGACCAGGCGGTCTTCGGGGTCCATGGACATGTTGAGGAAGTAGCTGACGTCGCGCATGGGGGCGCCCACGTTGATGAGGCCCCAGTCCAAGAAGCCCGGTCCGCCGGTTTCGGTCACGAACAGGTTGCCGATGTGGCCGTCGCCTTGGAGCACGGTGGCCGGACCGCCGATGGGACCGGCGGCCCACGCCTGGTGGAGCTCGGCGGTGTGGTGGATGTAAATCTCGGCGATCTCGGCGAAAGCGTCGGTGAGCTTGTCGCGGTGGTTGTCGAGCCCGTAGCGCAGCAGGCGGGCGCCGTAGTCGCTTCCCATGGTGGCCAGCGGCACCCAGCTTGCCTCTGCGGCCCGGCGATCGGGGTCCTCGTAGCGGGCGTGCAGTTCGGCGAAGTGGTCCATGGCCTCGGCGGCGTAGGCCACCGGGACCCCTTTGCGATAGTTGGGCAGCGACTTGGCTGAGTTGTCCAGGTCTTCCAGCAACAGGACGAACGCCCCGGTGTCGGGGTCGAAGGCGGCCACGTATGGCGTGAGGGTGCGCATGGGCACCCGGTGGGCCAGGTGTTGGTAGAACAACGCCTCCCGGCGGCCCATTCCGGTTTGGTTGATCTGAGCCCGGCGCTCGGGGTCGAGCGGGGGGACCTTGGCGAACATGGTGGCGGGCAAGTCGGAGTCGCCGTCGTAGGTGACGGCCAAGCGTGCGTTGGCGTTGGTGCCGGCATGGATGGCCAGCACTTCTACCCCGGTGACCACCGTGCCGGGATAGCGCTCGGCCAGGTTCTCGCTGAGCCAGTCGGGGGTGATGGCCTCGGGGTGGTCGGGCAGGCTCACCGGACCTGATCGGCGGGTATCCAGCCGCCAGGCTCCAAGCCCAGATAGCGCTCCAGGTTGCGGTGCATGTTGATGATGCGGCACTCCTCCCCCGACAGCCACACGTGGGTGAAGCCGGGCTGGTGGAGGCCGGATTGCATGGTGCGGATCACGCTGAAGTCTTGGTTGAGCACGAAACCGAAGTCGGCCTGGTCCATGGGCACGGTGACATGGACCGGCGAGGAGGACGGAGCGTCGGCCGACGGCATCCGGCTGAGGTGGATGGTGGCCAGCTCACCCTCGTCGGGGTTGGGGCCGGGCCGGGCGGTGAGCACGGTGAAGATGTCGGCGCTGATCAGCACGGTGGTGTTGGGGAAGAGGTTGTACTGACTGAGATGGGTTATCTGGGCGGTGTCATAGCCCGACAAGTCCACGCCCATGGTGGCCTGATGGTCCCTGATCTTCTGGGCGATCACGTCTTGGAGGGTCTGGCCGTCGGGCACATCGGGGACAGGACTGCCGGGCTCGGCGTAATCGGGCCCCATGCGCCCGCCCTGAGTGACCACGAACGACTCCCACACCGTCTGATCGTCCACGTTGCGGCCCAGGCGGGGGCTGGGTACGCCGTAGGGCTGGTACGACACGCCGTGGCGGTCCCAGATGCGCTGGGGGGAGTTGACGTCGTTGATGCTGCCCAGCATCTCCCGGTGGAGGCCCTGCACGTGGTAGGTCTCGGAGAAGCCCTCGTTGACCACCTTCCAGTTGCAGTTCACCGGGGTGGCAGTGGAATAGGTGCCCCGGAACTCGTCGAGGTTGGCCCAGGCGATGTCGTCGGGGATGCCCTCCAGCCACTGGGCCAGCGGCTCGGCGTGCAGGTCGAGGTTCACGAACACCAGGCGGGCCCAAGTGTCCACCTGCACGGGCACTAGGGGGAGGTCGTCGTTGTTGATGGGGCCGAAGCCCCGGCGGGAGGGGATCTCGCGGAGGCGGCCGGTGAGGTCCCAGGCCCAGCGGTGGTAGGGGCAGCGCAGTTCGGTGATGCCGGTGCCCGATCCCTGGCAGATGGAGTTGCCCCGGTGGCGGCACACGTTCTGGAAGCCGCGCAACACGCCGTCTTCGCCCCGAACCAGAATGATCGAGTACTTGCCGAGGCGGTGCTCGAACCAGTCGCCGGGATTGGCGATGTGGTCCACAGTGCAGGCTACGTGCCACACCTTGGGCCACATCCGCTCGTACTCCAGCTCGGCGAACTCAGGGGAGAGGTAGCGCTGCACGGGGATCTTCACCGGGGCTTCGGCGGCCAGGCCGTAGGCGGTTACTGCGGTGCCCAGGATGTCGGCTTCGTCTGGGATGGCGACGTTGACCATTCGTTTATGGTGGCATATCTCTGGGTTCTGGCAAGTTTCGTCTTACCATCCTCCGGCGGGTTGGCGGGTCCTGTCCCGGCCCAGCCCGCCGTCCTCCATGGAGTCCGGGCGGTGGGCGCCCTGAGCCGGGCCACCCCCCAACCCGCCTAGATTGAGATCCCCAGCTCTCTTTTTTTAGGAGGGGGGTTCGGTGATGAAGATGGCTTCGGCGGTGGCGCAGATGGTCCCGCCGGCCCTTAGCT
The DNA here is from genome assembly GCA_022821445.1 of Acidimicrobiia bacterium. Lineage (GTDB taxonomy): Bacteria > Actinomycetota > Acidimicrobiia > Acidimicrobiales > Bin134 > Poriferisocius. The sequence continues at coordinate 1,536 of JAJEDQ010000180.1, read as the reverse complement.
CTCCAGTAGCTATGTGTTTGCGGCCTTCGGTGTGAGAGTAGCGGCAGGTGACTTCTAGGGGGGTGTGGAGGGGGACGCCGGTCTTGTAGCGGATGTTGATGCCGGCGGTGAGGCCGGTGGCGCCCGCTCGGGTGGCAGCGGTGCCGAGGGCTTCGTCCAGGATGGTGGCCACCACGCCGCCGTGGGCGCGGTGGGGTGGGCCGGAGTGGGCTTCGGTGAGGGTGACGGTGGCCCGCATCTCCACGGGGCGGGGCTCGGCGTCGGGGTCTGGCGGGGGCACCGGGTCGAAGATGAGTCGGGGGGCGTGGGGGTTGAGGAGGCCCGATCCGGCTTGGGTGAGGTTGTAGATGGTGCCTTCGTGGTCTTTGGCCACCACGATGTGGGGGTCGCGGGCGTGGGTCCGCAGCCGGTTAGTGATGTCGGCCAGAGTGGCGGCGATCTCGGCCCGGGTGGCGGGGTCGGCGTCATTGGCCGATACCGCGGCCACCAAATCGCGGGTGCGCTCCACCAGTTCATAGGCCTCAGGGCCGAAGTCGTCGGGATGGGGCAGGTCGCCCAGTAGCTCGGCCAGCCGGTAGGCCGACGCGGTTTCGGGGTGCTCTTGTTCAGCCATCGCTGGCCACCGGGATGTCGAAGCGCTCGATGTAGCGGGCGAAGCGAGCCCGGACCTCGGCTCGGGTAAGGCCGAGGTCTTCGAACTCGTAGCGGTGTTCGCCGTGCTTACCGGGAGGGGTGGCATCCACATAGACGCCCATAGCGGCCTCCGCGTCGGCGCTCAGCTCCATGCTGAGCTGCTCGTACACCGACCGGGCGGCGGCCAATTTCTCGGTGCTCACCTGGCGATGGGGCACCTGAGCGGTGCGGTCGGCGGGCAGGCGGCCGGAGTCGATCAGGTCGATGAGGTTGTCGAGGCTGCGACCGTAGAGCTCCAGGTGGTATCGGCCGATGGCGGCGAAATCCACCCGCTCGGAGTGGGCCCAGCGCATGGTGGCGATGAGGCTGGTGACCGAGGGCAGGATGGCGGTGGGGTCGCGGTGGGTGATCACGAAGCGGGCGTCGTCGAACACTTCGAGGAGCGCGGGCAGGCCTTGGAGGTGGGCGGGTGACTTGAGCACCCACCGGCGGGTGGGCATTCGCCGCTGCAAAATCTGGAGCGCTTTGCGATGGGTACGGTATGCGGGGCGCAGATCAGCGGTGTCGTACCAGGCCTGGTAGGTGGGCACGTCGGTGCGGCTGACCATCTCCTCGGAGCGGAACTCGAACGACATGGCCGACAGGCACTCCTTGAACATGCGCCCGGAGTACTCGTGGATGGCCAGCATCCCGCTGGCCACCGTCTGGGGCATGACCAGCTCGGCGCCGGCCAGGGCAATGCGGGGGTCGGCGGCGCGGATGTCGGGATCGGGATCGGGAGGGGGCACGGGGCGCAGCAACTCCCAGCCCTCCGGAGCCCGGTGGGCCGGATCTTGGGCCAGCAGGCCATGCATGACGGTGGTGCCGGTGCGAGGCGCGCCGATCACGAAGATGGGCTGTTCG
>JAJEDQ010000066.1 GCA_022821445.1 Acidimicrobiia bacterium | reverse complement strand
GCCTGGCTGGGAAAGGTCACCGTCATGCCGCCTTCGGGGGTACCGGGCTCCACCAGGATGCCGTTGGGCTCCATGGGCACCGCGGCCAGCCGCTGGCTCTCCATCTTCACCTCGGCCACATGGGCCGCATCGGCCAGACCGTCGTCCTCACCCAGTTCGGTGTGGAAGGCCAGGTTGCCGCCCTCGTTCTGGGGCCAGAGCACCTCGGCCTCTTCGGCCAGGGCCTTCTCGGGGTCGGCGTTGGCCGGCAGCGGGTCGTAGTCCACGAACACCGCCTCTGCGGCATCGATGCCCTGCTGGCGGTTCTCGGTGACCACCGCGGCCACGATGTCGCCCACGAACAGCACCCGCTCGCCGGCAATCTGCGGACGTTCGAATACCGGAAGCATGGGGAACCCAGCGGTGGCCGGCAGGCCGATGTTCTCGCCGGTGTACACCGCCAGTACGCCGTCCATGGCCTCAGCCTCGCTGGTGTCCACCGACTCGATGCTGGCGTGGGCCATCGGCGAGCGCACAAACGTTACGTAGGCAGTGCCCTCAGGAGTGAAGTCGTCGTAATAGCGCTCTGCGCCGGTCAACAGCCCAGGATCCTCGACGCGAACGACGGAATTCCCCAAAATCGAACCAGAACTCGACACGGTATTCCCCTTTTTTTTGTAATCGGGAGTCGGGAGGATGTTAGAACCCCCTTATGGATTTGAGCCAGCTTTACGACCCTGCCCTCGACGAATATGTGCCCGAAGCCATGGACTTCTTGTCCAAGTTCTCGTTTGTATCGGCGGCCCCTGATCTGTCGACCCCCGAGGGTCGGGCCCAAGCCCGAGACCTCGAGTCTCTAGGCGGGGGTATCCTCGCCGCCTCCTTTCTTGATGACGTGGACACGCGCACCTACCTCGGCGCGGCGGGCGACGAGTTGGAGTTGCGGGTGTTCGCCCCCGAAGGTCCGACCCGGGCGCTATATCTCGACATCCACGGCGGCGGCTTCTTTATGGGCCACCCCAAGATGGGAGACGTGAGCAACCGGGCCATGGCCCGCAAACACCAGATCGCGGTGGTCAGCGCCCAATACCGCCTCGCCCCCGAACACCCTTGGCCCGCCGGCCCCGAAGACTGCGAGGCCGCCGCACTGTGGGTGTTGGGGCCGGGCCGCGACGAGTTCGGCTCAGTGCCCCTGCTCATCGGCGGTGGCTCGGCCGGGGCCAATCTGGCCGCCACCACGCTGGTGCGGATGCGCGACCGCCATGACGCCGCCGGTGAGTTCATCGGGGCCAACCTGGTGTACGGAGTGTTCGACCTGAGCGGAACCCCGTCGCAGATCAGCCTTGGCAACGTGGAGTTCCGGGAAATGTACGTGGGCGACCACGACACCAAGGGCCGTCAGCACCCCGACATCTCCCCGCTCTACGCCGAACTGAATGACCTGTGTCCCGCACTGTTCACCGTGGGCACCTACGACTACCTCTACGACGACTCCCTGTTCATGGCCGCCCGCTGGCGAGCCGCCGGCAACCCCGCCGAGCTGGCCGTCTACCCGGCCTCACCCCATGGTTTCACCGTGTTCCCCACAAAGATGACCAAAGCCGCCAACAACCGCACCAACGCCTGGCTAGCCGGAATCCTCGATGGCTAGGGGGTTCCCCGCCCTGACGGAATCCTCCTGTAGGTTTTCTCCCGATAGCCGATCAGTAATAGCCGAGGTTATCTGAAAATAACGTAAAGTTGTTTACTGTGAGCGTGCAGGATTGGTACCCTGCAACTATGCCCGCAACCCTGACTGCCCCCACGATGGCCGACGCTGAGCGGGCCGCGGCTGCGGTCTTGGAGGGCGGGGCGGCGTGCGTGATGCTGTTCGGGTCGGTGGCCCGCGAACAGCAGACCGAGGACAGCGACATCGACCTGGTGGCCGTCTTCGACGACCTGGGCGACTACCAGGAACGCTGGAAAATCCAAGGCCAGCTTCAACACCTGGCCCGGGAGGCCACTGGCCACCGGGTCGACGTCCACGTCACCGATTGGCCCGAGTGGGTACATCGCTCAATCCGGATGCAGACCACCTTCGAAAGCGGCGTGAAATTCGACGCCCTTGTATTGGCCGGAAGCCAAACCCCCGGTCCCCGCACCAACTGGAACAAGGAAATCGAATTGCCCTCCACCCACCACGAGGAAGCCGTCCAAAGCCTCCTCCACACAGACCTGTCCCTGACACTGCTTGGAGTGGTCTACCGCTCGGAGCCGAGCGACGAACCGCCCACGCCCTCCCCGGAGATCAACCCGCAAGACCCAGCCCGGAAGCGCTTCGCAGGCATCTGCTCCCAAGCCCATGCAGTCACGGAGAGCGCTCTGACTGCGCTGATCCACTGCCAAAACCAAGAGCGCCCTATGCTCACCCACCAGCTTCACCAGCTGCTCGCACTGGTCAAAGAGCCTTCCCACTCCCGAATCGAAGACGCGCTCCGCCGCATCATCGACCTGGAGGGAAGCGAACGCCCGAACGAGCCCTACATCAACTGGAGGGTCCACGGAACGTACGTCACCTACCGGACCATCCCCTTGAATGCCCCTATCACCGACGACCATGTCCTCGCCGCCCTCGAAACGGCGAGCATCGTCATCGAAGAGATCGCCCAAGCCACCGACGACGAGCGCCTCACACCCCTGCAAGCCACCCTCGACCGAGCCTGGGCCACCTACAACACCGTCAGCATCGCCACCGGCAAGCCCTATCCAACCTGATCACCCACGGTGTCCAAGTGGCGGAGACGGCCGCGGGCGAGCTGGCTGGCCAGGTAGGCGGCCACCATGATGGCGGTGATGGCCAGCACCCAGCGGATGCCGATGGCGCTGGCTATCCCTCCTTGCACCAGGATGCTCGCTGGCGCGGCCAAGCCGAACAGCATCATCCACAAGCTCATCACTCGGCCCCGGTAGGCGTCGTCGCACAGGCTTTGCAGTGCGCTGGTAAGGGTGGGCATGGTCACCATGAAGGCCAGGCCCACCGCGCCTATGGCCATCACCCCCAGTGCGAAGGTGGGAACCACCGCCAGAACCAGCGTGAACAGAGCCACGGTGGTGAAGCCAATGGTGACAAGACGGCTGTACGCAGTCCCCCGGTCGAATTGGAGCAGCAGTGCCGCGCCCACTAGCGAGCCCACCCCGAATGCGCCCAGCAGCACTCCGAAGCCGGCGGCATCGACGCCGAAGGCGTCGTCGGCGATCACCGGGGCGAGCCATTGCGTCGGGGAGATGGCGGCGGCCAGCATGAAGCTGGCCAGCATCACCACGCGGATGCCCTCGATGCCGCGGGCGTAGCGGAGCCCCGACAGGAAGTCGGCCAGAAAGCCCTGGCCCGACGATGCCCCGGGGGGCGGCCGGGGCGGCAGCAGGCTCAGCCCGATGACGAGCACGGTGAAACTGGCAGCGTTGAACCAGAAGGCGGCGGCTGGCCCCCAGAACTGGATGAGCCATCCGCCCAGCATGGGGCCCACCGCCCGGGAGATGTTCCACTGGGTGGAGTTCAAGAAGATGGCGTTGCGCATGGCCCCGCTCGGCACCAGCTCCACCACGATGGCCTGCTGCACCGGTGCCCCTACCGATGCGGTGGCACCCCCGCCGATGGAGAAGGCCACTAGCACCCAGAATGTTTCGGCGTCGATCTGGACCACCCAGGCCAACGCCACTGCCACCACCATCTGGCCCACCACCGTGGCCAAGAACAGGCGGGTGCGGCTATAGCGGTCGGCCAGCGATCCCCCGAACGGACTCATCGCCAACAGGGGAATCAATCCGGCGGTGGCCGCCACCGTTACCTTCCAGGGGTCGTCGGTGATGTCCTCCACTAACCAGCCGATGGCGGCCAGGTACATCATCGACCCGATGTTGGATACAACGCTGGTGGTCCAGTAGAGCCGGTAGTCCCGATAGCCCAGCGCATGCACCGACCGTGGCACTCGCCGATCAGGACCCTCGATCACCCGCTCTTTCTACTCCCCTGCCCTTGCCCGGCCGATATCCGGGCCATCTCAGAGCAGTCAGGGACCAGCGGCGGTCACGGTGTCGGTGTCGCGGCCGGAGCGTATGACCTGGCCGGGGCGGGCGTCGGTGAGGGCACCGGCCCGCTGGGTTTCCACCCCGTTCACCAGCACGTGCTCGATACCCTCGGCGCCGCCTGTGAGCCGCCATCCTCCGCCGGGCATGTCCCAGGAGGTGGTAACCGGGGCCTTGGTGAGGCGGGCCGGGTCGAACGCCACGATGTCGGCGCACCAGCCCTCGGCCAGCCTCCCCCGGCCCCGCAGGCCGTAGTGGCGGGCTGGGCGGTCGGTGACCAGGTTCACCGCCTGCTCCAGACTGAGGAGTCCCCGATCCCGCACCGTGTCGCCCACCAGCGCCGAAGTGCAGCCCCAAGTCATCATCATGTCCAGATGGGCCCCGGCGTCGGAGCCGCCGGCCAGCACCCGGGGGTCGCTCAGCATCTCGGCCCGCTTCTTCCACGACTCATTGTCATCGCCCACTACTGGGGGCCCGAATCCGGTCATCAGGTCGTCTTCCAGGGAGATTTCGCACATCACATCGAAGGGCTCCTGGCCCCGCTCTGCGGCCAGGTCGCCGATGCTGCGGCCTACCAGCGCCTCCAACGAAGAGGAGGACACGTCCACCACTGTGGTCTCGGCCCACCGCACCCAGGTGCGGTGAGACGCCTGGGCCGCGCCGTCCACCAGCCGTCGGCGCACCTCGGGACGGGCCAAGGCCTCGACCTTCGCCCCATGGTCCAGGTGCATGATCTCGGCCCAGCCGGGCAGGGTGTCATACAGCACCCCGGTAGCGAAGTTCAACCGCATCTGCATGACGTCGGGCAACATGAG
>JAJEDQ010000095.1 GCA_022821445.1 Acidimicrobiia bacterium | reverse complement strand
TGTACGGCGGTGGCGCCGGTGTCGATCTCGCCGGCCCGGTCGCGGATGTCGTAGTCCTCCATGTAGTAGAAGAGGTCGCCCAAAAACGAGGGCGGCCATCCGGAGGAGTACACCTGCGACACCTCCTTCACATAGGGCAGGTGCGAGGTGGGCGAGCACAGGCCCTCCATCATCCGGGCCTTGGAGTGGTTGCTCACCTGCGGGTGCCAGAAGCCGAAGAATTCGTCCCGGCTGCCGCCGATGTGCAGCGCCCCCTCGAGGGCGATGACCGCTTGGAACTCGCCGGGATGGCGAAGCGCCAAATCCAGGGCCAGCAAACCGCCCACCGAGCAGCCCATGAACACCGGCCGCTCCAGCCCCAGCGCCTTGGCCAGGGCCAGGGGCACCTGTCGCAAGAACTCCCCGCGCAGCTCATAGCTTTGCTCCCACCACCGCTCTTGCACCGGCGGCACCGACTTGCCGTGGAAGGGCAGGTCGTAGGCCACCAGGCGGAAGCGGTCGGTGATCTCGGCCACCTCGAAAAGGTGCCGATACTGGATGCTGTCGGCCCCGGCGGTGTGATGGCAGAGCAGGGGGATGCCCGAGCCCGCCTCCTCGTAGTAGACGCGGTGGTCGAGCCCGTCGATCTCAAGGTGGATATAGCGGCCTGCTGGGCTGTCGTGGCGGGGCATGGGGCCGCTCTCGTTGACCTCGGTGGCGCGGTGGGCGCCGGGCGCCCGCAACAGCTCGCTGGCCCGCTCCACCGCGGGCAGGTACTGCCACAGCAGCAGCGGGTCGGTTTGGCCCCGCTGAAAGCCCATCTCGCCGAGGGCCAGCATCACCGAGATCTGGGCGAACCGGGGCGGCACGGCCTCCATCAGCGGCGCCCACAGCTCCGCCGGCCCCGAGATGGTGATCACCCCGTCGCCCTCGGCCGGCACACCGGCGCTGATCTCTCCTTCGACCACGGTGAAGCCGGTCCACGACTCGCCGATGCCCAACCGCAGCCCGCCTGTCCAGTGGCGGACCGCCATGCGCATCTCGCCGTCTGCGGCACAGGCCGCCGCGAAGTCAACGGAGTCGGGAGCTGTGACAGTCATAATTGGGAGTTTGCCAGGGCTTTGTCAAGCGATGGCCCTGTCACACAATGTCCAGGGTGGACAAGAACGCGGCGGCCACCGCCATGTCGCCCTCCACCTCGCATGCGGTGTGCCACGCAGAGCGGCCCGTGCCCCACGACACGAAGTCTACTGCCGTCGAGGCCACCACCACCTCTGCGCCCCCGCCGGATTCCACCACCAGCCCGCCCGCGGGGTCGGGGCGGCGCACCGTCCACTCGCTCTCGCCGGGGCCGGTCAGGCGAATGGTGATGGGCGCCAGCAGGGAGTCGTCCAGCTCGGGGCCCTGCATCTGGGGCAGCCCCCACATCATCCACTGCACCACCGGCAGCATCTCCTCGTGGGTGGGCGCCGGCAATTCCCGCTGGATCGGGCCGGCCGGAGCGGCGATGTCGTGGTAGAGGTGGCAGAAGCAGTCGAAGGCCAGCCCGTTGGCCGCGGCGTGCATGGGGTAGGTGCCCAGCCCCGGTATCTCGATCTCGGTGGAGGCCAGCGGCTCCTCCTGAAGCCCTGGCAGGCGCTCCAGCCGCTCGGCGCCGAACTGCTCGAACTCGTCCATCACCTCGGCGATAGTCCAGCTTCGGCGGATGTCCACATGCACATCGTGCTCCCGCTCCCGGTCGGCGGGCAGCGGCTGCCTGTCCTCGGGCACCGGCAGCGGATCGATCACGCTGCGCGCCCCGGCGCCGATATGGGCGATCACATCCCGCACCCGCCAGCCCGGACAGGCCGAAGGGGCTATCCACTCGGCATCCGAGAAGGTTCGGGCCACCTCGACGATCCTGTTGTGAAAAGCTCCCAGCGCGGCAACACCCTCAACGGTCACCGGCCCATCCTTGACCGCGAATCACCCCCTGTCAAGGGAATGGAAGAAGCGCTGAGCAGCGGGCAGCGTCGGCTGCCCAGAGTGCCTCGACGCAGTGCGGGTATTCTCGCTGGCCTACCCTGTTGCTTTGTCCCAAAAGGGAGCCCGCATCTGTCGTGACCGCAGAGCGATTCGAAGTGCCGCAGGAGGCGGTTCCTGCCCGGCGCACCCGCAGCTTCACCGCGGAATCCATGCCGTCGGCGCTCGGTCGCGCCCACCTAACCTCGGTGTGGGCTGAGTTGGTCGTCGAGGAGGGCTCGGTGCGTTTCATTGACGAGGCGGCGCGAGACATCACCACGACTGCGGGACAGCGCACCCCCATCCCGCCCGGCGTCCACCACCACATCGAGCCATCACAAGACGCCGTATTCCACATCCAGTTCTACCGCTGATCCCGCGTGAGCCCGGCAACGCGCCCGCTTGGGCAGGGAGGGCGCAGGGCTGCTTGTTGTTGTGGGGCTTGGTTGTTAGCGTCGGGCGGTGATGGGCGAGCCTGATTTCGACAGCTTCCCTGTAGTTCTCCACGGCCACCAGTTCGAGGACTTTCCCGAGGGGCGGGAGTTCGCCCACCACTGGGGCCGCACTATCACCGCCGGCGACAACGCCCTGTTCTCCACGGCCACGTGCAACTGGAATCCGATGCACCTGAACGCCGAGTTCGCCAGAGCGCACGGCCATCCCGATGTGGTGGTCAACCCGATGCTGGTGCTGTGTACGGTGGTCGGACTCTCGGTGGAGGATCTGAGCGAGACCGGCGGGCCGTTTCTGGGAATGGAGAACGTGAGATTCCACCGCCCGGTGCATCCGGGCGACACGCTCACCGCCTCCTCCAAGGTGGTCGAGGCCCGCGAGTCGAAGACCCGGCCCCACACCGGGATCGTCACCTGGCACACCGAGGCCCACAACCAGCACGGCGAGCTGGTGGTCGACTACCAGCGCACCAACCTGGTGGCCAAAAGGCGTCTCCCAAAGGGCGGCTGAGGATGCCCCGCACTCTGGTGGACCCGCGTCCCCCGATCCCGGCGCCCTACCGAACCGATGAGCGGACCGCTATCCAGGAGATGGCCCGCGGCTTTGCCATGGGCCGGGTGCTGCCCATCGCCAACCGCCTCGACCCCGAGCACGGCCTCATCCCCGAGGAGCTGCGCGCCGAGATGGGCGAGCTGGGGTTCTTCGGGGTCATGGTGCCGGAGCGCTACGGGGGCCTCGGCCTCGGCGTGTTCGAGTACGCCCTCATAACCGAGGAGCTTTCCCGAGCCTGGATGAGCGTGGCCAGCATCATCGCCCGCGCCGGGATCGCCCTCTCGCTCGATCCCGCCCAGCGCGAGCAGTACCTGCCGCTGGCCGCCAAGGGCGAGTGGCTGGGCTGCTTCGCCATGTCGGAGCCCGGCGCCGGCTCCGATATCGCCTCGATCCGCACCCGGGCCGACAAAACCGAGGGCGGCTGGCTGCTCAACGGCCAGAAGATGTGGTGTACGTTCGCCGACCAGGCCGACTGCATCCTGGTGGTGGCCCGCAACAAGCCCTATGACCCCGACAATCGCCACTCCGGGATCCGCCAGTTCGCCGTCCACAAGGCGCCGGGCGCATTTCCCGAGGGAGTGTCGGGCAATCCCATCCGCAAGATCGGCTACCACGGCTGGCGCACCTTCGAGCTGTCGTTCGACGACTGCTTCGTGCCCGACGACTGCCTGGTTGGCCACCAGAAGGCCGAAACAGCCGAAGACGCCGGGTTCAAGCAGACGGCGGCGGGCATGGCCACCCCCCGCATCCACACCGCAGCCCGGTCTGTCGGCCTGGCCCGGGGCGCTCTGGAGGACTCCATTGCGTATGCCCAGGAGCGGGAGCAGTTCGGACGCCCCATCGGCGACTTCCAGGTGACCCGCTTCAAGATCGCCAAGATGGCTTCGGAGATCGAGGCCTGCCGGTCCCTGATGTACCAGGTAGCGGCCAACGCCGACGCGGGAGAGAAGCCTGACATGGCGGCCGCGATGGCGAAGTACCTGGCCGCCGAGATGTCGGAGAAGGTGACCTCAGAGGCGCTCCAGATCCACGGCGGCGCGGGCTACACCACCGACATCCCCATCGAGCGCTACTGGCGCGACGCCCGGCTCACCAAGATCTTCGAGGGAACCAGCGAGATCATGCAGCGGATCATCTCCGACCACCTGTTGCCCCCCTCGCCGCTGCGCTAGAACAGGACAATGAGCGATCTGTCCGCCCTGACCGGCTCGAACAACTACTTCGAGGACTTCGCGGCGGGCCAGCGGATGCGCCACGCCCGCTCGGCCACCATCGACGAGGTGGAGAACAACTACTTATCCAAGCAGGTGATGAACACCGCCCAGGGGCATTGGAATGAGGAGTACTTGGCGGGGTCTCCGCTGGGCGGCGGACGCCTGGTGTTCGGGCTCATCACCGGGTCGATGATGGTGGGGCTCGCCAGCCAGGACACCGCCGAGAACGCCTTGTGCGAGCTCGGGCTCGACGCGGTGCGGTTCTCCAAGCCGGTACACCACGGCGACACCATCACCGCCTACACCGAAGTGCTGGATACCGCCGATGCCCCCGACCGAGACGACGCGGGTATCGTGCGGTTCAAGCACTGGGGCCGCAACCAGCGCGGCGAGACGGTGTGCGAGCTGGAGCGGCTGGTGCTCATCAAGCGCCGCGGTTCAGCGGCCATTCCCGAGACCGAGACCAAGGAGGTCAAATGAGCAGTTATGAGCGCCAGATGCCGGTGCGGGTGCGACGCTCGGAGCTGTCCACTCCAGGGCACTCCGAGAAGATGATCGCCAAGGCCGCGCAGAGCGACGCCGACATGGTGTTCTTGGATCTCGAGGATGCGGTGGCCCCGTCGGCCAAGGTGGATGCCCGCCGGAACATCATCGCCGGGCTGAACGAGCTGGACTGGGGGAACAAGATCCGCTCCTACCGGATCAACAGCGTCGAAACCGAGTGGTGCCACGACGACATCGCCGAGGTGGTTAGCGGCGCCGGGGCCAACATCGACGTGATCATGGTGCCCAAGATCAAAGGCCCCCGCGAGGTGTGGTTCGTGGACGACATGTTGACCCAGCTCGAGCTGAAGCTCGGCCTCGAGGTGGGCCGGATCGGCATCGAGTGCCTGGTGGAGGAGGTGGAGGCGGTTCAGACCGTGGATGAGATCGCCCGGTGCAGCCCCCGCCTCGAGGCCCTCACGCTGGGGGTGGGCGACTTGTCGGCCAGCCATGGAATGCGCCTGGGCCACATCGGAGTGACCGACGGCGACGCTGCCCTGCGCTATCCCGGCGATGTGTGGCACTACGCCCGCACCCGCATGGTGGTGGCCTGTCGGGCCGCGGGCATCGATGCCATCGACGGACCGTACGCCAACTTCGCCAACCCGGAGGGCTATGAGAAGAGCGCAGCCACGTTCTCGATGCTCGGCGGCGTGGGCAAGTGGTGCATCCACCCCAGCCAGATCGAAGTCGCCAACCGGGTGTTCGCCCCCACACCCGAGGAGATCGCCGAGGCCCAGGGGGTGATCGACGCCGTCGCCGAAGCCGAGGCCCAGGGGCTGGGGGCGGCCAACTACAAGGGCTTGATGATCGACGCCGCCACCACCCGCCTGTTCGAGGTGACCCTCGACCGAGCCCGCCAATGCGGCCTCATCTGACTTATTCGACTTGGCGCTCAGTCAGTAGAGCTTCTTGCGGTTGGCTTCTTGCTCGTCGCGGTCGATGGCCTCGGCGTCGGCGCCGGCGATCTGCTCAGCCAGCACTTGGCCGTAGGTTGGATAGCTGGAGCGGTCGATCTGGACCTCGGGGTCCCATAGTCGGGAGCGGAGCAGCGCTCGCCCGCAATGCAAGAACGCGTCCTTGACGGTTATCTTGAGTCCCGACTTCGGCGCTCGG
>JAJEDQ010000207.1 GCA_022821445.1 Acidimicrobiia bacterium | reverse complement strand
GAATTCATCGCCGCCCAGGTAGGCGGCCCTCACGGCCTCGTTGCCCTGCACCTCAATAGGCGTGCCCACCGCGATGATCTTGCCGAAGTCCAGCACATGGATGCGGGCACACACCCCCATCACGAAGCTCATGTCGTGCTCCACCAGCAGAACGGCCAAATCGTTGTCCTTGTCGGCCACCAACCCCAACAGAAGTTGGCCGATGGCGGTGGTCTCGTCTTCGTTCAAACCAGACGACGGCTCGTCCAACAAAAGAACCCGGGGCCGACAGGCCAGGGCCCGGGCCAGCTCAACCAACCGGGCGCTGCCGGTGGGAAGGGTGCCCACCGTCACATCGGCCACATCGTCGAGGCCCACCTTGCCCAGCATCTCGTGGGCCACGTCGTTGACCCGTTGGTGCGTCCACTTGGCGCGGTGGTTCTTCTCCACCGCCACCCTCACGTTGTCGAACGCGCTCAGCGTGTTGAACGCCTCCAGCTTCTGGAAGGTGCGGGCGATGCCCATCTGCGACCGCCGGGACACGCCGGCCCGGGTGATGTCGACCCCGTCGAACTTCACCGTCCCGCTGGTGGGGGGCAGCAGGCCGGTGACCACATTGAACAGGGTGGTCTTGCCCGCGCCGTTGGGGCCGATGAGGCCGGTCACCTCACCGGGGTCGACGTCCACCGAGGCATTGTCGAGGGCCACCACGCCGCCGAAGCGCATGACCACTTGCTCAGCTTCGAGCAGTGCCATAGCCCTCCTTCGGTACCACTTCGTCCAAGATCCCCAAACGACGGTCGATGGCGATCACCTCTTCGGGGGTGAACGGCCGCTCTATGCCCAGTTCGCCGATCTCCGGCTCGCGCTTTTGGGCATTCTCGGCGGCGATCTCGGCTCGGGCATCGCTGCGCCACGGCAGGATGGGCGAGAACCCCCGGCCCATCTCGAATATCGCTCCTCGGGGGTTGAACACCATGCCGAGCACCAGCATCCCCGGTCCATAAGTGGTCATGATGTCGAGCAGCGTGACCAGAAAATCCACGTTCCCAGAATCTTCCAGCCGGTGTCCCAGCCCGGTGAACAGCGGAATGAAGATCAAGAAGATGCCAGCCACCGGTATGGACACTCCGGCAGCCGCCACCAACAGCACGACATTGAACCCGATTAGCAAGTCGAATCCCTGCACGCTGTCGACGTTGCCCGAAACAGTGGCCCAGAACACCCCGGCAATGCCGGCTATGACCGCTGAAAGGGCATACACCACAACCTTGGTCCACACCACTGGTACCCCGAGGGTGGCTGCCGCGGCCTGCGAGTCATTGATGGCCATCCATCTTCGCCCATACCGCGACCGTCGCAGCATTACCAGCGCGTAGACAACGACAGCGAATACGCACATCAGCAGTAGGAAGAAGCCCCGGCGGTCGTCGAAGGTAACGCCGAACAGCTCAATGTGGGGAAACTGCCGACCGGTCCCGATGATGGGCATAACCCACGGGTTGGGGAAGAAGATAAGCGACATCGCCTGGGCGAAGGCCATAGTCATGAGAGCCAGATACAGCCCCCTGAGACGGGCGGCGGGAAGGGCCACCAAGGCACCCAAGGGCGCGCATAGCAGCCCTACTAGGAGGATCCAGTAGCCGTTGTCGATATCTCTGATGTCCTGGGGATCCAAACCCAGTCGATCCAACCCCAGGAACGTGACCCACCCTCCACCTATCACCTTCAGGTACACAAAGGCGCCGAATCCGGCAAAGGCCAACGGCGCGAAGTTGATCTGACCGGCCCAGCCGATCAAGGGAACCAGCGACAAGCCGATGAGAGCCAGGGCCATGGCTTCATTGGCCGAGTTCAGCTCTCGGCTGCCCCAGGCACCAGGATCCCAGATTCCGAAGTCCAACCAGCCGCCGGAGAATGCCACCGCCAGCAGGATGATCACCCCGCAGCCGATGAGTCCCTCCCACCACTTGGTGAAGCGCTCGTGGCGACGGAGATGATGGACCAGCCGTCCCACTTCCAGGCGGGCCTGGGGCAAGGCAATGACCACGAACAGCAGCAACAGCGGGGCTATAGCGAGGTGGGCGAAGCGGAAATCGGATCCGAAGTCCAGCCAGGCCACTGTGTGAGCTCGCAGCAGTCCGATCAACATCGCCCCAATCACCGCCATGGGCAGGTTCTTCAGGGCGCCGAAGGCCGCCGCCGCGAAGGCGATGATCACCACATTTTTCAGGGTTGCGGGATCAAGCCCGAGTTCGGGGGCGATGAGGATGCCCCCCAGCGCACCCAGCATGGAGCCCAGTGCCCAGGAGGTAGACGACACCACGTTGGGACGAGCCCCGTTGAGAGCAGCCAGCTCCCTGTTGTCCACCACCGCCCGCATGGCCGTGCCGATGCGGGTGCGGCGAAGCAAATATCGCATAGCCACGGCAATGGCGATAGCCACCACAAACACGATGAGCCGGTGCCAGGGAAGCTGAGACGGTCCCAAGTCGATGCCGTTGTTGATGCCGAACAAATACGGCACCCGGCGGGCAGTATCGGCCTCCCAGATATCGCCCACCACAGACAGCAGCAGCACCATGATTGCCACGGTGACCATGAGCTGCACTACCAGCGACGCGGTGCGCAGGCGTCTCATGATCACTATGTCCAGCACCACGCCCAGCGCAGGTGCAAACAGGCCCACCACCACGAACAGGGCGAGGATGGAGTGCCAGCCCCGATTTACGTGGAGTTCCCAATAGAAGAACGCCGCGAACACGCCGATGGCGCCTTGGGCGAAGTTGAACACCCCGGTGGTGGTGTACACCACCACCAAACCGGTGGCGTACATGGCCCACAGGGCACCGAGGAAGAGCCCGATGTAGGTGGTGACCAGGAAGGTCTCGCTGGTGACCGGGGCCCCTTTCCAGGTGAAGACAGCGATGATCACTGCCGCCAACGTCCCCAGTGCGGTGGCTACCGCAACCGAATGACGCACCCCGAAGATCACAAGAGCTCAGACCTTCCTGGCCTCCTCATATTTGTCCTGGCTAGCCGCCGAACTCAGCGCCCCAATCCCTGCTCAGGCCAACCACGTTGTCGGGGTTGCAGTCCAGCTCGCCCCGCTCTTGCGGGTGTACCCGGACGAACTCGTTGTTCTGCACCTGCATCAGCATGAAGCAGGGCATGATGTTCTCTGTGGTGGAGTAGTCCGCCGGGCTCCACCAGCCGTTCACATCGAACGACGTCAGATTGCGAGCACCGTCAAGCACCGCTTGGCGGGTGATGCCGTTAGGACCACTCTCAGCCACGATGCCGTTTACAACCTGCTCGAACAGCACACCATCGGCCCATGAGCCCGCGGCCCATGCCGGCGGGAATGGATCATCGATGGCCTCCATGAAGTCGGCCAGTTCTTGGTTGGTGTCGGTCTCATCGAACGGCAGGAACCAGATCCACATGTAGGTGTTCTCCACCACATCGCCGGCCTCAAGGAAGCTGGGCGTGTAGCAGGCCAACTGGCACATCCAAATCACGCTGTCGACGTCCAAGCCCTGGGCTTCGGCCTCACTGCGCCACTTGATCATGGACTGATCGTCGGAGCCGGAGTAGGCGAAGTTGGAGTCATTGTCCCGCATGATCTGGATATATGCGCCGTACTCCGACTGGGTGGTGAACCCGCTCACACCGGGCTCGCCATCGATGACAACGCCGATCTCCTGGAAGGACCGCACCTGAGGCATCGACGTGGCGATGGTGGAGGGCAGGTCGGAGGGGATCAGGTACACGCCGTTGATATCCGGAGTCACGTTCTCCAGGAGCCACTGAACATGGCCCACCTGGCTCTGTACGGACCGGTCGCCGGTACCGGCGTAGGGGCACTCGCTGTTGGGCCGGCTGGTGGCAAACGTCACGACCGAGCACTGGTGAGGCGGCTCAGTGGTGATGTAGGCGAAGTCGGGCACCCCGATGTCGTTCCCATGAGCATCAGAGCAGGTCTGGAGATCAGTGGTGTCAAGAGCGAACAGCGCTGTGGTGCCGACCAGGGCAAAAGCCTCCTCGCAGGCCACCAAGAAACCGTTGGTGGTCTCGGTGGGGTTGATGGCCGAGTCGTGCTCGATTACCTCGATCTGTCGGCAGGCCAAGCCACCCTCAGAGTTCACATGGTCGGCCCAGGCCTTGACGCCGTCGATGGAGCCTTGGAACAGGCCGGGGGCCAACGGTGAGCCGACATCGGCCATGACCAGCACGGTGATGGCGTCTTCGGTAATGCCGATATCAGTGGCTTCGAGGTCCACGGCCTCACACGGATCGACTTCTGGCTCCTCGGTGGCCACCGGCTCGGCATCGGAGTCGTCCATGTCGTCGTCCATGGACTCATCCATCTCATCGTCCATGGACTCATCCATGGACTCATCCATCTCATCATCCATCTCATCGTCCATGGACTCATCCATCTCATCGTCCATGTCGTCTGGCGCCTGAGTGGCCGCGGCGGCGGGGGCGTCAGCCCCCGAATCGTCATCGTCATTGCCACCGCAAGCAGCAGCAACAAGAGCGAGCACAGCCAACAGGCCGATAATCCAACGGAGATTCTTCACGGTTCCCCCTTCTTCGCCGACAGAGCCTCTCGTCCGCCAGCTATTGAACGCGGGGACATTGTTACCCATCACGCCACTTACTCGCCATATTTCAGGACGAACGAACAATGCCTAATGGTGGGCGCGGAGGGACTTGAACCCCCGGCCTCTTCCTTGTAAGGGAAGCGCTCTTGCCATCTGAGCTACGCGCCCGGTGCAACGGCCAGATTAGCGGTGTCCCGCGTCGGCGCCCGCACCGATAGCGGCGGGATCGTCGGCGCCGAACGTGCGGCGCTGGGCCAAGGACTCGGCGAGCAGCGGCGGGGTGGCGGCTACCACCGGGTAGCGCCGCTCGGCCAGATCGTCGGGCAGAAGAGGCCGTCCCCAGGCCTCGCCCATGGCCGCACCGGCCTCGGCGCACACCAGCGCCGCGCCCAGGTAGTCCCAGGTGGAGTGGCCCTCGTTGGTGCAGTCGATGTAGGCGTCGAGAACCCCCTCGGCCACCGCGGTCATATCCAGAGCGATCGATCCCAGCACCCGGTATTGCCTCCAGCCCAGGTGGCGGGGGGGAATGTAGGTGAGCCCAACCGTGGCCTCCCCCAGCGACTGCTGAGCCGAGGGCCCCGATCCCCGGCGGGGTTCGCCTTCGGCGGGAGGCGCCAGCGGGCGGCCGTTCACGGTGGCCCCTCGGCCTCGAACGGCGCGGTAGGCCTTGTTGTTCACCAGGTTGAGCACCAGTGCGGCCAGCATTCCCTCGGAGTCGACCGCGCAGAAGCTGGTGGAGTACCACGGCAGGCCGCGGGCCGCGTTGGTGGAGCCGTCCACGGGGTCGAGCACCACCACGAGCTCCCGGTCGGCGTTGTGCGATCCCGATTCCTCGCTGTACACCCCGAAGCCGGCCTCGGCCAGCACCTCTCGGGCCGCCTCATCAGCGGCCACGTCGAAGCTGTACTGGCCTTCTCGGTTGCCGGTGAGCTGGCCACCGTCGATCCGGGCCACTGCCTCGGCCACTCGGGCTGCGGCCTGGTCGAAGACGGTCAGAATCCGGTCGCTGTCCACCGGGGTGAAACTAACCGGTATCGGATAGCCAGCACGGTCAATTTCGTGGTGCCAGCCCAAATCGCGAGCGGCGTCATGCACGGCTGTCGGCGGGTAGCGACAGGAGTTCACCGCGTGGCAGTGTGGGGCTCTTGGCTGTCGTCGATATCGCCACCTTCATCGCCGATCTCAAGGACCACGCCGCCGATCACGGCTTCCACGTCCACGATGATCGCCATTTCGTGGAGACCTACTCCATGCGCCAGGCCTGGGAGGTGGATCTGCACCCCGCGGCGGCCTGCGGCGGCCCGCTCGATGTACACATCACGCTGGAGGTGGACCCCCGGGTGATGCTGGGCTTCGAAGACCACGTGATGGAGCTGCCCGAGGGGGTGGAGCCCACCGAGGACTTCAAGCTTCCCATGGTGGTGTCGTGGAGCCTGCCCCCGCTGCCCGACGGGCCCGACCTGCTGCTGTTGGCCACCGACCTGGCCGGCATCGGGGGCATGGAGCTGCCCCTGGACGTGTCGGCCATCGACGCCTACGCCGCGGTCATCGACGCCCCGGAGCGGAGCATCTCCATTACCGCCCGGGTGGAGGTGTCGATCAGCGGCATGTTCACCGGCCAGGAGTGCCTGGGCGGCGTGATGCCCAAGGTGGCCGAGATCAGCGAATTCCTGCTCGACCGGGCCCCCGTCTGGCTGGGCGACGTCTAGGCGTATCCGAGGGCACCCAAGCCTCTGCCCGCGCCGATGGGACCAGTCGGGTGAACCGGTGGAAACTCTCGGTAACGAATCGGTAACATTGAGGTCCCATGGTTCGTCAGCTCAAGATCATCGTCGCGCCGGAAATCGCCGGCAGCGTGCGCAGCTGGCGCAATTTCCCTGGTCAAGTGCTGATTGTGACGGTGGCCGCGCTCATCTACTTCGGGGTGAGGATGATCACCAAAGGGGCGGAGGTCGCCGCGTTCAAGAATGCCTACGACCTGCTGACCTTCGAGTCCACCCTGGGCTTGGACTTCGAGGCTTGGTCGCAGAGTGCAATCCTCGACTACCACTGGGCGGTGACGTTCTTCAACTGGGTGTACATCTGGCTCCACTGGCCGGTGATCATCGGAGCGCTGCTGGTGCTGTACCACTACAACCGGCGCCGCTACACCCTGATGCGCAATGCCATGATCGTCTCCGGCGCGCTGGGCCTGGTGTTCTTCGCCTTCTTCCCGGTGGCACCGCCCCGCTTCTTCGACGGTTTCACCGACACGGTCACCGAGCTGTCCACCTCCTACAAGTACCTCCAGCCTCCGTCGGTGGTGAACAAGTACGCCGCCTTGCCCAGTTTCCACGTGGGATGGAACGTGCTGGCCTGCGTGATCTTGTTCCGCACAGTGCGGTCGATCCCGGTGCGGATCTTTGCGGTGGCCTCGCCGCTGCTGATGGCAGTGGCGGTGGTGCTCACCGGCAACCACTGGGTGATCGACGGTTTCGTTGGTACGGCACTGGCCATGATCGGCCTGTACGTCGCCCACCGCTTGGGCTGGCTCACCAACCGCTGGCGGGAAGAGGACGCCGAGGAAGAAGATGTGGGCCCGGCGGGGATCGAACCCGCGACCGAGCGATTATGAGTCGCCTGCTCTGACCACTGAGCTACGGGCCCGCCGACAGCCTATTAGGCGGGACTCTTGCACTAGTGCTGGTTTGGCGCTCTGGTGCAGGTTTGGCTCCGGGGGTGAGACTCGAACTCACAACCTAGCGGTTAACAGCCGCTTGCTCTGCCGGTTGAGCTACCCCGGATCAGCCTGTGATTTTACCCTGCCCGCGGGCTGGCTCACTCATCCAATACGAGGGCTGAATCCGAATTCCGCCGCCATCACTCATCCAATATGACGGCGAGCACCGAAATCGCCACCAGGGGGACCCCCAGCCATTGCAATCCGCCGAGCTGCTCGTCGAACAAGAACCAGGCCCACATCACGGCCAGCCCCGGGGCGGTCATGTTCAACAGCGAGATGGTCCGCAACGACACGAATCGGTGGCTGTAGTTGAACGTGAGATGGGCCACTCCGGCGGTCACCGCCATGGCGGCGGCCACCCCCCAGCTCCAGCCGTCGCTTATGAACAAGGGGTCGAACGACAACAGCGCGATGGGCAGCATGAGGGCGGCGGCGATGGTGGACCAGCCTGCCTGATACTCCAGGGCGGTCAAGTGATTGCGGGCGATGCGGGAAGCCACCAGGTAGCCGGAGAAGGACATCACCGCCACCACCGCCAGCACATCGCCGGTGAGCGATCCGCCGCCGCTGGTATCTGAGCGGCCCAGCAGCATCATCACCATCCCGGCGATGGCCACCGGGGTGGCCACGATCACCCGGTAGCTGATCTGCTCCTTGAAAATCCGGCTGGCGGCCCACAGCAAGAAGATGGGCGCGGTGGCGCCGATGACCATGGCGTTGGCCACCGACGTGGTCTTGATGGCGGTGAAGAACGTTGCCCCGTTGACGGTGAAGACAAGTCCGCCGGCCAACGAGTAGCGCAGCACCCGGCGGTCGAGACGGCCTCCCCGAAGGTGGAGGGCGGCCACCGCCCACGCCGCCGCTCCTATTAGCCGCCAGAACGCGAACGGCAGGGCTCCAAACTCGTTGTCGCGGACGAAGACCGGACCCCAGCTGAACAAGAAGACGCCGGTGGCCGCCGCCCACATCCCCAAGCCCGTTCCGGCCTTGGGTGTGGCCGCGCCGGCCTCTCCGGACCCCGAGACAGGGGGTGAAGAGCTAATCGGAGGCCGAGGCGATCAGGCTGAGCACGGCGTTGGGATCGAGGGGCTGGCGGTTGGGGTACACCCCGAAGGGGGCCAGGGCGTCGGCCACCGCGTTGAACACCGCGGGGGGCGCCCCGATGGCGCCGCCCTCGCCGGTTCCCTTGTGCCCGCCGGGGGTGTCGGAGGGCACTACTACGTGGCCGCATTCCAGCTCGGGGACCTCGGCCGCAGTGGGCACCAGATAGTCGAGGAAGGTGGACGCCAGCGGATTGCCGCTCTCGTCGTACACGCAGTGCTCGTAGAGCACGCCGCCGAGGCCCTGCACCACTCCCCCGGCTATCTGGCCGTCGACCACCATGGGGTTGATCAGCACCCCGCAGTCCTCGCTCACCACGTAGCGCAAAAGCGTGACCTTGCCGGTGCCGGGGTCGAGCTCGCAGGTGCAGATGTGGCAGGCGTTGGAGTGGGTGGAGGGCGGGGCCTTGTACCGGGCGGTGTGCTCCAGTCCGGCCTCGGTGCCGGGGGGCAGCGCATCAGAGTTCTGGTAGGCGGTGGCCGCCACCTGGGCCATCGTCATCGACGCCGCCGGCGTGCCCTTGACCGAGATCACCCCGTCGGCCACCTCCAGGTCGTCGGCCGAGGCCTCCATCAGGTGGGCGGCGATGGCCACCACCTTGTCCCGCACGCCCGAGGCCGCGGCCCGGGCCGCGCTGCCGGCGATGACTGCCGAGCGGCTGCCGCCGGTGCCGAACCCGTAGCCGGAACCGTGGCCCTGGTGCAGGGTGACGTCTTCGGGGCGAACCCCGAGCTCGTCGGCCACCAGCTGGGCGATGGTGGTCTCCAGGCTCTGGCCGTGCGAGCCGGTGCCCATGAACACGTTGACGTGGCCGTCGACCTCCACCCGCAACATGGCCGACTCGGTGCCCAGCGGCCCCATGCCCATCGACGTGGGCTCTATGTACAGGGCCATGCCCAGGCCCAGGTAGCGGCCCTGTCCGCGGGCCTCGGCCTGCTCGGCCCGGAAATCGTCGTAGCCGATCATCTCGGCGGCCTGCTCCAGGGTCTGCTCCGGGGAGATGGTGGTCTCGAAGAACAGCCCGGTGGACACCTGATAGGGCAGGTCGTCGGTCTTCAGCACGTTTTGGCGGCGCAGCTCGAGGGGGTCCATTCCGATCTCTCGGGCCACCCGGTCGATCATCTGCTCGCGGGCCACGCTCTCCATCTGCCACGGGCCCCGATAGGCCCCCCGGCCGCAGGTGTTGGTGTAGACGGTGCGGGCCCGCCAACTCACCGGCCCCATCCGGTACGGGCCGGGATAGAGCATGGTGGCCATGGCGCCGTGAGTGGCCGGGCCGCCCAGCGGGTAGGCGCCGTCGTCTTCCAGCTGGTCCAAGTCGGCGGCCAAGAAGTTGCCGTCTTCGTCCACCGCCATGGTGACGGTCATCTGCTCGATGCGGGCGTGGTTGGAGGCCAGCAGGTTCTCCCGCCGGTCCTCGATCCACTTCACCGGGCTGGCCAGGAGCTTGGCGGCCACCAGCACCGCCATGTCCTCGCGGCCCAAGAACATCTTCTGGCCGAATCCGCCGCCCAC
>JAJEDQ010000085.1 GCA_022821445.1 Acidimicrobiia bacterium | reverse complement strand
GTCGGCGTCGGACGCCCAGCGAGACCGGATCTTGGCCATGATCGACCAAGCTCGCTCAGAGGGCGCCACCATTGCCGCCGGCGGTGTGATCGACCCCGACCTAGGCGGGCGGTTCGTGCGCCCCACCGTGATCACCGGGGTGACCAACCAGTCCACCATCGTCCGGGAGGAAGTGTTCGGCCCGGTGCTGGCGGTGCTGGACTTCGAAGACGAGGACGAGGTGGTGAAGCTAGCCAACGACAGCGACTACGGCCTGGCCGCCGGCATCTGGACCAACGACATCCGCCGAGCCCACCGGGTGTCAAGAGCACTCCGAGTAGGCACGGTGTGGATCAACACCTACCGCAACGTGAGCTACATGGCCCCCTTCGGCGGCTTCAAGCAATCAGGCTACGGCCGAGACAACGGCCTCGAAGCCCTCTACGGCTTCCTCCAGACCAAAACCGTCTGGATAGAGCTAACCGGCGCCACCCGCGACCCGTTTGTCATTGGCTAAGCGCGACTGCCATGGCAATCCCTTTGCTTTCACTCCTCTTACGCCCTGATGGACTCGATCAGAGCCCATACGCCTGAACTGGGATTGGACCTGGGCGGCGATCCGTCCCCCTTGTGCTTGATGTCCAAGTCCCGGGCTCGCTGGCTTGCGTCATCGAAACGACTGTAGAGGAGGTCCACGGCCTCTCGAGACAGATTCTTTTTGCACCCAAGCAGCTCTGCCGATCTCGATTGAGCCTTGTGTCTGCTGATGTGGGCGGTCTGATCCTCGAAGTGGAGGATGAACCACAGTTCAATGCAAGGATTGGAAATGGCCAGGCATATCCCATTGTCTTCCGCTTTCTGGACTGCCTCCCTCATGTTCGGATGCGAATCGACATCGAATACGCACCAAACTTCATCGTGGGCCCGTCCTCGGCCTCTTTTCTGGTCACGCAACTCTGCCTTTCTCGTTGAGACGGCCCTCTCTACGAGCGACAACGGCACGCCGTGGAACGGGTCAATGGAGATCAAGAGGCGGTCCCGAAACTCCCGCCTCCAGGGCAACAGGTAACCCCCTTCTGTTCTTGCGCCCTCTGTGAAGACCAAGATCTCCCGGCGCGCTCGGCCTCTCTTGGTGCGACGGGGCGCCCCGGTGGAGCGCTCTCTCAATGGTCGACTGCGGCGGCTACGGCAGAGGCAAACTCTTGTTGATCAAGTATCGGCGTTGCGCCGTATCGCCCATCCAAATAGCGCTTTCCGATCGCCTCTTGCTTGCGCGGTTCAAGATCGACGAGTTGGTAGAGGTTCGTGCTTCCGTCCCCATACTTCTCCGTAAACCAAATCTGATCGCGCCCTAACAGGCGATCGCCAACTGAATCCCCGAGCAGCGTCGAGTCGTGGGAGTTGAAGACCAACTGAGCTCGTCGAGGATTCGTTTCCGGTTCTTGGAATAGGCGGACAAGCTCTGTCGCTAGCGCGGGGTGAAGACTCGCGTCGAGTTCATCTGCCAGGAAGACAGAACCTGATTCAAGCGCCTGAACCACCGGACCTATCAGACCAAACCAGACGCGAGTTCCAAGCGACTCGTCCTCGGCTTGTAGGGGAACCTCCTCGCCACCTGTGCCTTGATGAATGAGCTCTACACCAAGCTCCTCGAAAGTAGGGCCCTCGTCACTCTCAGGTTCGTCTTCTATTCCCTCCAATATCCGTACTGCGCGGCGGAAGCGTTCCTGCATGACGGGGTCCGGCTCCCGCTTTTGCGCTGAAGTGACCCCGAGGTCAGCTGCACGGAGTAGATCTAGGACACGCTGGCGGTAGGGGTCCTCGCCAATCATCTGCGTCGTAAGCGCTTGCCGCCAAGGCCGAGAGTCGGCTTCCGCCAAGATCAGGTTGCGACTGAACCACTGGTGCAGAGGCAGCAACGCCGCATGCTTGGCCGACGCTGCCGTCGACAGAAACAAGGCGTTGGAGCGAATTAGCTCTTGGACCGCGCGTGTCTTCTGCCGCTCGACCATTCCAGGCTCGACATCGTCCCCCACGCGGTGAAAGATCAATGCTGCTCGACCCTTGGGATAGCGGTAGGCCCACTCTTCGATAACGCGTTCATCATCGATCAGAAAGCCGTACTCATGGCGTACTCCTTCTAGAACCAGATCGATTTCGAATCGCGACGGTTGGTTCCGGGTGTTCTGGTCGAGAACGAATGGTCGCCTTCGGACTCTCCCTTCTAAGTCGCCAAGGCGGAACGAGTGGAGGACGAGCCAGCGCATGTCGTCCATCACCTTGAGCAAATTGCTCTTTCCGGAACCGTTTGCGCCGAAGACTCCCGCAACAGCCAGCACACCGATGGGTGAGCCGCCTTCTCGCCACTCAACAGTCCGTACGAACCGATCCTCAGCCAGTCCGGTCGCCATCATAGAGAACTCCACGCGGTCTCGGAAAGATCGCACGTTCTCAGCCCTGAAACCAACGAGCACTGAAGGCTTAAATGCTAGAATATCTTCCATGTCAAGCCCAGTATTGCAGCAAACCTGCGGAAAAAGCCAGAAGATCGCACTATAATACTTACAAGAGGGTTGATTTTGCTGTAGTTATCATACTGTAATTACAGAAAGGCCCTCATTGGAACAGAATGGAGGGGCCGACCCGAAGGCCGACCCCCCTCAGAATAGCTAGAGCTGTTCTAGCGGGTGACCGCTAGGAACGAGAACTGCCCCCTCTCCAGAGGTGGGCAGTTCTGCTTTCTGGACCTTGCAGCGAGACAATTCCGATCAGCGCTTCTCGTCATGGTCTCACCCCCATTATGCCAGCGTTTCGGAGCCCTTGGTCGCGACCAAAGTAGCGTGGGTTGAGTTCGGGCGCGAAGCAGTGCTTCCGCTCCTATCAAGCCGCTTCGGCGGCACCGTCGTGGGGCGGAGGCTTAGGCCAGCGCTCCAGATAGCCCTCGATTCGGGCAAGGCGCTCCCGCACCTCCCCAAGACCGCCCCGCACCTCCCCAAGACCGCTAGACAGCTCCAAGTGAACCTTTTCGATGAGTTCGCGGTTCTCTCGGCTGGACGTCTCGATCAGCTCATACACAAGGTCGCGTGTCTTGGTGCTGTCGACGTGCTGGTAGCGCATGATCGCAGTTGTGAACGCCAGCATCGATCCGAGCACAATGCCCAAGATCGGGGCCAGATCCACCAACGTCACGGTCTCCACGGCTAAACCCTAGCGCGGCACATGACGCAATGCAACAAAATTGTATTTCAATATTATCTGATATTTTTCATCAGCACAGGGCAGCTCCCTACACGGCATATGACGCGGACGGGTCTACTCCGAGGCGTTCGTGGTGACTGCTCGTAGGAGGCGGGCTAGGTCGTGCTTCTCGGCGACGCTGAGGCCTCCGCTCATTTTGGCTTCGAACTCGTTGAACTGGGGGAAGAGTTGCTCGATGGTCTTGAGTCCGGCGGGGGTGAGGGCCACAGTGACTCGGCGGCGGTCCGACTGCATGCGGGTGCGCTCCACCCGGCCCTGCTTCTCCAGTGTGGTCACCATCCCGGTCAGCGTGCCCTTGGCCAAGTCGCACTCGGAGGCCAGTTGAGCGGCTTCCATCTCGCCCCACACCCACAGCACCCACATGATGGTGAAGCCGCCCCAAGACAGTCCGGCCTCGGCCAGCACCTCCCGCTCGGCCCGGCGCCGAACCGCTGCCGCGGCCCGGTAGATGTTGGAGATGGCCTGCATCGAGTCGAAGTCGAGAGGCCGGTTGCCCAACCGAGCCTGGATGTCTACCTCGGCGTCGAGGAGGCGTTCGGTGGGCGTGGAGTCGGCTGGCATGGGATCTCTGGGTAGATTGCCAGACATGCCCGAATACCGCCGCATCCTCCTTGATGGCTATCCCTGCGATGTCGAACGCATCGGCGATCGGCTGGTGGCCGGTGACGGCCGATCGGTGACCGTCAATGAAGCCGTCCATTTGGCACCGGTGATGCCCACCAAGATCATCTGCATCCATCTGAACTACCGCAGCCGGGTGGAGGAGTTCATGACCAAGCTGCCTCCCGCCCCCACCTACTTTCACAAGCCCATCACCGCGCTAACCGGGCACAAGAGCGACGTGGTGCGCCCCGAGGGATGCCAGTGGCTCAACTACGAGGGCGAGATCGCCATTGTGATCGGCAAGACCTGCCGAAACGTGTCGCCGGCTGAGGCGGGGGACCACATCGCCGGTTACAGCGTGGCCAACGACTACGGCCTCCACGACTTCCGGGACACCGATGCCGGGTCGATGCTGCGGGTGAAGGGCAGCGACACCCTGTGCCCGGTGGGCCCCGGCCTGGTCACCGGGTGGGATTTCCGGGGCAAGCGCATCCAGACCATCGTGAACGGGGAGGTGAAGCAAGACGCCACCACCGACGAGATGGAATGGGACATGCACTACATCGTGGCCGACATCGCCCGGACCATCACGCTGGTGCCCGGCGACATCCTGCTGTCGGGAACCCCGGCCTTCTCCCGGCCGGTGGTGCCCGGCGACGTGGTCACGGTGGAGGTCGAGGGCCTTGGGGCTTTGACCAACACCATCGTGCCCGGCCCCACTCCCAT
>JAJEDQ010000078.1 GCA_022821445.1 Acidimicrobiia bacterium | reverse complement strand
AAGGTGGACGGCACCGACTACCACGCAGCGGCCGATCTCACCGCCCAGGCCAATCACATCGGAGTGACCATCGAGGCCGACATCATCAAGCAGAAGCTCCCCGAGAACAACGGCGGCTATAACGCCCTCGGGTTCGGCAAGACCCACAAGCTGGTGTACGACGAGCTCACCACCGACCACCCCATCGACCTCACCCGCTGGCAGGTGGCCAACTGCTACATGGGCCGCATCGGCCTCATCAACTCGGGCGGCGCATCGTCGGGGGCCAGCGACCTGGCTGAAGCAGTGCGTACCGCAGTCATCAACAAGCGGGCCGGCGGCCTCGGCCTCATCAGCGGCCGCAAAGCCTTCCAGCGTCCCGTTGCCGAGGGCGTCGAGCTCCTCAACGCCATCCAAGACGTCTACCTCTCCGACTCGGTCACGGTGGCCTAGGCAGACGACTGGGCTGCTTTCGGGCGAGGATGTGCCACTTGAGGCAGCCCACTGGGTAACCTCGGAGTTCGGCGTCGCTTAAGCGTGGGGCCATCTGGGATCAAGGAGGATTCCGTGACTGACACCGTGCCGCGTACCGTCGGGACGCAGGAGCTGAACCGTCTGGTTGTTCGGTTTGCGGGCGACTCCGGCGATGGAATGCAGCTCACCGGCGACCGTTTCACCAGCGCCAGCGCGCTGTTCGGCAACGACTTGGCCACGCTGCCGGAGTTCCCCGCCGAGATCCGGGCCCCCCAGGGAACCCTGGCCGGGGTGTCGGCCTTCCAAGTGCAGGTGTCCGATCACGACATCACCACGCCGGGCGACGCTCCCAACGTGCTGGTAGCCATGAACCCGGCCGCTCTGCGCAAGGAGCTGGTCCACCTGGAGTTCGGCGGGACCATCATCGTCAACCAGGACGCGTTCATAGAGCGCAACCTGACCAAGGCCGGCTACGACAGCGACCCGCTGGATGAC
The DNA here is from genome assembly GCA_022821445.1 of Acidimicrobiia bacterium. Lineage (GTDB taxonomy): Bacteria > Actinomycetota > Acidimicrobiia > Acidimicrobiales > Bin134 > Poriferisocius. Next base: position 13,473 of record JAJEDQ010000078.1, on the reverse strand, counting down.
GGCAGCCTCGACAACTACACCCTGTTCAAGGTGCCGATGACCGCCATCACCAAGGAGGTCTGCAAGGACTTGGGGGTGAAGCCCCGCGACGCCGAGCGGTCCAAGAACTTCTTCGCTTTGGGCCTCCTGTCCTGGCTCTACAACCGCCCGGCCCAGCCCACGCTGGATTGGATCTCCGCCAAGTTCAAGCGCCAGCAGCTCATCGCCGACGCCAACACGGCCGCCTTCAAGGCGGGTATGGCCTTCGGCGAGACGGCTGAGCTGTTCGACTTCACCTATGAGGTGAAGCCCGCGGTGCTGGAGCCGGGGACCTATACCAACGTGAACGGCAATACTGCGCTGTCTTGGGGACTGGTGGCCGCCAGCCAGCAGGCCAAAGTCCCCCTGTTCTTGGGTTCGTATCCCATCACCCCGGCCAGCGACATCCTCCACGAGTTAAGCCAGCGCAAGAACTTCGGCGTGCGAACCCTCCAGGCCGAGGATGAGATCGCCGCGGTGTGCGCCGCGTTGGGCGCCTCCTTCGGCGGCCATCTGGGAATTACCACCACTAGCGGGCCGGGCATCGCCCTCAAAGGCGAGACCATCGGCCTAGCCGTCAGCCTCGAGCTTCCCCTGTTGGTGATAAACATCCAGCGGGGCGGACCGTCAACCGGTTTGCCGACCAAGACCGAGAGCGCCGATCTCATGCAGGCCATGTATGGGCGCCACGGCGAGTCGCCCGTGCCCATAGTGGCCGCCTACTCCCCGTCGCAGTGCTTCTTCGCTGCCATCGAGGCAGCTCGCATTGCCCTGAAATATCGCACGCCGGTGATTCTCCTGTCCGACGGCTATCTGGCCAACGGCAGCGAGCCCTGGCTTCTACCCGACGTGTCGACGCTGCCCGACTTGACGGTGGAGTTCGCCACCGGGCCCAACCACACCGAAGAAGACGGCACCGAGGTGTTCTGGCCCTATCTGCGCGATCCCGAGACCAAGGCCCGCCCTTGGGCGGTTCCCGGCACGCCCGGCCTCACCCACCGCATCGGCGGCATTGAGAAAGAAGACGGCAGCGGCAACATCAACTACGAGCCCGACAATCACGGCTACATGGTGAAGCTGCGCGAGGAGCGGGTGGCCCACATTGCCAACGACATCCCGCCCACCATGCTCGAGGGCGACATCGACGACGCCGACCTGCTGGTGCTGGGCTGGGGCTCCACATGGGGTGCCATCACCAGCGCCGTCATGCGGGCTCGGGAGGATGGCCACAAGGTAGCCCATGCCCACGTGACCCACTTGAACCCGCTGCCCAAAGACCTGGGCGACATATTGCGCCGCTATCCCAAGGTGCTGGTGCCGGAGATGAACCTGGGCCAGTTCTGCCGCATTATCCGGTCCGAGTTCCTGATCGACGCCCAATCGGTGGCCAAGGTGGAGGGGGTTCCCTTCACCGCCGCTGAGCTTCACTCACACATCAACGGAGTCCTTGATGACTGACGTGCCCACAACCACCAAGGCTGATTGGACCAGCGACCAAGAGGTTCGCTGGTGCCCCGGCTGCGGGGACTACTCGATTTTGACCGCAGTGCAGATGCTCATGCCCGATCTTGACGTTCGGCGTGAGGACACCGTGTTCATCTCGGGGATTGGCTGCGCGGCCCGATTCCCGTACTACATGAATACCTATGGGATGCACGGCATCCACGGACGGGCCCCTGCTCTGGCCACCGGTCTGGCCATGGCCCGCCCCGAGCTGCATGTGTGGGTGGTCGGCGGCGACGGCGACATGCTGTCCATAGGCGGCAATCACCTGCTGCACTCCCTTCGCCGCAACGTGAACCTCAACATCTTGTTGTTCAACAACCAGATCTACGGCTTGACCAAGGGCCAGTACTCGCCCACCAGCGAGATCGGCAAGGTCACAAAGTCCACCCCCGCGGGAAGCATCGACGAGCCGTACAACCCCATCTCGGTGGCGCTGGGGGCGGAGGCCAGCTTCGTGGCCCGCACCCACGACATGGACCGCCAGCACATGATGGACATGTTCCGGCGGGCCCACGATTTCCCCGGAGCCGCCTTCGTGGAGGTGTTCCAGAACTGCAACGTGTTCAACGATGGGGCATTCGGGGCCATCACCAAGAAGGACAAGCGGGCCTCCATGCTCATCCCCCTCGAGCACGGAAAGCCCATCCGCTTCGGGGAGAACAACGAGAAGGGCGTGGTGATCAACCCGCAGGGGAGTGCCGAGGTGGTCGATGTGGCCGTCGTCGGCGAGTCGGCCCTGCTGGTTCACGACGAGACCCGCCAGGATCCCAGCTTGGCCTTTGCCCTGTCCCGGCTCTCGGCGGGCCCGTTCGAGCCCACCCCCATCGGGGTGTATCGGGCGGTGGAGCGCTCGGAGTACGCAACCGAGGCCAGCAAGCAGCTCGCCATGGCCCAAGAGCAGTCCGGTCCTGGCGATCTCGAGGCCCTGCTCCATTCCCGGCCCACTTGGGAAGTCTCCTGAGCAACGCCCATTCCAAGACAGAGCGTCCCGCCCCTGGCGGTTGGGTACTAGATCTGGACGGTGTGATCTGGGTGGGCGGAACCCCGGTGCCCGGTGCGGCTGGAGCCGTCGAGCGCTTGCAGCAATCAGGCGCCCCCGTCGTGTTCGTCACCAACATGTCGGCGCTGACCGTGGCCGACCAAGAGGCCAAGCTGGCCGCCTGCGGGATCGACGCCCATGGGTCGGTGATCACGTCGGCTACTGCGGCGGGCCAGCTCATCCACCCAGGAGAGCGGGTGCTGGTGGTTGGGGGTCCCGGTATCGACGAGGCGGTGGAGTCGGCCGGAGCCGAGGTCTGCACCTCCGGCTCTGCCGACGCAGTAGTCGTGGGTATGGACCCCGGCTTCAACTACGACACACTCAGCAGGGCCATGCGGGCAGTTCGCGGCGGCGCTCGGCTGATCGGCACCAATCACGATCCCAGCTACCCCACTGAGCGCGGACTGGAGCCGGGAGGCGGATCTCTATTGGCAGCGGTGGCGACCGCCGCCGAGGCGGTACCCACAATGGCGGGCAAGCCCAACCAGCCGATTGTCGACTGCGTGCGCAGCCGGATCGGCGACTCCGGCGTGGTGGTGGGGGACCGCCCCGACTCCGACGGCCTGTTCGCCGAGGCTCTGGGCTACGGGTTCGCCCTCGTGCTGAGCGGAGTGACCGGCGCCGATGACCTTCCGGTGTCCCCGGAGCCGAAGCACTGCGCCACCGACTTGGCCGCCTTGGTCGATCAGATGGGACTTGAATAGGTGGGATGAAGGGATCGCGCCGGAGGCTGGACACCGAGTTGGTTCGCCGGGGCTTGGTAGCGAGCCGGGATCGGGCCCGGGAGGCCGTGGCCTTCGGCCAGGTCACCGTAAACGGAGCAGTGGCCCAAAAGGCGGCCCGGTTGGTGCTACCCGGCGACGCTTTGGAATTGGTCGGCCCGTCGGCTCGGTATGTGAGTCGAGGCGGCGGGAAGCTGGAGGGCGCGCTGGCTGCCTTCGATTTGGATGTGGCGGGCATGCGGTGTTGCGACGTGGGATCGTCCACCGGGGGATTCACTGACTGCCTTTTGCAGCGAGGCGCAGCCGAAGTAGTGGCTATCGACGTGGGCCGAGCTCAAATGCACGAGCGCCTGACCAACGATCACCGGGTGTCCCTCTACGGACGTACCGATATCCGCGACGTCGACCCGACCGCCGTTGGTGCGCCGTTCGACATGGTGACCGCCGATGTGTCCTTCATCTCTTTGACTTCGATCATGGCTTGCCTAGCCGAGTTAGCGGCCGCGGGAGCGCCAGTAGTGGTGCTGGTCAAACCCCAATTCGAGGTGGGACGACATGAGGCCAGCCGAGGCCGAGGTGTGATCCGCGACTCCGAGCTATGGCAAGCCGCGCTCGACCGGGTGCTGGAAGCGGCAACCACTGCGGGCGTCGCCCCCCAATCCGCCATCCCGTCCCCGCTGAAGGGCGCGCAAGGAAACGTGGAGTTCTTCCTGCATCTGGAGCGCGGCGGCGCGGCCTCATCAGTGGATTCCGCTCAAGTGGTTGCCCAAACCGTCACTGGGGACGGATAGTCTGATCGTGGTGGCATCCGCTGCTTGGCTTCCCCCTAACACGAAGAGCCGGTGGCTGATGAATGAAGAAGCAGACCTTGATAAGGCGTCTGCGAAAGGTCGCGAAAGATCGGGGTGTTGCTCTGCATCTCTTGCGACAGGGGCGGCACGAAGTCTGGCAGTTCGGGGAGGAACGGCTGGTGATCCTTCGTCACTCGGAGATCGATGAGCACACGGCGAGAGGTATATTGAGTCGAGCGCAGGAGTCGTCCGGGAGCAGCGATGGCTGACATTCCAACCCCAGATAGCACCTTCAGGGTGGTTGCCCGCGAGGGTGACGAGTGGTGGGGCATCCAAGTTAGGGAGCTGGATTGGGTTTTCTCCCAGGCCCGCCGCCTACATGATGTGAAGGAGGCCGCTCGGGATGCTATTGCTACATATTTCGATGTGCCCGCCAGCGAAGTGGGCCCCATTGTGATCGACGAGGTGATAGCAGCAGGCACTAGCTTCTCCCCCAACGGCATCCAGCCGGTTGCGTCATAACTCTATGGCTGCAATTGCCCTCTTTGTTCACGCTGACCGGCCGGAAGCGCTGAAGCTGGCGGCTGAACTCATCGACCGTTTGGACGGCGACGGTCATCAGATCCGGCTTACGCTCGAGTCGGCCGAGGTGGTGGGCCGCACCGACCTTGCCCACCAGGACGACGATATCGGTGAGAAGCTGGACTTGGCGGTGAGCTTGGGGGGAGACGGCTCCATGCTCAGGGCGGTGACTGCGGTGTCGGACCACGAAGTGCCGGTGATGGGTGTCAACTACGGGTCATTGGGTTATCTCACTGATATCCAACCGGAGGCCGCTTCCGACGCAATCGAGCGCTTCCTTGCGGGCGACCATCAGATCGAAGGACGCATTCGACTGAGCTGTCGTCTTGACGACGGCACGGAGGTGAGCGCCCTCAACGAGGCCATCGTTGAGAAGGTTGACAGCGGACGCACCGTGAATCTAGCTGTTCACATCGACGGTGACTTCTTCACCAGTTACGCCGCCGATGGGCTGATTGCGGCTACGCCGACCGGCTCCACCGCCTATTCGCTGTCGGCCGGTGGACCGATTCTGGCCCCGACCATGCACGCGCTGATCCTGACGCCAGTTGCCCCCCACACCTTGTTCGACCGCAGCTTAGTGCTGCTTCCCTCCAGCGAATTGGTCATCGAAGTGCTAGGCGGTCGCTCTGCTGCGGTTGCCGTGGACGGCCGCTCATTGGGGGAGTTGGGCGAAGGCGGCAAGCTGACTGTCTCGGTGTCCGATCATCCAGCCCGATTGGTCACCCTGGGTCAGCGGGGGTTTCACCAAGCGCTCAAGTCCTCCTTCGGCTTGGCCGATCGGTGACGGGGAAAGAACTCCGTGCTCACTGAGCTGGCAGTAGAGAACCTGGGGGTGATCGAGCGGCTCAATCTGGTGTTGGGACCGGGCATGACTGCGCTGACTGGGGAGACAGGGGCGGGAAAAACCCTGGTGGTGACGGCAGTTGACCTGCTCTTGGGCGGGCGAGCTGATTCGGTGCTAGTGCGGTTAGGTGCCGATGAGGCCACCGTCGAGGGCCGATTCGACCATCAGGGGGAGGAGGTCGTGCTTCGGCGGGTGGTGCCTGCTGACGGTCGGGCTCGGGCTTATGTCGATGGCCGGCTGGCTTCGGCGGCCACTTTGGCCGAGCTGGGTGCAGAGCTGGTGGATTTGCACGGGCAGCACGACCACCAGTCCCTACTACGCCGTGTCCATCAGCGGGCCGCTCTGGATCGATTCGGGGATGTGGACTTGGTGCCGTTGATGGAGGCTCGGGCCGAGTTGGCCGATCTGAATCGGCGACGAGCCGAGCTGGGCGGCGACGAGCGGTCTCGTGCTCGGGAGATCGAGCTGTGTCGATTCCAGCTAGCCGAGCTGGATGAGGCCGGCTTGGAGAACCCCGACGAGGAAGACGCGCTCAAAGCTGAAGAGGCGGTGCTGTCCGACGCCGCGGCCAGCCGGGACGCAGCCCGAAAGGCTGCGATGTCTCTGGGTGCCGATGGCGCAGTGGGCGCCGGGCTGGCCCAGATCGCCGCGGCGTTGGAAGGCCGGCCGCCGCTGGAGGGTCAGCACGAGCGACTGGTCAACTTGGTTGCCGAGGCTGGCGATCTATCGACCGAGTTGCGGCGCGCCACAGAGTCGATCGATGAGAACCCTGTCCGGCTGACCGAGGTCCGCCAGCGCCGGGAGCTTCTGGTGGATCTTCGCCGCAAGTACGGCGAGACCGTGACCGAGGTCATGGAGTTCCATCGAGACCTGTCGGCCCGCCTCGCAGAGCTGGAGGACTTCGACCGGTTGGCGAAGGACTTGGATGGGGAACTCGATCGCCGCAGCGCCGCGGTGGCTGAAGCAGGGGCTGAAGTGGGTGCGGCTCGACGACAGGCGGCTCTGGCGTTGGGCGAAGAGGTGACCGCCAACCTGCGGGAGCTGGCCATGCCCCGAGCTGAGGTGCAAGTAGAGGTGGGCGACGATCCCGGAGACGACGTGGATATCCTGCTGGCGGCCAACAGCGGTGCTCCTGGCCTACCCCTAACGTCGGCCGCCTCAGGGGGAGAGTTGGCCCGGGCCATGCTGGCCCTGCGCCTAGTGGTTAGCGCCGGCCCTCCGGTCTTGGTGTTCGATGAAGTAGACGCCGGCATCGGCGGTCAGGTGGCTCAGACCGTGGGGCGGGCGCTTTCCCGCCTGACTGCCGATCACCAGGTGTTGGTGGTCACCCATTTGCCCCAGGTAGCAGCCTGTGCCGACCGACAGGTGAGCATCGTCAAGCACGACGACGGCTCAGCCACGTCGGTGACCGCCGAGATCTTGGAGGGGGAGGAGCGGATCGTCGAGGTTTCCCGCATGCTTTCCGGATCGCCCGACAGCGAGAGCGCCCGCCGCCACGCCTCCGAACTCCTCGAGATGTCCCAGGGCTGAGGCCCTCCGAGCCCCCACAAATGTCCCAGGGCAGCAGGTGACCGTTTCTACGGGTCCACCAGTCGTCGCTCCTCCCCGCTAAGCTTGGCAGGCGTGACCAAGCACATCTTTGTGACTGGCGGTGTGGCGAGTTCGCTGGGCAAAGGGCTTACGGCCGCATCTCTGGGGCGTTTGCTCAAGCAACGGGGTCTTCGGGTGACCATGCAGAAGCTGGACCCGTACATCAATGTGGACCCCGGCACCATGAACCCCTTCGAGCACGGAGAGGTGTTCGTCACCGACGACGGCGGTGAGACCGATCTGGATCTCGGCCACTACGAGCGGTTCATCGACGAGAACCTCACCAAGCTCTCCAACGCCACCACCGGCTCCATCTACTCCTCGGTGATCGCCGCGGAGCGCCAAGGCGAGTATCTGGGCAAGACGGTTCAGGTGATTCCCCACGTCACCAACGAGATCAAGAGCCGCATCGCCAGCCTGGTGTCCGACGATATCGACGTGGTCATCACCGAGATCGGCGGGACCGTGGGCGATATCGAGATCCTCCCCTTCTTGGAGGCCATCCGCCAGGTGCGCCTCGACGTGGGGCGGGGCAACGTCTGCTACATCCACGTCACCCTGGTGCCCTTCATCGGCCCAACCGGCGAGCAGAAGACCAAGCCCACCCAGCACTCGGTGACCGAGCTCCGCAGCCGGGGCGTCCAGCCCGACGCCATCGTGTGCCGCAGCGAGTCGCCCATCACCGACGAGTTGAAGCGCAAGATCTCCAGCCTGTGCGACGTGGACGTGTCGGCGGTGGTCAACGCGGCCGACGCCGACAGCATCTACGAGATTCCCCTGGTGCTCCACGATGAGGGCCTCGACGGCGTGGTGTGCGACATCTTGCGCTTGGATGTCCCCGAGCCCGATCTGGCCGACTGGCAGTGGCTGAACCAGCGGTTGGGGATGGCCCAGCGCACCGTGCGCATCGGACTCATCGGGAAGTACGTCACGCTCCCCGATGCCTATCTGTCAGTGGTGGAGGCGCTGAACCACGCGGGCATACATCACGGTGCCTCGGTGGAGATCGAGTGGATTCAGGCGGAGAGCGTCGAAGGCCTCATGGTCGACAGCGTGATGAGCGGGCTGGACGGCATCGTGATTCCCGGCGGGTTCGGCGAGCGGGGGATCGAGGGCAAGGTCAACGCCGCTTCCTACGCTCGGGAGAACGGCTTGCCCTGCCTGGGCCTGTGCCTGGGCCTCCAGGTGATGACCATCGACTATGCCCGCAACGTGTTGGGCCTGGCCAACGCCCATTCCAGCGAGTTCGACCCCAGCACGCCGTGGCCGGTGATCGACCTGATGGAATCGCAGCGCGGAATCACCGACAAGGGCGGAACCATGCGGCTGGGGGCGTGCCTGGCCAAGCTCCAACCGGGAACCCAGGTGGCCGAGGCGTACGGGGCCGAGGTGGTGTCGGAGCGCCACCGCCACCGCTATGAGTTCAATCCCAAGCTCCGCAGCCGCTTCGAGGGCACCGATTTCGTGCTTGCCGGGGAGTCCCCCGACGGTCTGCTAGTGGAGTTCATCGAACTCGACGGTCATCCCTGGTGGGTGGGCACCCAGGCCCATCCCGAGTTCAAGAGCCGCCCCGACCGGCCCGCCCCGCTGTTCTGCGGCCTGGTGAAAGCCGCGTTGGATAGCCAGGAGTGCGAAATGGCTGCCGATGAGGCCGCTCGCTCCAGTGCAGCGCAAGAGGTCCCAGAGCAGGCCGAGGCGGTGCCCGAGGCCTCTACCGCAGCCCATCGTTGAGAGACTGCGAAGTGGCGGGAGTCGAAAACGGGGAAGGCTTCACCCCGATTGGAGAGCGTCAGGAGTGGCAAGGGCGAGTGGTGTCGCTGAGCGTCGCCGAGATCAGAGCCCCCGATGGCTCGGTCTATGAGAGGGAGATCGTCCGCCATCCCGGCGCCGCGGTGATCGTGCCCGTTGACGGCGAAGAGGCCATCATGGTCCGCCAGTATCGCCCTGCGGTGAATCGGGAACTGCTGGAGATTCCTGCCGGCAAACTCGACAGCAAAGACGAACCCCCGGAAATGACGGCCCAGCGGGAGTTGGAGGAGGAGATCGGCAAGCGAGCAGGGCATCTGGAGCTCTTGGCCGTCTTCCACAACTCTCCGGGATTCTGCGACGAAATCACCCACTGCTATCTGGCCACCGATCTGGCCGACGCCGATCGCCGTCCTCACGGCATCGAGGAGCAGCACATGGCCATCGAGCGCATCAAGTTGGCTGAGGTCACGAACTTGGTCGCCTCCGGGGAACTGGCCGACGCCAAGTCGATTGTCGGTCTGATGCTGGCCCGAGAGCACCTGCGGTGAGTCCCCAGTGCCTGCCACGGTGAGTGCAGGGGGTGGGGTTGAGGAGTTCTTGGATTGGCTGGTGCTGGAACGGGGCCGCGCCCCCCGCACCTGTGAGGCCTACCGCCGAGATCTGAACGGCTACTGCGAGGTCTTGGCCTCTCGGGGCCGCAGCCCCGACACGGCCGGCGAAGAGGACGTCTTGGCGTTCATGGGCCACCAGCAGAGCCGGGGAATGGCCCCGGCATCGGTGAAGCGGGCGATGACCGCGGTGCGGACCTTCCACCAGTTCCTCGTCATGGAGGGTTTGCGCGCCGATGACCCCGGTTCCCATTTGGAGCTTCCCACGGTGCCCAAAGCCGTGCCCAAAGCGCTGAGCGAGGCCGAAGTGGAGGCCATTCTCGACGCTGTGATCGGCGCCGATCCGGTGTCGCGGCGGGATCGGGCCATGTTGGAGATGCTCTACGGCACCGGTATGCGCATCAGCGAGCTGGTGGGGATGTCGCTGACTGACTTGGACATGAGCGAAGCCACCGTTCGGGTTGTGGGAAAGGGCCAGAAGGAGCGGGTACTGCCGGTGGGCCGCTGCGCTCATGAGGCGCTCACTGCCTGGCTGGTTCCCGCCGGCCGAGGAGGGATAGAGCCGGAGCGCTGGGCATGCCAGCACGACCAAGAAGCGGTTTGGCTCAACCAGCGGGGTCGGCGCCTGACCCGGCAGGGCGCGTGGGGTGTGGTGAAGAAGAGGGCTCAGCAGGTGGGGCTGGGCGCCGAGGTCTCCCCTCACGTGTTCCGCCACTCCTGCGCCACCCACATGTTGGATCACGGTGCCGACATCAGGGCGGTGCAGGAGATCTTGGGCCATGCCTCCATCAGCACCACGCAGGTGTACACCATGGTGTCCAAGGAGAAGCTGTGGGAGGCCTATCGCGCCGCCCATCCTCGGGCGGTCTTGGACCGTTGATCCACCTGATTCGTCGCTTCTTTCAGTCGATTGCCGACAAAGGCCCCGATCCCGCAGAAGAGGCCTGGCTGCTCGGCCTGCTCAGCGGCGCTGAGGCTGCGCTCTACCGGCAGATGAGCCCGGCCGACCGCAGCCACGCGCTGCGCTCGGCCCGGTGCCCCGCACTGGTGGACGATGCCCAGCGGGTGGCGGCGGCGCTTCACGATGTGGGGAAGATCCATGCTGGTCTGGGGACTTGGGCTCGTGTGGTCGCCACCCTGGCGGGAGCGGTTTTTCCCAGCCGTCTACGGGGCCGATGGGCCGATTACCGGGATCACCCCCGTCTGGGTGCTGCCATGCTGCTTGAGGCGGGCAGCGCCCAGATCACTGTGGTGTGGGCTGCGGAACACCACCTTCCCCTCGGAAAATCCTCGCTGTCTCCCGAAGTTGCTACCGCCCTGGCTGCCGCAGATCAATAGGGGCGCCGGTTCGGCCTGCGCCGACAGATAAGAGCACCGCCCGCCGATGCCGGTAGGCTTCAGCCCGTGCGCACCGAGATTCCCAGGATCATCAGCGTCGACGACCATCTCGTAGAGCCCGCCCACCTGTGGCAGAGCTGGCTGCCGGAGCGGTTCAAGGAGCGAGGTCCGCGAGTCGAGCGCCGCCGGGTAGGGCCGATCACCTATACCGGCGGGCCCAAGATGTACACCTACGAGCTGGACGTGGAAGACGCTCCGTGGGGCGACGTGTGGTTCTACGAGGATCTCGTATACCCCAACAAGCGCCATGTGGCCGCAGTCGGCTTCGACCGCGACGACATGGAGGCCGTGCCCATAACCTTCGACGAGATGCGCCCCGGGTGCTATGAGCCCAAGGCCCGGGTGGAGGACATGGAGATGAACCACGTGGAGGCGTCGCTGTCTTTCCCGACGTTCCCCCGGTTCTGCGGCCAGACCTTCATGGAGGCCGAAGACAAGGAACTGGCCCTGGCCTGTGTGCAGGCCTACAACGACTTCATGATCGAGGAGTGGTGCGGCGACTCAAACGGGGCGCTCATCCCCCTGGCCATCATCCCGCTGTGGGATGTGGGGCTCGCCAAGGCCGAGGTGGAGCGCAACGCCGCCCGGGGTTGCCACGCCGTGTGCTTCTCGGAGATTGCCCCCAATCTGGGCCTGCCCAGCATTCACACCGACTACTGGGATCCGTTCTTCGCCGTCTGCCAGGACACCTCCACCGCGGTGTGCATGCACATCGGCTCCTCTTCGATGATGCCCGCGGCCTCACCCGACGCACCTCCTGCGGTGGCAGCTTCGCTCAGCTTCAACAACGCCATTGCGTCGATGAGCGACTTCTTGTTCTCCGGGGTGCTGGTGCGGTTTCCCGATCTGAAGCTGGCCTACTCCGAGGGTCAAATCGGGTGGATCCCCTACATCTTGGAGCGCTGCGACGATGTTTGGAGTGAGCACCGAGCTTGGGGAGGGGTGAGGGACATCGTTCCCGAGCCGCCCTCCAGCTACTACTACCGGCAGATCTACGGCTGCTTCTTCCGCGACAACCACGGGTTGAAATCGCTGGACGAGGTCGGGGTGGACAACGTGACGTTCGAAACCGACTACCCCCATACCGATACAACGTGGCCCCACACCAAGAAGGTGGCCGAGGACATGATGGGCCATCTGCCCCCCGACGTGGTCCACAAGCTGGTGAGGGGCAACGCCGCCCGCCTCCTGAACCTCGACATCGACTGACGAGCGCCTCGCATTCTCAGCTACAAGCTCCCCAGGTTCCTCCACCGGGTGTCTGGTCTTGAGGTACTGGGCCGCCGGGGTGTGATGGGCAGCCAGGTGTCTGGTGTAGTGAACGGCGGTTGCTGAGGTCTTCCACCGGCCTGCGAGCATGAGCCCAGCCATGTCGATCCCCGAGGCGGCGAGGTCTTGGGCCATGCCCACGCGTAGGGAGTGGCTGGAGATGTTGGCGGGATCGATCCCGGCGGCTTGAGCTGCGGCTCTGAGGCGGCGGGTGGCGGTTTTGGATGAGAAATCGAATACTCGGTCGCCGGGGTTGGCGTTGGCGGGCTTGAGGCGGGCGAGTGCCTGAACAGTGCATTCTGAGATGGGCGCGACAGCGCCTTTGCCGGTTTGGTCGGTCTTCGACCTCCGGATCCAAACCGTTCCGCACCCGCCGTCGGGCGGCAGGTCGAGGTCGCCCCAGGTGAGGGCGAGCAGTTCGCCGCAGCGCAGCAAGGCGTCGTGGGCGAGGAAGACCATGGCGATGTCGGCATCGGCGCGCTCTTGGGCTTGTCGGAGAGTTTCCAGTCGCCCTCCGGGCTGGTTGTTTCGGGGCGTGGGGGCGGCGGCTGCGATGGCTTCGATCTGGTGTCGCCGCAGCGGTTCGGCTTGCATTGAGGCGATGCCCTGGGCGGCGGCGTGGCGGGTGATTCCGGCCAATAGCCGGCCTACCTGGTGGTCGCGGGCCGGGTTGGGGTCAGGGCGGCTGCGGAGCCTGTGGGCCACCGCGGCGAGGTAGGTGCGCAGGGTAGAGGGCTTCTTCCCCTCCCTGTAGAGCTCGGCCAGCCAGCGCTGGATGTTCTCGGCCGTCGGGGTGGAGCCTGTCTGGTCGTTGGCATTCGCCCAGCGGGCCCAGCTGTTCCACCCGGTTCTATAGGTCTTGCGGGTATTCTCGGCCAGCTCAAACGTCTTGGCGTGCTCGATCAACCCGTCGACTGGCCAGCAAGCCGGACCGGTTTCTAGCGCTTGGAAGACCGCGGCGATCTCAGCTGCATCGCCTACAGCGTCATATGAAAGCGCGGGGGGGTGATGTTTCATTACCGTTTTCCTAGTCAACACCCGTTGCGCGATTCGAGTCGGAATCAGCCCTTGTTCGCCTGGCTGGCAGCGCGTGAGTGTGGCGGATAAATGCCTTTACCCGCCGCTTTGGAAACCGTCCGGCTCTGGTGGTGATAGCCAGGCTGCGGGTGCGGAAACCTTGTATTGGCTAGGAATTCGTCTGATCCGGAAGAGTGGGCGACGCGGTGGATTGTTCTCGGTCCTAGTTGTGCGGCGGCTGATAGGAGTCTGCTGAGGAAGTCGCGTGTGGTGGCGGCGGGTGGGGCGGTGGTGGGGGTTTGTGTTGGTGGGGGGGGGTGGGTGTGGTTGTCGGCTG
>JAJEDQ010000162.1 GCA_022821445.1 Acidimicrobiia bacterium | reverse complement strand
TGCGCCTGCTGCGACTGCCGGCGATAGACACGCTGTGGCTCAATCCACTCGCCTTTCCTCGCAACCCATACCACCATCTGGTCAAGCATTATCAAGACGGGCAACTCAACTCTGAGCGTAAGAACGACCCAAAACAGGACGCCGAATTGGCCTTACAGGTCTTCTCTAACCAGCAGGAAAAACTGCTGGAGGCACCATCCGATCTACTGGCCGCCTGGCACTGGCTCACCGGGGGGAAGCCCGAAACCGGCTTCGATTTTTTCTTTGAGTGCTTGCGTCGATCACTCCGGCCGTCCGATGCCGAGGGCCGGGATGCGATCCAGGCCCGCCTCGAACACATCACCTGCCGCACGTATGCCCACGAAGCCATCGCATCAGCCGATCAGCACAGTTGGCCGCTCGCCTATGCCTTGGCGTGGCTGTCGGTAGCAGGGGGCAACTCGGTCATGCCATCTTGGGTTCGACACCAGTTTCCCAAGGCCGGGCAACTGGTTCGACGACTTCGTGATCGCAGATGCGCCGACCGGGGATGCCCCTGGTGCCGGGAGCGCCACAATGCCACCAAGGAACTCAAACGACTCTTCGGCTTCGACGCCTTCAGACCCAAACCGCAAGACCCGGAACGGCAAGGGCATTCCCTACAGCAGTCCATCGTCGAAGCGGCGATGGAGGGCCAGCACGTCCTCGGGATTCTGCCCACGGGTACGGGCAAGTCATTGTGCTACCAGATACCAGCCCTTTCGCGATACGAAAAGACTGGGGCAGTAACCGTGGTCATCTCGCCCTTGGTGGCCCTGATGGTGGATCAAGTCGCGGGACTCGAGGCCCGAAACATCGCTTCCTGTGTCACCGTCAACGGCATGTTGTCGATGCCCGAGCGCACCAACGCATTGGAAAAGCTGAGGCTCGGCGATGCCGCTATCGTGCTGACCTCTCCCGAGCAGCTTCGTAGCGTCTCATTTCGACGGGCGCTCGACCAGCGCGAAATCGGCAGCTGGGTGATAGACGAAGCCCACTGCCTGTCGAAGTGGGGTCACGACTTCCGTCCCGACTATCGCTACGTGGCCCGGTACATCCGTGAGCGGGCAGAGGCAGAAGGTGGCCCCGTACCACCGTTGCTGTGTCTGACTGCCACGGCCAAGCCCGAGGTCAAAAGGGACATCATCGATCACTTCAGCGAACGGCTTGATATCGAGATGCGGGAGTTCGATGGTGGCAGTACGCGCACCAATCTCGAGTTCGTTGTGGTGGAGACAACCAGTTCGATGAAGTCCAACGATGTCTACGAGATGTTGGAAAACCACTTGCCGCCCGGTCGCGGAGGCGGTGCGATCGTGTATTGCGCGACGCGTCTACATACCGAAGAGCTGGCCAACTACTTGACGGCGCGCGGGGTTTCAGCCGATCGATTCCACGCAGGATTGCAGCCTGAAGAGAAAAAGACCATCCAACGTTCCTTCATCGAGGGCGAGCTGCGGGTGATCGTCGCCACGAACGCGTTTGGCATGGGCATAGACAAACCCGATGTGCGGCTGGTGGTTCACGCCGACGTTCCCTCTTCGCTGGAGAACTATCTGCAAGAAGCGGGCCGTGCCGGAAGAGACCAGCAACAAGCCCACTGCGTGCTGCTCTATACGAGAGATGACGTAGAACGGCAATTCGGCATGTCGGCTCGTTCCCGGCTCACCCGGCGGGAGATACACGGAGTTCTTCGGGCACTTCGTCGGTTGAGTAAGCGAAACGGCAGCGACGAAGTGGTGGCCAGCACCGGTGAGATCCTCATCAACGACCAGGAATACGACTTCCGACGGGATTCGGCCACCGACGACACCCGGGCGCGAACCGCAATCACCTGGCTGGAGGAGTCGGATCTGCTTACCCGTGAAGAGAACCGAGTGCAGATCTTCCCCTCTTCGCTGCGCGTGAGTTCGGTCGAGGAGGCGAAGAGGAAGCTTGATGCCCGACGCCTGGGCGATCCAGCGCGGGAGAGGCTCCTTGCCATCGTGCAGAAGCTGCTCGAAGCCAACCCCGACGAAGGCATCTCCACCGACATGCTGATGGCCACCGTCGGTCTTAGCCCCGGACAGGTGCGGGGTGCGCTCTACGACCTCGAGAAGTGCGGAATCGCCAGCAACGACACGGTGTTGACTGCCTTCGTCCATGCCGGTGTTGCCCGGAGTTCGCAGCAGCGGCTCACCGAGGCGGCTGGGGTGGAGGAGAAGTTGCTGGAGCTCATGCAGGAGTTGGCCCCCGACAGGGGAGTCGGAGATCGTTACCCGCTCAATCTCCGCGCAGTTACCCAGCGGATCAAAGACGCAGGCCACGAACAGGTAAGGCCAGAGCACATAGTGCGAATCCTGCAAGGGATCGCAGAAGACGGACGTGATGAGGAGTCTGCCGCAGGCAGCATCGCGGTGAGCCACCCCGATTCCGAGAGCGTTTGGGTGACGCTGAAGCGGGAATGGGGCTTGCTGGGGAAGATAGCGAAACGACGGCGGGCTGGCGCCGCTCGCCTGCTCGATCATTTGCTCTCGTGTCTGCCCTCGGGTCGGCGCGGCACCGACCTGTTGGCCGAGACCACACTGGGAAAGCTGACGCATGCTGTGGAGAGCGACCTCGCGCTGCAAGCGGAGGTCAAGGATTTCCGCAAGCTCGTGGACCGTTCGCTGTTGTGGCTGCACGAGCAGGAGGTCATCAGGCTGAATCGGGGCCTCACAGTGTTCCGCCCGGCCATGACCATTCGCCTGTCACCCGAACGACGCGGCTTTTCACAGTCCGACTTCCAGTCGTTGCAGGTCCACTACGAGGAGTCCGTGCGCCAGATCCATGTCATGGCCGAGTACGCCCAGCGTGGGTTGGGCACCATGGCCGATGCTCTTCGCCTGTCTCTCGACTACTTCGTTTTGGGAGAAGCCGAGTTTCTGAACCTCTGGCTTCCCGACCGCGACCAGGACCTCTCCCGACAGACGTTGCCAGAGTCGTGGCACAACATCGTCGAGAGCCTGAGAAATCCCTCGCAGCGCCGTCTAGTGGCCGACGACCGCGAGACCACCAATATGCTGGTGTTGGCCGGACCCGGCTCAGGAAAAACCCGGGTGCTGGTACATCGAATCGCCTATCTGATTCGAGTCAGGCGCGAGGACCCTCGGGGCATTCTTGCCCTGGCCTACAACCGGCATGCCGCAGTTGAGATACGCCGCCGACTTGCTGAGTTGGTTGGAGACGACTCGCGAAGGGTACTGGTGCTCACCTGCCATGCCCTGGCCATGAGACTTGTTGGCACCAGCTTCTCTGAGCGCGCCGACCGCCCCGATAACGAGCTATTCCAAGACATCCTTACCCAGACCGCCGGGTTGTTGCGCGGCGACGGGTTGCCTCCCGAGGAGGCCGAGGAGACGCGGGCCCGGCTGCTAGCGGGGTTCCGATGGATTCTGGTAGACGAATACCAAGATGTCGGCCGCGAGGAGTACGACCTCATCTCGGCCTTGGCTGGCCGGACTCAAGCAGATGCCGATGCCAAGCTGACCTTGTTCGCGGTGGGCGACGACGATCAGAACATCTACGCTTTCAAGGGATCGTCGGTACAGTTCATTCGCAGATTCGAGGAGGACTACCAGGCCCGACCCGCTTTCCTGGTGGACAACTACCGATCAACCCGCCACATCATCGATGCTGCGAACGCTGTCATCGAGCCAGCCCGGAAACGGATGAAGGCGGACCATGAGATCCGAATAGACAAGGGACGGTCGAGGGATCCAGCAGGCGGGTTGTGGGCGGCACTCGACCCGGTAAGCCACGGCAAGGTGCAAGTGCTCCCCACCGGTCTCGACGCCGTCTCCCAAGCCCAGGCGGCCATGGCCGAGCTCCAACGGCTGGCCAGCCTTGATACGGGGTGGGACTGGTCACGTTGCGCCGTCATTGCCCGGGAATGGAACTACCTGCATCCGCTTCGGAGCCTCTGCGAAATCGAGGGCATCCCAGTGGATATGGCCAACGAGGAAATACCGAGCGTTTGGCATCTCCGAGAGACTCAGGCTCTGTTGGGCTGGCTCCGACGGCGCGATCCCGCCCTCGTTGGAATCGCCGACCTGCGTGCCTGGCTGAGCGGGCAAGAGCACACCCTATGGACCGAGCTCCTCAAGGAAGCCTTTGAGGACCACGAGGTTGAAGCGTGCCTGGCTGAGGTCCCGGTGGACTCGTTCATCGAATGGCTGGCCGAGTGGGGGCGCGAAGCGCGCAAGCGCCAACGAGGGCTTCTGCTCGCGACCGCCCACCGCGCCAAAGGCCTGGAGTTCGACCATGTGGTCGTGCTTGATGGCGGTTGGGATCGCGTCGGACAAGATCAAGACCCCGACGCCGAGCGTCGCCTGTACTACGTCGCCATGACCAGGGCCCGCCAAACCCTTGCCCTCGGATGCCTCGATCAACCGAATTGGCTGCAAGGAGCGCTGGCGGATAGCGCAGCAGTTGTTCGGCGAGAACCTGTCAGGCTACTTCCGCCGGCACCAGAGTTGTTCCGGCAATATCGGCAGCTCAACCTGAAGGATATTTTTCTGAGCTTCGCGGGACGACAACCGCCCCGGCATCGAATACATCGCGCCATAGCTGCGCTGTCGCCAGGAGACCCGCTCCGAGTACGAGAACAGTCCGGCCGACGGGAGCTGCTAGACCATGGCGGCGTAGTGGTCGGAGTGTTGGCCCAGGGCTTTGTGCCCCCTAGGGGCATGGTCTGCACCGGTGCCACGGTTCTGGCTATTGCTTCCTGGAGCCGTCAGCACTCGGAGCCGCAGTACCAAGATCAGCTCAAGAGCGACACTTGGGAGGTTGTGGTGCCCGAACTCGTCTTCGAGTCATCCTGAGTCTTACGGAGATCGGCGAGCCTGCCACGCCACAACCCGTCAATTTCGTATTAGACTTGAACGTTCACTGATTTTGAACTCAGTCTGAGGAGTCTCCGATTCATCCGGATCACGCCGCGGAACAGACATACATCGATCGGGCCCACCAAGCCCTCGAGACAGCCCGGGAGAGGGCGCTGTCGCTGAAGGGCATGGTTGAGGTGGGCGCGGGCGGCACCCATCAGGCCCGCTATGAGCGGGAGATCATTTGGGATTCGATAAGCACCCGCCTCAGCGTTCTGGACATCGGTGACGCCTCGCTGGTGTTCGGTCGCCTCGACTGGAGCGACGAGCAGGGCGGCGACCAGCTCTATGTGGGCCGAGTGGCGGTGTGGGATGACGACCAGGAGCCGGTGACCATCGACTGGCGGGCCCCGGCGGCCGAGGCCTTCTACCGAGCCACCGGGAGCGAGCCCATGGGCCTGTCCCGACGCCGCCACTTCGTGACCAGGGGCCGGGAGCTGCTGGGGGTAGAAGACGAGTACTTCGGCGAAACCAACGGCCGAGGCCGGATGCCGCTGGTGGGGGAGGCCGCCCTTCGAGCCGGTTTGGAATCCGGCCGCACCGGCCGCCTCGCCGACGCGGCCGCCACCATCCAGATCGAGCAGGACGCCATTATCCGCTCCCCGCTGTCCGGCCTTCTCGTGGTGCAGGGCGGTCCTGGCACTGGCAAGACGGTGGCCGCTCTCCACCGGGCCGCCTATCTGCTCTATACCCACCGCTTTCCCCTCGAAGGCCAGGGAATGCTGGTGATCGGCCCCAACCGCCTGTTTTTGACCTATATCGAGCAGGTGCTTCCATCGCTGGGCGAGGCCGGCGTGGAGGTGTCAATGCTGGCCGACCTGCTTCCTGGTACGCGGGTCAAGGGTCTCGACAACCCTCGTATCTCCCGCATCAAGGGCGATCTGCGAATGATCACGGTGCTGCGCCGGGCTCGCCGGGATCGCCAGCGCCCGCTGCGAGCCGACGTGACGGTGGGGTTTGGCCTGCGTCGGCTCCGGCTCACCGTGGACCAGAGCGCCGAGATCGTGCGCCAAGCCCGCAAGCGGTTCCGCACCCACAATCGGGCCCGTCGCTTTGTGGAAGAACAGGTGTACCAGCACCTGGCCGACAGCGGTGCCCGCACCGATTCCCCTGCTCCCGACATGGAGGCGGTGCGCGAGCGACTCCATGGCAGCATCGAACTGCGGGAGGCCTTGGAGTGGATGTGGCCGGTGCTCACCCCATCCCACCTGCTGCACGACCTGTTCGGTTCTCCCGCGCTGCTCCGCTCGGCGGCCAGATCGGTGTTGACCTCAGAGGAAACCGACCTGCTCTACCGCTCCCGACAACCCCATGCCTCCGAAGTGGTGTGGACGGCCGACGACGCCCCCCTGCTGGATGAGGCCCTGGCCCTGTTGGGCCCCCGGCCCGGGCACAAGCTGTCTGACTCGATTCGCACCTACGGCCACATCGTGGTGGATGAGGCCCAAGATCTGTCGCCCATGCAGCTCCGGATGATCAGCCGCCGCTCGCTCAACGGGTCGATGACCGTGGTGGGCGACATCGCCCAGGCCACCTCGGCATGGGGGCACGACTCCTGGGACAGCGTGATCGAGCACCTCCCCGACCACGTCGCCCTCCGATTTTCCGAGTTGACCATCGGGTATCGCCTACCCGAGCCCATCATGGATGTGGCAGCCAAGGTGCTCGACGCCGCCATGCCCGGCCTGGTTCCGCCTCAGTCGATTCGCATTGAGGGCCGCCCTCCTCGATTCGTTCCCGTGATCGCCCATCAAGCTCCAGCCTCTGGCAATGGCCAGGGCAGCGGACAAGGCAGTGTCGAAGACAGCGAACCCGGCCCCAGCAGCCTGACCGCCGCCGTCGTGGGGGAGGTAAAGGCCGAGCTCAGCGCGTTGGCCAACGGGAACCTGGCGGTGATCTGCCACAACGAACTGGCCGATGCCATCTCCGAGGCACTCACCGTTGCCGACGTCGATCACGGTTTGGTGTATGAGCGAGGCCTGGAGTCGCGGGTGACCATTGTGCCGGTGGAGTTGGTGAAGGGGCTTGAGGTGGACACCGCCATCGTGGTGGAGCCGGCCGACATCTGCGAGAAACTCCCCAAGGGGATGCGAGCTCTGTATGTGGCCATGACTCGGGCCACTCAGCGTTTGGTGGTTGTGTACGCCCGCCCGCTGCCTGAACCCCTGCTCACCAAGGAGACATGAGCCGATGGCCCACGACCCCCGCCACCTCACCGACGAGATGAACGAATTCCTCCGGGATCGGCACTTGGCCTCGCTCACCATTGTGCGCCCCGACGGCACTCCCCATGTGACCCCGGTGGGGTTCACATGGGATCCCGACACCGCCACCGCCCGCATCATCACCTGGTCCGGGGCGAAGAAGGTGCGCCTGTTGGAGGCGGCCGGCGGCGGCAGAGCCGCACTGTGCCAGGTGGACGGCGGCCGGTGGGTCACCCTTGAGGGCCACGCCACCGTCACCGCCGATCCCGAGCAGTGCGCCGAGGCGGTGGCCCGCTACGGCGAGCGCTACCGCCCCGCCAAAGACCGGGGCGCCGACCGGCGGGCCATCATCATCGAGGTGGATTCAGTGCTGGGACGAGCATGACCCCTAAGGGCATCGGCCTCAGCGCCAATGTACACGAGTACCTGGTGGTCCACGGCGCGGGCATCGACCCCATCGCCCAGGAACTGATCGACGTCACCACCGAGTTGGGCCGTATTTCGGGAATGCAGATCGCTCCTGAGCAGGGTGCCTTCATGACTATGCTGACTCGCCTGCTCGACGTGCGGTTCGCGGTGGAAGTGGGCACCTTCACCGGCTACTCGGCCCTGTCCATCGCCCGAGGGCTGGCCCCCGGCGGACGGCTGCTGTGCTGTGACGTGAGCGACGAGTGGGTGAGCATCGGCCGCCCGTTTTGGGAGCGGGCCGGGGTGGCCGACCGCATCGAGCTGGTAATCGCCCCTGCGGCCGAGACCTTGGCTGCCCTGCCCGACGATCCGCCCATCGACTTGGCTTTCATCGACGCCGACAAACGCTCCTACCAGATCTACTACGAGGAGATCCTGCGCCGCCTCAGCCCCAAGGGAATCATCCTGGTGGACAACGTGCTGTGGGGCGGCCGGGTAGCCGATCCCGATGCCGACCTCGAAGAGAATCCCGACACCGCCCACATCCGGGCCTTCAACGACCACGTGGTCGCCGACCCCCGTACCGCCCAGGTCATGCTCCCTATCGCCGACGGCCTCACGCTGATAACTCGAACAGACTCCTAGCCCAGTAGGTGCGCCACCGGTCCCCGGCCCGATCCAATCTGCCAGGCGGCCGACTGGGCGATGCGCTCCCGCACGAACCTCTTGGCGGCCACAATCGCATCTCTCGGCTCTTTCCCCAGTGCCAATCCTGCCGCCACCGCGGCCGCGAACGTGCATCCCGTACCGTGGTCATTGGCGGTGGCGATTACTTCTCCGGCCAACTCCGCCCAGTCACCGTCATGATGCACTTGGTCGACCGCGGCGGCCTCGCCGGTTACCACCATCCAGCCGGGGCAGAGTCGCCCCAGATTGCCCAGATCCGCTAGCCCCGCGGTGGCTTGGAGCACCACGGCCTCCCGGGCGTTGGGAGTGGCGACTGTGGCGTGCTTGAGCAGCTCCAAGTAGAGAGCCTCGGCCCCAGAATCCAACAAGCGGTCGCCGGTAGACGACACCATGACCGGGTCGACCACCAGATTGGGAAGCCGGCTGGCCGCGGCATAGTCGCCCACCACGGCGATGATCTCTCGGTTGGCCAGCATCCCGGTTTTCACCGCGGCCACTGGCAGATCGTCGAGCACCGAGTCGAGCTGGCGGGCCACAAAGTCGGCGGGAATGGGGTGAACTCCCTGTACGCCCTGCGTGTTCTGTGCGGTCACCGCGGTTATCGTTGCGGTTCCGTGAACGCCAAGGGCGGCGAATGTGGCCAGGTCGGCGGCCACGCCGGCGCCACCAGATGGGTCCGATCCGGCCACGCTCAACGCGACGGGAGGGTTCATCCCGAGTGCCATTCGTCCAAGAGAGCAGCGATGGTCTCTTGGGGGTCGGGGCTGCGGGCCACCGCCCCCTGTACTGCCACGCCAGCCGCCCCGGCGTCTCGGCAGGCGGCCACTCGGCCCAGGCCGATCCCGCCCAAGGCGTACACCGGGACATGGGCCTGCCGAACGATCCGTCCCAGACCGCCTAGCCCCAACGGTGGCCCATAACCGGGTTTCGACTCGGTTTCGAACACCGGGGAGATGGTCACGTAGTCCACCCCCTCAAGCTCGGCCTGGCGCACCTCGTCGAGTCCGTGGCACGACCGTCCCACGATGCCCTGGTACACCTTGGGATAGCGGTCGAACCCGGCCAGATGCACTCCATCGGCCACTGGATCGATCATCGACGCCAGGATCAGGCAGTCGGTTTGCTCACTCATCAATCGGGCCAGCTCCCGCCTGATCTGCGGTGGGCGGTCTTTGGCCCGAAAGATCACCGCAGGGGCCTTCACCACCATGTCGGTGAGCACGAGCAGCTCTGACGACAGCGCCCGCTTGGGGCTGTACGGCCGGCGGTGGTCAGAACTGGGCCGAGGGGGGCGCACTTGGCGCTCGGAGCCTTTTCTTTGGCCGCGGTGGCTTGGATTAGAACCGGGCACGGCCTTGGTTGGAGGTCGAGGCCTCGGCACCGAAGCGCTTGGGGATCCTCCCGGCCAACCAGGCCTGGCGCCCGGCATCGGTGGCCAGCCGCATGGCGGTGGCCATTTGCTCGGGATCTCGGGCCCGGGTGATGGCCGATGCCACCATGACCGCGTCGCAGCCCAGTTCCATGGCCAGCGCAGCGTCGGAGGCGGTGCCGATGCCCGCGTCCAGCACTACCGGCACCGACGACTGCTCCACGATCATCTCGATGTTATGGGGGTTGCGAATGCCCAGTCCCGAGCCGATAGGCGCCCCCAGCGGCATGACTGAGCCGCACCCCAGGTCTTCGAGGCGGCGGGCCAGCACCGGGTCGTCGTTCGTGTAGGCCATCACGGTGAAGCCGTCGTCCACCAGCGTCTCGGCCGCCTCAACCAACTCGATGCCCTCGGGCAACAGGGTGATGTCGTCGGCGATCACCTCCAGCTTCACCCAGTC
Organism: Acidimicrobiia bacterium; assembly: GCA_022821445.1. Classification (GTDB taxonomy): domain Bacteria; phylum Actinomycetota; class Acidimicrobiia; order Acidimicrobiales; family Bin134; genus Poriferisocius. The sequence goes on along the minus strand of JAJEDQ010000162.1, from coordinate 3,569 downwards.
GGTTTCGAACGCCTCCCGGGCCAGTTTGGCGGTGAGCACGGCGTCGGCCGCGGTGTGGCAGCCGGCAGTGTTGGGCAGCACGTCAAGGCCCAAGCGGTCGATCACCTCCAGCACCGAGCCGGTGGCCTCGGTCGATACCCGCCGCAGGGCCACCGTGACCACCTCGCATTCCGACGCGACCAGTGCTCGTTCCAGCACGGCGAGATTGGGGGCGCCCCCGGTGCCCGTCATCAGCCGGCTGGCAAAGCTGCGCTCAGCAACGGTCCACGAGTCGCCCACTACGATCTGCCCTTCAAGCGCTGGCACAATTCGCCCACTTATCCCCCCTTGGCTGCTTCCAGAATCTCCACTCGATCGCCCTCAGCCAATTGGGCTTGGCCCCACCGGCTGCGAGGGACGATTTCACGATTCACTGCCACGGCAACCCCTCGCTGGTCAGGGGCCAGTGCTCCTACCGTGCAGTTGGCCGGTACGTCTCGAGTTTCGCCGTTCACGATGATGATCATGCCGGTACCCCGCTGAGGTGTTCGGGGTCTGGGGTGCGACCAGTTGGCCGGGCGTCGAACCGGCTGGGGCTGAATGGCGACAAGTCCAGCGGTGTCTGGTGGCCTTGCACCAGAGCAGACACGGCGGTCGCAGTAATCGGCGAGGTGAGGATGCCGTTGCGGTAGTGGCCGGTGGCGTAGACAATACCGTCGGCGCCGATTCCGATGATCGGGGCATTGTCGGGGGCGCCGGGGCGCAGGCCGGCCCGCGTTTCCACCAGGTCGATCTCGCTGAGCCCCGGCAGCAGGGCCAGCACGTCGCGGAGCAGCTCGTAGACGCCGCCCGCGGTCACCCGGGTGTCAAAGCCCTGTTCTTCTTGAGTGGCGCCTACCACGATCTCACCGTCGCTGCGGGGCACTGCATACACGCTCGATCCCCGCACCACGCCCCGCACCGGCAGTCGCAACAACCCCTCGGGGCCGCTCAACCGGAGGATCTGCCCCTTGATGGGCCGGATTGGCACTCCGAGCAGCCGGCCGGTCCATGCCCCGGCAGCCACCACCACCTGCCGACAGGCCATCACCTGACCGTCATCGGTAATCACCTGATGGGGGGCCACTTCTGCGGCCGACACCGGAACGACGGGAACCCGGTTGAGCAACTCAGCCACAACCCGGCGGGGATTCACCTGATGGTCGAGCGGGGAGTAGACCCCGCCTCGGATCCCGGGGGCGAGCAGCGGCTCCCGGGCTCTGCATTCCCGGCTGCGTAGCCGCTCCACCGGTAGACCTTCCTGCTCGTGCAGGTCGCCCAGGTTGTCGAGGAGCGCCTTGTCGTCGGCGTCGTAGGCGGCCATGAGCATCCCGTTGTGGCGGTAGTCCACTGTGTCGACGCCAAGAGAGTCGGCGAAGGCCGGCCATGCCCGGCTGGCAGCCAGGTTCAGCTCCAAGATATGGCTCTCGCCCCAGTAGGCCTCGTGGATGGGGGCCAGCATCCCGGCTGCCGCGTGGCTGGCCCCGGTTCCCGGGGCGGGGTCAAGCACCACCGCATCGATGCCGTCTTGGAGGAGTTGCCAGGCGGCCGACAGTCCGATAACGCCGCCACCCACAATGACGACGTCCGGGCTTGGGGGGACGATGGGCATGGAGAGCACTTCGGGGTTCGGGGAAGTGTCGGGGCTCGCGGGTTTGTCAGCCACCGAGGACCTCCAGCAGTTCGGCAGTGGCCGCGGCCGGGTCAGCGGCGTGGGCCACTGCCCCGATCACCGCCACACCGTGGGCCCCAGCGTCCAGCAATTCCGGCACCTGGGCGGCGGTTATTCCGGCGATGGCGATCACCGGGATGTCCACCGCGGCGGCCACCCTCTCCACCCCGGTCGGCCCCAGCGGATCGGGCAGACCGTCTTTGGTAGCGGTGGCGTACACCGGCCCGACCCCCACGTACGAAGCTCCATCGTCCTGGTGGCGGAGTGCGGACTCGGGATCTCGGGCGGTGCTCCCCACTATTCGGTCTGGGCCGAGCAGGCGACGCATCTCGGCCACTGGCAGGTCATCGGCGCCGCCGTGTACTCCGTGAGCTCCGGCGGCCAGCGCGATGTCGGCCCGGTCGTTCACGATCACCATCGCGTCTGTGGCCTGAGCCGATGCCACAATGCGCTGGCACTCTGCCAACACCGCGGTGTCGCGGGCCTCTTTGATCCGCACCTGCACCGCGGGGGCTCCGCCTCGAAAAGCGGCATCGGCCATTGAAGCGCAGTCGGCGATGACATGCAGCCGGGGGACATGCAGCCGGGGGACATGTGTGGTCACCGGATCGCTCACGGCTAGCTCATGGTCGATCAGCGTCATCGAAGCCGTTGCCCTCGCCCAGCGTCACGACCCGGCCGAATAGATCTCGGCGCCCTTGTCCCGGAACTCGTCGGCCTTCGACTTCATGCCCAGCTCGATGGCCACCGACTCGTCCACCCCCTGGCGGGCGGCAAAGTCCCGCACGTCCTGGGTGATCTTCATGGAGCAGAACTTGGGTCCGCACATTGAGCAGAAGTGGGCGGTCTTGGCCGGCTCGGCCGGGAGGGTCTCGTCGTGGTACTTGAGCGCCGTCTCGGGGTCGAGCGACAGGTTGAACTGGTCGGCCCAGCGGAACTCGAACCGGGCTTTGGAGAGGGCGTCGTCCCACTCTTGGGCCCCCGGATGGCCTTTGGCCACATCGGCGGCGTGGGCGGCAATCTTGTAGGCGATCACCCCGTCTTTCACGTCGGCCCGATTGGGCAGGCCCAAGTGTTCCTTGGGGGTGACGTAACACAGCATGGCGGTGCCGTACCAGCCGATGTTGGCCGCCCCGATGGCCGAGGTGATGTGGTCGTAGCCGGGGGCCACGTCGGTGGTGAGCGGGCCCAGAGTGTAGAAGGGGGCGTCTTGGCACCACTCCTGCTCCAGGGTCACGTTCTCCTTGATCTTGTTGAGAGGCACGTGGCCCGGCCCCTCGATCATCACCTGCACGTCGTGTTCCCAGGCCCGCCCGGTGAGCTCGCCCAGGGTTTGGAGCTCGGCCATCTGGGCGGTGTCGTTGGCATCGGCGATCGATCCCGGCCGCAGTCCGTCGCCCAGCGAGAAGGCCACGTCATAGGCCGCGAAGATCTCGCACAGCTCGTCGTAGTGGGTGTAGAGGAAGTTCTCCTGGTGATGGGCCAGGCACCAGGCGGCCAGAATCGAACCGCCCCGGCTGACAATCCCGGTGGTGCGCTCCGCGGTGAGCGGCACATAGCGCAATAGCACCCCGGCGTGGACGGTCATGTAGTCCACCCCCTGCTCGGCCTGTTCGATCACCGTGTCGCGGTAGATCTCCCAGGTGAGCTCCTCGGGCGCGCCGTTGGTCTTCTCCAGAGCCTGGTAAATGGGAACGGTGCCGATGGGAACGGGCGAGTTCCGGACAATCCACTCCCGGGTCTCGTGGATGTTCCTGCCGGTTGACAAATCCATTACCGTATCCGCCCCCCAGCGTATGGCCCAGGTCATCTTTTCCACTTCTTCACCGATGGAGGAGGTGACTGCGGAATTACCGATGTTGGCGTTGATCTTGACTAA
>JAJEDQ010000181.1 GCA_022821445.1 Acidimicrobiia bacterium | reverse complement strand
TCCAAGCAGGCCATGGAGCGGTGGAATGCGTCCATGCACCTGGAGCTGGGCGGCCGAGGGGTGGCGTTCAACGTGCTGCGGGTGGACCACATCGTGTCCACCGAGGGGTGGTGGCACGTCTACAACACCCAGGGCGCCGAGATCGCCACCGGCGGCGCCGGACTCGAAACCCTGAAGACCCCCGAGTACACCGCGGAGTGCGCCGACTGGATGATCCGCCAGCCCGACGATTGGAGCGGCCACGTGGTGGGCTTCGACGACATCACCGACCTCGGCGGCCCCGAGCCCGGCCCTCCCGCCGTTCAGTAGTTGCTGCGAGTCTCGACGAACAGTGAGGCCGCGCTGAGAGCGCACAGGCCCGACTCGTCGTAGAGCCGGGCTCGGGATTGGCCGATGCCGTCGGCGTCGACCCAGGTCTCGGCGTCGATGCCGATGTGCTCGCTGGTGGGGTAGCGCAGCACGTGGATGGTTAGGTCGGGGTTGATGGAGACGTACTGGTCGTAGGGCAGAAATGAGGCCATGCCGCTGGTGAAGTCGGACATGGCCAGGAGATTGACCAGCGGCGACGTCTCCTCCCCCCGAAGGAAGGGCACCGACAGCCGAACCCAGGTCTTGCTGGGGGTGCCGCCGCTGAGCCATCCAACTACCCGGTCGAACTCCACCACGTGGGGAAAGCCATCGGGTATCTGCGCTCGGGGCGCAAGGCCTATCGGGCGATCGCTGCTGTCCGGCGGGGGCGGCAGCGGTGCTTCGGGCTGGCGGTAGGGGGAGAGGTCGAAACCGGCCCCGGTTCGCACCGACACCGCGACCGCCGACGCAACCAGCACCTCGTCGTCATGTAGGTCGGCTCGAACCGTCTGGATCCGCTTGCCGGCGCGGAGCACCTCAGTGGAGATGGTCAGCGGCTTCACCGGAACCCGGCGCAGCATGTCCAAGGTGAAACGGGCCACGCGCATGGGCACCGGGGTGGGTACCTGCTCCACCGCTCGGGTCAGCAGTCCGGCCACCGCGCCCCCATGCTGCACGCCGGGGTCCCAGGGTCCTTGCGCATTGAGCGTGGGGACGACGGTGTCACCGTCCAAGTAGAAAATGGCATCGTCGCCCACGAAGACTGCAAGGTAGTACCGCCCTGCCCGAGGGCACGAGACGAGACGGGAGATGCCGATGAGGCTTTGGAACGACACGATCGACGGATACCGCCCCGAAGCCCAGGCTTTGTTGGAGTACCTGCCCTCCACCGGCGACGCCGAGGCCGACTTACCTGACGACCCGGTGGCCCGGGCCCAGATCCTGCGGGAGAACATGATGGCCTTTGAGCCCGAACCGTCGCCCATGGCTGTCGCGTCGACCATCCCGGGGCCAGCCGGTGAGATCCCGGTGAGGATGTTTATGCCCGACGAGCCCAAGGCCATGTTCCTGCACATCCACGGCGGCGGCTGGATCCTGGGCCGGCCCCACATGTCCGACCTCGGCAACGAGGACATGGCCAAGCGCCACGGGCTGGCCGTTCTGTCGGTGGACTACCGGTTGGCTCCCGAGCACCCCTACCCCGCCGGACCGGACGACTGCGAAGCGGCCGCGGCCTGGCTGCTGGAACACGGCCCCAAGCGCTGGGGCACCGACAAAATGTTCATCGGGGGCGAGTCGGCCGGCGGGCATCTGGCCGCAGCCACGCTGCTGCGGGTGCGGGACCGCCTCGGCGCCATCGATCGGGTGCTGGGGGCCAACCTGGTGTTCGGCTGGTACGACCTGCGGGGCACCCCGTCAATCTTCGGCAACGGCGGACACCCCGACATGCTCAACCCGCCGGGATTGCAATTCATGATCGAGTCGTTCACACCCGGAATGTCCGACGCCGAGCGGCGAGATCCCGACGTGTCCCCCCTGTTCGCCGACCTTTCGGGCCTGCCCTCCTGCCTGGTGTCGGTGGGCACCTTCGACCACCTGCTGGACGACTCGCTGTTCTTTGCCACCCGTTTGGCCGCCGCCGAGTCGCCGGTGGAACTGGCCGTCTACCCCGACTCCCCCCACGGCTTCATGGCGCTCCCCTCCGAGATGGCCAAAACCCACGCCACCCGCCTCAACTCCTGGATCGCCTCTCTGATGCCCTAGCGGGTTTATTCTTCTTCACTCAACAAGACATATGCCGGGTAGGCCATCCGGGGCAGTGAACACCTTGACAGCAGAGCCATAGGAGTCCCGCCACTCCGGTTCGAACTCATCCAACACCTGCGCTAGGTTCCCCCAGCGGTCACTGGCCAGTCGCAGCACAAAGATCTAAACGATCTCCGGCCAGGAGATCCAGCCCGGTTGTCGGCGCCTCGGGATGCAAAGGCGTTTCCAGCCAGCCAGCGACGTCTTCAATCCGATACTTGTCGCTGGCGATCTGACAGAAGGCCACCGTCTGGGCTATCCGCCTGTGGTGCTCGGAGGTGGCAGGAAAGCCCATGCGCCACTTCCGCAATATGGGGACCGACGCATGAGCGACATGGGCGATCGCCCGCCACGAGAAGCCCAGTTCGCCCAGCTCCTGGAGAAGCTCGTTCAGATCCTCCTTAGCCCTCTGATTCCCCACCACTTGCAGCTCAGCCACGCTCATGGCGCACCCCCGAATCGTCGGCACCGGAATTTGCAACAACGATCACCCACCAAAATCCTCCTGATCGAGCACCATATCCCAGCGGTCGCTGCAATCCGAGCAGCGGTAGGCCACCACATCTCCAGGCACGGGCGGGTCGTCCTCGGGCCAGTGCGTGATCCGGTGGCACTGCCCCCCGCAGTCCACGCACACGATCTGATCAGGGATCACCGCCACAGCGATTCATCCATCGATAGCGCGGCGGAGGAGTTTTTCGGCTTCTGGGGATTTCTTCCAGTTTCTGGCTGGTGCCCGCCAATACGCCTCGAACTCTTCGGCTGAGGCAAACTCACCTCGCCCTGCCACGAGCTGCTCGATTCCTTGGACTGAGCCAATGTACTCTCGGGTGGCCGAGGCCCGCTTGGTTGAGGCGATCCGCCATGACTCGTGGACGATCATCTGGAGACCGCTGATCCGCTCCGGTTGGTCTTTGTGGAAATCATAGATGGCGAGAACGGCCAGGTGCCCGGCATAGTCATCAAACGGACGCAAAATCCCTGAGAACTTGAGCGTTGGCCAGAGGAAATAGGTATTTCCCGTGTACAGCGCAATGCGACTCTGAAGCGCTGTACCGGATTTGGCCCTTCGGGCACACTTGATGTCGGCGGCGTAGCATCCATCTTCGAACGCCTCTCCACTCAGCTCCAAGTCCGGATAGGAACGCTCTGTGCCCAGTCGGATTTGCACTCCTGGGGTACCCACAGCAGCCGCCACAAGGTGCTCGCGTAGCTCTATTTCAATGAGGTTCGCCAAAGCAGCCGGCTCTGTCGGCAATGGCAGCAGATGACCTCGTTGGAGGAGCTGCTCTTTAAGCTCATCAGGTCCCACGGCCTGGACCGGCCACTGCTCTTGGCCGCTCTTGAGGCGGAATATCCCAAGCGCTGACTGCTCCCATCCGTTGACCTGATCGCGAAGCCAGTCCAGCGGAGACCCCATGTCAAGTCATGGCCTTAACTCGAGGATCTGAGTCTTGACATCTGGGATGGGTACTTGTTTTGGAGGTTTCCACAATTGCCTCGGCCACTCGGCGAGCCAGCAGCGGAGGAACGGCGTTACCGAGTTGGGACTGCACGGAGGCACGTTTGCCGACAAAGGCAAAGTCGTCCGGGAACGTAAAAAGACGGCGAAGTTCTGGTACCCGCAGACGGCGGTTTTCCCAATGGAACGGTCCAACATTTGGTCCCGGCTGAGCTTGGATGGTCGGCGAGGAGCGGTTGGGAGCCAGTTTGAGCAGGAACGACCAATAGCGTGATCTCCACTCAAATAGCGGATCAGGGTGGCCGCGCCGAGCCGTGAAATGCAGGTAATTGTCACCCGGCGGAATCTCAGGAAGCAGATGCGCCCACTTTCCCCTAACCGCTTCGCTCGGCTCTGGATCGGCGACCAAGCCTGCAAGGGCCTGACCAGCAGTCACATGGGACAAGGGTCCGCCTTCAGTGGTGCGTCGCTCCCACTGTCCATGATGGCTCGGGAGTGGCAGATCGGGAATCGGTTGGCCTTCTTGGGAACCGACGATGAATAGCCGCGGCCGCAGCTGCGGCACACCATAGTCAGCTGCATTGAGCACTTTCCAGCGATAGCTGTATCCGGCAGCTTCGATCTCTGCCAATAGCCGGGCGAAGGCCGGACGACTTGCCTTGTTGTGAAACGTGAGTGCGTAAACGTTCTCTAGGATAAACCATCGGGGCTGGGCTTCAGCCAGGACCCTGGTATAGGCCTGGAGCAAGCTGGCCGTCGGGTCAGCGCCGTCGCGCTTCCAGTCCAGCCAGAAGCCCGACTTGGAAAATGCAGTACACGGAGGTCCACCCACCAACAGGTCGGGCCTGCGCCCAGAGCTATAGCCGCCCGCGGCCAAGATGTCAGCTGTGGACACCCCCTGACCAGTTCCAGTGGCCAGCGGATACAGGTCTGCTCTCAGTACCTCACGCAGATCGGAAAAATATACTGGCGCGTTTTTCTCCATCGTGTCGGCAGCATCGTCATCCCACTCAACGGCCACGGTGGTATGGAAACCGGCCTGCTCCACTCCTATGTCCAGACCACCCGCGCCGGAGAAGAGCGAGATGGCCGTGCCGACCTCCACGGTCTCATTTTGACGCGTCTCTCCCTGCAACTGGCGCATCCCCTGCCTGACTGAGAATTCCAGCCCCAGCTGAACACCCCGACGAATCGAGTAGCTGTCCCGATGACTCACGGCCGTAATGCATACCAAACGGGTGTGACACAATCGCCGCTTCCGAACAGGCTTTGTCATCGAGGTCAGGATTGAACGAGGCGTGTAAGGCTTGGAGGATGAAGTTCGGGGTGTATTTCTCGTTTCGAATCCTGCCGGGGATTCGAAGCCATAGGCGGAGGTGTGTGACGAGGGCTTCGCCCAGATGTGGTTGGCGGAGGATCTGGGCTACGACTCTGTATAGTTGACCATGGTTGTCGTCTATGGTCGGAATTGTTAGCCTGGTAGATGTGACACCAAACAACGCTTCTCGGGTTGTTCCTGCGGGAGAGTTCAAAACCAAGTGCCTCCAACTCATGGATGAAGTGGATCAGACAGGTGAGTCGATCCTCATCACCAAGCGAGGCAGGCCCGTGTCGATTTTGATGCCGGTCACATCAGAGGCTCCCGGCATCTGCGGCCGTTACAAGGACAGGGTGCGGATACCCGAAGAGGGCCTTCCCAGAGCATTCACCGCCGCAGAGTGGGTCGACATCATAGACAGCGCCGGGGCAGACGACTCCGAATGATTCTCGACACCAATGTCCTGCTGTGGAGCGTTATGGGCGACACGGCCAAAGTCAGCCTTGAAGTGCAGGCGGAGATCGATGCGCAGGTCTCCATCGGCAATGCCGCAGTCTCGGCGATCACGTTCTGGGAGATGAGACACGCGCGTCGCAAGAACAACCCGGCAGTCGAGCTGCCTCCGATTGCCGGGCTTCGACAGGACCTTCTGCGCAGCGGACTGCGTGAGATCCCACTCACGGGCGAAGTCCTCATCGACGGCATCGAACTAGCCGACAGCGGCTTCCACGACGATCCGATGGACCAGATGATCGTGGCCACCGCACTGAGCGAGAATCTCCCGCTGGCCACCGCCGACCGCCGCATACAGGCGTGGGCCAATCAAACTGGCCGCTTGGAGATCGTGCCGCTGCGGTAGACGCGTGATGTCGGTAGGTGACCCGCCTCCCTGCAACCGGAAGGCACCTCACCCATCGCGGAGGCTCTCCCATTCGTCGAGGAGGCTGGAGTCGGTGGAGCGGAGCAGGGTGCGGAGCTCCTCAGTAAGGCTGCCGAGAGCGTCGGTGACGGTGGGGGCGGGGATGGTTTGGACCAGGGCCTTGTAGCAGTCGGACAGGTAGCGCAGAAGCGTGCCCTCGGAGCGCTTGATGCCGTAGCGGGAGACGTACTGGTTGAATGTGTCACCTACCTCCATGAGATCGCGGGCCACCGATTTGGGGCTGGGGCGGTCGTGGCCCACCCAGGGGTGGTAGCGGGCGAACACCGCGAAGGCCGGGTCGATGAACTCGGCCTCGGGGCGGGGCCAGGTGACCTCCGACAGCCGCTCCAAGCGCTCCTCGTAGGGCACCCGCTCGGCTTTGAGCTGGGCCATTAGGTCGTCGCGGGCCTTGTCCCGCTGGGCCAGCAGCACCACCGTGGGGTCTTCCAGCACCGACTCCACCACGCTGAGCGCTTGCCAGTGGTAATCGGGCACCTCGAAATCCAGCGCTTCCAGCGCCTCAACCGCGAACAGCCCGAGCGGCTGGTTCAACCGGAACTCGTCTTGGAGGTCGAGGTTCACCCGCACCGGGCGGCCCAAGTCGTCGGGCTCGTCGAGCACCTCGACGATATCCGCGTCGATGAGCGACCGGAACACCCCCACTGCCCGGCGGATGTGGGTTCGCTGGCGGGATCGGGGCTCGTGGTTGTCAACCAGCAGGCGCTTCATGGCCGCGCAGCCGTCGCCGGGCCGGTCGAGCACGTTGAGCATCATGGAGTGGGTCACCGCGAAGCTCGATTCCAGGGTCTCGGGTTGGCCATGCCAAAGCCGGTTCAAGGTGTCGCCGTCGTAGTGGGCGTAATTGTGCTCGGGCGGCTTTTTCTTCACCAGCTTGCGGCGCCTCACCGGATCGGACGCCGCTTTGGCCTCAGCCCGGCGGTTGTCGATCACATGCTCGGGCGCCTGCACCCACACGCTGCCCTCCTCGTCGAAGCCCTTGCGGCCCGCCCGGCCCGCTATCTGCTGGAAGTCCCGTACCGACAGCACCCGGGTGCGGCGGCCGTCGTACTTGTACAGCCGGGTGAATAGCACGGTGCGGATGGGCACGTTCACCCCCACTCCCAGCGTGTCGGTGCCGCAAATCAACTTGAGATGCCCCTGCTGGGCCAGCTTCTCCACCAGCAGCCGGTACTTGGGCAGCAGCCCGGCGTGGTGCACCCCCAC
>JAJEDQ010000198.1 GCA_022821445.1 Acidimicrobiia bacterium | reverse complement strand
GTGATTCCGGCGAGGACGGAGGCGGGAATGGTGGCAAGCACATTAGGTGCTTTCTCGAGGACGATTCCTCGTGCCGGGAAGGTGGCCCGAAGCGCTGGCCACACGCGCTCCCCCGACCATACCGGGTTGGGGTGACAACTGCTCCCTCTCGACAGGGGCGAGGGGTCGAAAAACTCTCAGAGGACTTCGTTGATGTAGCGGAGCACCGCTTCGATCTCGCCGGCAGCCAAGAGCCCGCCGAAGGCGGGCATGCGATCGCGGCCCTCCGACACCACGGCGACCGCGTCGCCAGGGTCGGGATACGCCTGCAACAGCCGGCCTCCGCTCAGCCGCGGACCATTGCGAGTGCCGCCCCCAGAGGCGCCATGACATGACGAGCAGCGATCGCTGTACACCGAACGGCCCTCAACCAAGACAGGGTCGGGAGTTCCATCTGGCCCCGCCTCTACTTCAGGTGAAGAGCCCGATGCGCAGCCCGCGGCAATGGCGATGCACAGCGATAGTGCAGCCAACCGGAAACCACGAACTTCCCTGTCTTCCACCCCGGGAACGATACTGAGGGCCATGGGCTTCGACCCCACACGAAAGCAGCGACGCACCCGGTTCGACTACTGGTATGTGGCCGTCGGGCTGTTGGTTTGCATCGGGCTGATTTTGTGGGCCGTGCTGGGATGAGGCTGGATTAGAACGCCCCTTCGATCACCCGCAGCTCGCGGCCCATTACCTCGGCAACGTCGAATCGAAGCTGCACCGGTCCCGAGCGCTCCTGCTCGGCCAACCATTGGACGGCCAACCGGCGTATCCGCCGCTGCTTCTGCCATCCGACAGCCTCGGCGGGAGAGCCGAAGGCCAGCGACGACCGGGTCTTGACCTCGCACACGGCAACAATCGGCCCCCGCCTCACGATCACATCCAACTCTCCGTGCCGACACCGCCAGTTGCGCTCGAGAACCTCGAACCCGTGGCGGCGATACCATCGAGCCACGCGGTCTTCGCCCCAGCGACCCAGCGCCTGTCGGTATGCCATGCCCCCACGCTAGGAGGCAGGTGTGACAGTTGGATCGGAGGGAAGCTAGAAGCGCTTCTCCTTGACCCGGGCGGCCCGGCCGATGCGATCGCGCAGGTAGTAGAGCTTGGCCCGGCGCACATCGCCCCGGGTGCCGATCTCGATCTTGGCGATGATGGGTGAGTGAACGGGGAATGTGCGCTCCACTCCCACGCCGAAGCTCACCTTTCGAACGGTGAAGGTCTCCCGGATTCCGCTGCCCTGCCGCCGGATGACCACTCCCTCGAATATCTGGACCCGCTCGCGGTTGCCCTCCACCACCCGGACATGCACTTTGACTGTGTCGCCGGAATTGAATTCGGGAATGTCGGAGCGTCTTGTGTCGCGATCGACGATGTCGGTGGGATTCATGGCACGCCTCTTGTGAGTACTTCAGCGCCCATCTCAGGCTTTGGGGCGCAAGGGGAAATCATACCCGCCTTGATCAGGCGAGGCCGAACTCTTCCAGAAGCGCCTGCTCCGCGTCGGTCAAACCGCCACGGGCATCGATCAGGTCTGGCCGCATGGCCACCGTTCGGGCCAGAGACTGCGCTTTCCGCCAGCGGTCCACGCGACCGTGATCTCCCGACCGCAGCACTTCGGGCACCGGCCAGCCCCGAAACTCAGCAGGCCGGGTGTAGTGGGGGTACTCCAGCAGACCATCGCTGAACGACTCGTCAGCGGCCGACATCTCGTTGCCCAGAACGCCGGGAATCAGCCGGCCCACTGCCTCGATAACCGCCATCGCCCCGACCTCGCCGCCGGCCAGCACGAAGTCTCCCAAGGACAGCTCCCCGTCCACAAGGTGGTCCCGGACTCTCTGGTCTACCCCCTCATAGCGACCGCATAGCAGCGAGAAACCGCCCCCAGAGACCAGCTCCTGGGCGACGACCTGGTCAAACTGCCGTCCAGCAGGCCCCAGAAGTAACAAGGGCCTAGGCGGGCCGGCCTGCTCTACCGAGTTGAACAGGGGCTCTGGCATCATCACCATCCCCGCGCCGCCGCCGAAGGGGGAATCGTCAACCGAGCGGTGGGGATCGCCCGCGCCCGCTCTGAGATCATGAACACGCACTTCAAGCCGGCCCTGATCCACCGCCCTCCCGATCACTCCATAGCCCAAGAACGCCTCGAACATTGACGGGAAGATGGTGAAAACGTCGACTCTCATATCTCGTCGAACAAACCGTCTGGCCCATCCACAATCAATCGATCCCCTGTTCGCTCCAGCAAGAAGGTGAGGGGTACCAAGGCACCGGACTCCAAAACCAGCAGGTCGCTGGCCGGATTGGGCTGCACTGATTCAACCCGGCCTCGCTCTGTACCGTTGGTTTCGCACACTGTCATGCCAATCAGCTCATGGACCCACAGCTCATCGGGATCGGATATGGGCTCCGCCTTCAGCAGCAGGCCTCGCAAGGCCTCAGCGGTACTCCGGTCGCTGATCTCTGAGAACTGCACAATCCAGCGCTGCTGAAAGGGCCGGGCCTCTGCCACGGTGAGCTCACCGGAGTCAGCGCAGAGCACGGCCCCGACTTCCAGTCGCTCAAGGCGGTTGGTCCACAACGTGACCACGACCTCTCCCCGGATTCCATGAGCCCGGTCGACGCGGCCGATCTCCAGCAAAAGGGGCGCCTTGGGTTGATCAGTCGACGAACTCGACGTCGATGGAACTGCGTCCGCACCACCCTGCCGTCGTGCGGAAGGTTGATCAGTCGACGAACTCGACGTCGATGGAACTGCCATCTTTGCTGGCCGCGGCCCGCACGATGGTTCGAATGGAGTTGGCCACCCGGCCCCTGCGGCCGATGACCCGGCCCATGTCCCCCTCGGCCACTGTGACCTCCAGCGAGACCGAACCCTGTCGTTCGACTACTTCCACTTCAACATCATCGGGGTTCTCCACCACCGACTTGACCAGGAATTCCAGAACGGTTCGAGCAGTGGGGACTTCGATGGTGTTGATGTCGCCATCGTCATCGAAATCGTCATCCTCGTAATCGTCGCGGTAATCGTCGTCCTCGTAGTCCTGGTCTTCGGCTCCAAAGTCGGTGTCGTTCACGATTCAACATCCTCGGTTTTTTCGGCGTCCTGTTCAGAATCTTCGGCTGGTTCGGCCTCCGATGCAGCGTCATCTGCATCCACCGATCCGGGCTCAGAATCCTCAGCCGCCTCAACGGGCTCGACCTCTGATACAGCCTCAGCGGCCTCGGCTTCAGCGGGTGCGGCTTCAGAGTCCTCCGCTGGCTCGGCCTCAGCGGGTGCGGCTTCAGAGTCCTCCGCCGATGCGGCTTTCGTCACTGTCGTAGGAGCAACCTTCGGCGGTCCGGCTTCACCGGTGAACTCTTCCCACGCGCCGGAGATAACCAGCAGCTTCTGCACCCGCTCGCTGGGTTGAGCGCCATGGCGAAGCCAGTGCAATGCCCGCTCATTGTCGATCTCAACCAAGGACGGCTCTTGGCGGGGGTTATAGGTGCCCACAATCTCGATGAATCGCCCGTTGCGGGCTTTGCGGGAATCGGCGGCTACCACACGGTACGTGGGCTGCTTCTTCTTGCCCATCCGCATCAGCCGGAGTCTTACTGCCACAAGCCGGTCAGCCCTTCTGTCTTCCTGGGTCCATTGGGCGTCCTGAGCCCGATCGTCCCGTCATCAGTGCCAGTGCAAGCACGAACCGGCGCCGACCGCCGGAATGGGAAAACTCTACCCGCCGAAAATCTCTATGGGCTACCTCAGGGAGGAGAGATCGAATTCCCCGTCTTCCAAGCCCGGTAAGGTCAACTTGGACTTGCCCGTCTTCTTCTGCTGGCCGCCCGGCGGCGTCACCCGACTCCCCTTTCGGCCCTTCTTGGGCTTCTTTCGGCCCGAACCGGGACCTTTGCTCCCCATCCGCTTCATCATCCGCTGCACCTCGCTGAACTGCCGCAAGAGCTGGGAGACCTCCGAGGGGCGGGTACCCGAACCAGCGGCGATCCTCTGACGGCGGGAACCGTCGATCATCCGGGGCGCGGCCCGCTCCTCAGGAGTCATCGAGCAGATGATGGCCTCAACCTGGGCGATTCGATCATCCTCGATCTCGGCTTTGCGCAATTCCTGGGGCGCACCGGGAAGCATCCCCACCAGATTCTGGAGCGAGCCCATCTTCTTGAGCTGGCGCATCTGCTCCAAGAAGTCCTCCAGGGTGAACTCTCCCTCCAGCAGTTTGGCGGCAGCCGTCTCGGCTTCGGCCTCCTCATATACCTGTTCGGCCTTCTCGACCAGGGTGAGCACATCGCCCATGCCGAGTATCCGGCTGGCCACCCGGTCGGGATGGAACAGCTCGAACTCGTCGATCTTCTCGCCGGTGGAGGAGAAGGCGATAGGCCGGCCGACTACTTCCTTCACCGACAGCGCCGCGCCGCCGCGAGCATCGCCGTCCACTTTGGTGAGGATCACCCCGTCGAGCTCAAGAGCAACGTGGAACGACTCGGCAGTAGCCACCGCGTCCTGGCCGGTCATGGCGTCGACCACGAGGAAGGTGTAGTGGGGTTCGATGGCTTCGGATATCCGCCCGATCTGGTCCATCATCTCGTTATCGATGGCCAGCCGACCGGCGGTGTCGCAGATCACCACGTCCCGGCTGGAAGCCACGGCCTCAGCCACGCCTTGCCGGGCCACAGCAATCGGATCAGAGGGCTCGCTGTACACCGGAACCTCGATGGAAGACCCCAAGGTGCGGAGCTGCTCAACCGCGGCCGGCCGCTGCAAGTCGGCCCCCACCAACATGGGGTTGCGGCCCTGCTGTTTGAACCAAGAGGCCAATTTGGCCGCGTTGGTGGTCTTGCCCGAGCCCTGAAGTCCGGCCAACAGCACCACCGTGGGTGGTTTGGCCGGATGAGAGATCTCCAGCGTCTCACCACCCAAGGCAGCGATCAGCTCCTCATGAACGAACTTGATCACCTGCTGAACCGGGTTGAGTGCCTTGTGGACCTCGGCCCCCACGCACCGCTCGCGGACCCGGTCTTGGAAGCCGCGGACCACGTGAAGGTTGACATCGGCGTCCAACAGAGCCAGGCGGATCTCGCGCAGCACCTCGTCGACGTCGCTCTCCCGCAGGGTCCCCAGACCCCGCATGCGCTTGAAAATGCCCTCGAACCGGTTGCTCAGCGTGTCGAACATGGGCTGCCCAGACTACGCGCTAGCGGTGCTGGTTAGACATCCGACGGGAGGGGAATCGCTAGGAAGCCAGGCCCTTGACCAGAAAGGGCATCGCTAGGAGAACAGGGCATCGACAAACTCGTCGGCGTCGAATTCCATCAAATCGTCGATTCCCTCCCCCAGACCGACCAGCTTCACCGGGATCTCCAATTCGTCTTGAACCGCCAAGACGATGCCGCCCTTGGCTGACCCGTCGAGCTTGGTGAGCACCACGCCGGTCAGCTCAGCCGACTCGGTGAAGCGGCGAGCCTGGGCTAGGCCGTTCTGGCCGGTGCTGGCGTCGATCACCAACAGCACCTCGGCAACCGTTCCCGGCCCCTTGCCGGCCACTCGGTAGATCTTGGACAGTTCCTCCATCAAGTTGGTGCGGGTATGCAGACGGCCGGCAGTGTCGGCCAGAACCAGGGGCACGCCGGCCGCCGAGGCGTGTTCGATGGCGTCATAGATGACTGAGCTGGGATCAGCCCCCTCCGCTCCCCGCACCAGTTGGGCACCCGATCGGTCGGCCCACAGGCCCAGCTGCTCGGCGGCGGCCGCTCGGAACGTGTCCCCGGCGGCAAGCACCGCATTGCGACCGCTTTGCGCCTCTCGAGCTGCCAACTTGCCGATGGTTGTGGTCTTGCCCACTCCGTTCACTCCCACAAACAACCACACCGCGGGGCTGCCATCGATGCCCAGCTCGAGATCATGGCCCCCCAAGCTCTCGGCCATCTGGGCCTTGAGCAGGGCCACGAGCTCCCCAGGATCGGTGATCTTCTCGGCTTTGGCCTGCTCTTTCAGCCGATCCAGCAGTGCAGTGGTGGTGCCAACACCGGTGTCGGCCAGGATCAACGCGTCCTCCAGCTCCTCCCAAGTCTCGTCGTCTATCCCCCGGGAGACCACCGAAGTCAAGAATCCCGAAAAAGTCCCCCGAGCGGTGGCCAACCTATCCCGAAGTCGCACCCGTACCCTTACTCCTCGTCGGGCTCTTCGAAGGATGGCCGAGAGCCGATGGCCACGGTGAGATGGATGTGCTCGCCGTCGCGGACCACCTCCAGCTCCACTTCCGTTCCCGGAACGCGGAACTGAACCTTGGCCGCCAGCTCGGTGAACGTTGAAACCACCTCATTATCGATCAGCACGATCAAATCCCCAGCCATCAACCCGGCTCTTTCGGCAGGAGTATCGGGCGACACTTCCACCACCAGGGCACCCGGATGGCCAATCTCCGGATCAGTTCCGTATACGCCCAGATATCCCAGTTCCGTGCTCTCTCCGCTCAATATGCGCTGCGCGATGTTGAGGGCGATGTCAGAGGGGATGGCAAATCCCAATCCGATGTTCCCAAAAGAACCATCGGTCTGGATAAGCGTGTTCATCCCGATGACCTGACCGTTGCTGTTGGCCAGGGCGCCCCCTGAATTGCCCCGGTTAATGGGAGCATCGGTCTGGATCATCTCCACAAAGGCACTGTCGCCGGTCCCCTCTCTCACCGCTCGCCCCACTGCGCTCACGATCCCGGAAGTCACCGACTGCTGCAATCCGAACGGGCTGCCCACTGCCACGGCCAGCTGTCCCACTTCGACGGTTGACCGGTCGGCAAAGACCGCGGGCGTCAGCGTCATGTCGGTATCGACCCTCACCAAACCCACGTCAATGGCCGGTGCTGCGCCCACCACCACGCCCTCCGTCCGGACCCCGTCGGCAAATTGAATCCTCACTGTCTCGGCCTCACCGAGAACGTGGGCGTTGGTGAGAATGAGGCCGGACGCGTCGTAGATGATCCCCGAGCCCTGTCCGTACGTCGGAGCACCCTCGGGGATCTCCGACTCAAGGTCAGGGCTATCCGGGTTCAGATCAGGAGGCGCTGGGGATTCTTGATCCAATGCATCCACGTTCACCTCAATGAGCACTACCGAGGGAATGACCGCACGGGCCACTGCCACCACCGGATCGCCGAGCACCAAGGGCGCCTCCGATTGGCCCGAGTCAGAGGACTCGCCGGACGGCGACGGGTCGGGGGGCGCCACGACCAGCGGTGTCTGGAGCGGCGGCAATTCCTGCGGCGAGGCACTCACCACCTGCGGCCCGGAGACCACGACTATCTCAGGAGGAGGGGCATCCTGATTGAAGAAGACGCTTCCGACGCCGATCCCGATGCCCACCAGCCCAAGTACGGCCAAGACCACCGACGTCACCAGCATGACCACTGCGGGATTGCGGGATTGGCTCGACCGATCTCCTGTCGGCCCCCAGGACATCACCTCCGCGGTGCGGGGGGCTGGCTCCACGGTGCGGGGGACTGGCAAGTTTCTGGGCTGCTCGGCTGGGCCTTCCAGTTCCCACCCCAGGGGATCCCACTCCGACCGGGGATCTTCAGGCTCGTTGCTCATTTTGTGTGGTGAGTTTCCAGCGGCTCGTTACTCATCTTGAGTGGTGAGTCCTCAGCCTTGTTCGAGAAGTACCTTCGATTGTGAGGCTACCACCACTTTTTCGGAAAGCACCTTCGAGCTGCCCCCCGGCTTCATGGAAACGCCGTAGAGGCAATCGGCCGCTTCCATCGTGCGCTTTTGGTGGCTGACTATCAGCAGCTGGGCATCAGCACGGAACTCGTCGATGAGATGAAGGAAGCGGTGCAGATTGACGTCATCGAGAGCCGCCTCCACCTCGTCCATGACATAGAACGGAGAAGGACGGCTGCGGAACACCGCGAACAGAAAGGCCAGCGCGGTAAGCGAGCGCTCCCCTCCCGACAGCAGGCTCAGGCGGCGGATGTTCTTGCCCGACGGTCGGGCCTCGATCTCCACCCCGGTGTCCAGCAGGGCGTCGGGCTGGGTGAGCCGCAGCTTGCCCTCGCCACCGGGAAACAGCGTCTGGAACAGATCGGAGAAGTTGCGCTCCACATCGGCATAGGCCGACGAGAACACGCTGACGATCTCCTCGTCGATCTTGCGAATGATCTTGCGAAGCTCCCGACGGCTTTGTCGAATATCGTCAATCTGGCCCTGGGTGAACTCATAGCGCTCCGAGAGCGCCTCGTATTCCTCCAGCGCCAACGGGTTAACGGGCCCCATAATGCGCAGCTCCTGTTCCAGTGCCCTGATCCGGTCGGCGGGAGCAACGCCCGGCTCCAGGGGAGGGCATTCCGCAGCCACAGCCTCGCCGGGTTCGCAGTCCAGCTCCCGGCGGCAGCGGTCGACCGCCGCCTCCAGCCTGATCCCCGCCTCGGCCAACTCAATCTCGGCGCTGCGGTCTCGTTCTTGGCACTGTCCCAGCCGAGCCTCGGCCTGGGCCCGCTGGCTTCGCAGCTCCTCAAGCCTCCGGGCCGCGGCCCGAGCCGCCTCAGATTCCCGCGCCCGTCGGCGGCGAAGGCCCTCAAGCTGGTGGCCTGCCTCTTGGACCCTGCGAGCCAACAGGCCTGTGAGTTGGTCGACGACAGCCAGCCGCAAGTCGACGGCCTCCCGTCGAGATGCAACTTCGGCGCGAGCTTGGGCCATCTCGCTCAACCGCCGCTCGATGTCGTCTCGCTGTGTCGATAACAGGCGGCGGCGCTCTTCCAATCCAGCGGCCCGAATTCGGTAGTCGGAGCGAAGGGTGCTCACGGCGTGGGACTTGTGAGACAGCTCATTGCGTTCTCGGTTCATGCTCTCCACACGCGCCTGATGCTCGGCTTCCCTGGCCTCGTGTTCGGGCAGTTCCTCTTGCAGCTCACCAGCCCGACGCCGATCCTCGGCAATCCTGGCATCCAGTTCTCCACATCGGGGGCCGAGCGCAGCAATTCCCACTTCCACGTCGCGCAGCTCCCGCTCCACCGCGGCGGCCCGCCCCCGGGCAGTCTCCAGAGCCTCCGACTGGCTCAATGACGTTTGCCGGGCCTGGGCCGCCTGCTCTTCGGCCTCCTCTCGCCGGCGGTCGACAACCACCAGATCTTCCTTGGCGGTGACCTCCGCTTCAGATGCCCGCGCCAACGCCTGCTCGGCTTCATCCAACAGTCCTCTGGTAGCCCCAGAGCGCCGAACGCCCACTCGCCATCCCAACGGGGAGAACCGGTCGCCCCGGCGGGTTACCACCACCGCGGAGGGATCGGCGATTGCCGCCGCAGCCGCCTGCTCGCTGCTCTCCACCACTCCAACCGAGCCAACCAAGGCGTCGAGCAGCTGGTCCATACCCGCTACCGAGGAACGCACGTGGGAGCGCAGGGGAACCCCCACCGCAGGGGTCGCCGCGGCTGGCCCCGATCCGCTCAGGGCCAAGACCGCCCCGCTCACATTGTCTGCTTCCAGGGTGGCAATGGCTCGCATGGCGACCTCGGTATCGGTGGCCACCACGGCGGCCACCGCTTCGCCCGCCGCCGCTTCAAAGGCCGCCTCCCACCCCCGATCGATGTCGACAACCTCGAGTAGCGTGCCCACCACACCATCGATGCCGGCCAGACGCTGGGCGCCAGACTGATCGCGTGCCTCGTCCAAGGCGAGGGAGAGGGCCTCCCGCCGCGCCTCCCAGGCATGGCGTTCTCCCACTATTTCGGCGAGAGCGGCTCTCTGTTGCTCGCTCGCCGCTCGGGCCTCGTCTACCAACCGATCGGCACGGTCAAGCTCGTGCCGCTGGGACTGCTCAGCCTCTTCGACGCTTGTGGCCTCAGCCCAGCATCGGTCCAGCTCCTCAACCAACGCCTGCTGACGTCCTTCCAACTCCCCAAGGTTCCGGCCCAGGCGGTCTGATTCCGCTTGATCCCGTTGGATCGACGCCTCCAAGATTCTCAACTCGCCTTTGATCCGAGGGGCATCCGCTGCCGATAACGGCAGGTTCTGGTCGCCCCACCGCTCGTCGAACAACAGGCGAAGCTGCTCCAACTGCTGTTCGGCATCAGCCACACCGGCCTCATCGGGTGCCAATGCCGTCGCGGCGTCCTCAACTTCGCGCAGCTCTCTGGCCAGTCGGTTTGACTCGGCCTCCAATGTGGCCACCACATCCTCGTCCACTCCGGCATTTCGCTCCCGCTGCAAGCGCAGACGGCGCTCCGACATCAGCGCCTCCATCCCTCGAAGCCGCTCGGTGAGCCCCTCGAAGCGCATCAGCGCGTCGCTGATGTCCTGCCCGTCGGTCGCTGACAATTGAGATTCGGCCGCGGCCAAGTCTCGGTCTACGGCCTCCACCTGGACCGACAGTTGCTCCATCTCGCGGCGATCGGCCGCCTGGTCCTGAGTCAGCTGGCGAACCCGCCGGCGAAGCTGGTCGATCTCCTGTCCCGCAAGATGGCGGCGAAGACCGCCCAGTTCTGCCACAAGGCCGCCGTGCCGCCGGGCCGCCTCGGCCTGACGCTCCAATGGCCGCAACTGGCGCCGAATCTCCCGCACCACGTCGGATAGCCGGGTGAGGTTGGCCTCAGACGCGGCCAGCCGCCGTTCCGACTTCTCCTTGCGGCGGCGATACTTCAACACGCCCGCGGCCTCCTCGATGACGGCCCGACGGTCTTCAGGCCGGGCGCTCAGAACCCCCTCGATCTGGCGCTGGGAGACGATCACATGCTGCTGGCGGCCAACGCCGGAGTCGCTCAGCAGTTCCTGAATGTCGAGCAGCCGACAGGGCACTCCGTTGATGGCATACGTGCTGTCCCCGCTCCGGAACAGCGTCCGAGTGATGGTGACCTCTTCGAATTCGATGGGCAGCAGACGCGAAGAGTTGTCGATGCTCAGCGACACCTCCGCCCGACCCAGCGCCGATCGAGAGGCAGTTCCCGCGAAGATGACGTCTTCCATCTTGGCCGAGCGCACCGACGTCGGGGCTTGGGCCCCCAGAGTCCAGGCCACCGCGTCCACCACGTTGGACTTGCCGCTGCCGTTGGGCCCGACGATTGCCGTCACGCCGGGCTCGAACACCAGCGTGGTCGGATCGGCGAAAGACTTGAACCCCTTGAGCGTCAGCGCCTTCAAGAACACCTAATCGACCCTACCCAGCCGAAGGACGCGATTTATGGAACTAAGCCGAGTTGGCTGGATAGACATGGCGAGTCAGCTACTTGCGGAATTGCTGCCTACTGCCTACAGAGGCGGCCGGTCAGATCTGGCACTGCTCGCAGTAGTAAGTCCACCGGCGGCGGAAACGGTACTTCTGGATCGGGCGATGACAGCGGGGGCAGGGCCGTCCACCCTTGCCGGCCTGCTTGAACACGTTGAGGTACTCCTCGTAGCCGCCCGGCTTTCCGTGTACGTCTACGTAGAAGCCATCCCCCAAAGTGGCGCCCCGGTGTTTGGCCGCATCGTGCAAGGTTTCCACCATCGCCCGGTGCAATCGCCTGACCTCTTGAGGTCCCAAGGAGTTCGGCAGGCGGTCGAACCGCAAACCGGCTGCGAACAAGATCTCGTCTGAGTACATCTCACCCAGTCCAACCACCACGCGGTCATCGGTCAGCACGGCTTTCAGCTTGGCGTCCTGGGCCAAAAGGATCTCGCCGAACATCCGCCACGGCACCGGCTGTTCGAGGGGGTCAATCCCCAGCCCCCCCAACTCGGGGACTTCCTCAATCAGCTTCTCGGCATTGGCCAAGAACAGGATGGCATCGCCAGCTCCGTTCACCAGTCGAAGCTGCCCGCTCTTGGTGAAGGTGATCGCCACCGCGGTATTGGGCTCAATGCTGTCTCGGTTGGCGTGGCGTCGGAGCTGGCCTCCAGTGCCCAGATGAGCAACCACCACATCCTCGCTGTCCAGACCCATAATCAAGTACAGCCCCCGACGGCGGACATTGGTGATCTTCATCTTCTCCAGCCGGGCCGCAAGCTTCTTTGGCCCTCCGGACCGCTTGGCGTGCCCGGTTTCGAGGACCTCCACAGACTTGATGCGAAGACCAGACAGCTCTCTGTCCAGGTCGCGGCGGATGGTCTCGATTTCGGGTAGTGCGATCATCGGGTTACTCCTCGTTGTCCTTCTCCTTCTACAACTTCTGCTTCTGCCGAGATCACGGGGCTGCTCCAGAGACCGCGGCCACTTCATCATGGTTCAGGGTTTGCCAGGCCAAGGCAGCAGCGGCCTGCTCGGCTTGTTTTTTGGACCGGCCTCGGCCTCGACCTCGTTCTTCGCCGCCCATATGCACAACGGCGAGGAACTGCTTGGCGTGGTCGGGGCCCCTCTCCGTCAGGCGGTATTCAGGGGCATTTTGGCCACTGCGGGCGCAGTATTCCTGCAACCTCGTCTTGAAATCCCTGATGCCCGGGCGTTCGGATGCCGCGGCGATGCGATCATCCAGCCAGCCCCGAACCAACTCGATCAGTTTCTCCCACGGGGCATCCAGA
Source organism: Acidimicrobiia bacterium (assembly GCA_022821445.1). Classification (GTDB taxonomy): domain Bacteria; phylum Actinomycetota; class Acidimicrobiia; order Acidimicrobiales; family Bin134; genus Poriferisocius. The sequence goes on along the minus strand of JAJEDQ010000198.1, from coordinate 19,621 downwards.
TAGACCGCGCCGATCACCGCTTCCATGGCATCGGAGAGGATCGACAGCTTTTCACGCCCCCCGGACACCTCTTCACCGCGACCCAGGCGGAGGGCCTTTCCCAACTGCAACTCGACCGCGAGATCGGCCAAGGCTTCGGCTCGGACCACCTCGGCTCGCAGCGGCGCCAGTTGGCCTTCGGCCATTTCGGGGTAGGCGGTGTAAATGTGGTCGGTTACCACCAAAGCCAAAACGGCATCACCCAAAAACTCCAGACGCTCGTTGGAGGAAGTCCCGGCATGGTCGGCACACCAGGATCGGTGGGTCAACGCCTCGACCAGCAAGCTGGGCTGGGCGAATTGGTAGCCGAGGCGATCGGCTAGAGCAGCGATGTCGGATTCAGCGGTCAGGAGCTTCGGCTCAGGCGGCCGTGGACATAGTCGACGGCGTCTCGCACCGTCTTGAGATCCTCCAGGTCTTCGTCATCGATGCTGAAGCCAACAGTCCTCTCGCTCAACTCCTCTTCCAGGGTTTCCACGAGCTCGATGAGAGCAAGTGAATCGGCGTCGAGATCGTCGGCAAATGCCTGTCCTTCGGTGATCCGGTCCGGGGAAATCTCCAAGATGTCGGCCAGGCACTCAGTGACGAGGGTCAAAACCCCGTCTCGATCTAGCGGGCTCTGTTCGACATGGGTTTCGGATGGCACGGCATCTCCGGGGCGGTTCAGCGACTCGGCGCCCGACAAGTATACGCCAGCTTGTCCATCTCCTTACCCACCAAGGACTGAGGGAATCCCTATTCGGAGGACAAAATCCGGCGCAATGAGCCCACAGTGTCGCGTTCGGCCAGTTCACAGGCCACTTCTATGGCATTGGCCAATGCCCTTGGGGACGACGCCCCATGGCTGATGATCGTGACACCCCTCACCCCGAGGAGAATGGCACCACCCACCGAATCGGGGTTGAACTTGTCGTACAGCGGGGTCAGCGCGGGCACCAGCAGCTCGGCCCCCTGCCTGGCCTCGTCAGAGGAGTCGAACGCCTCCAACAGTGCGCTGATTAGTTGCTTGGCCACACCCTCAGCGGTTTTGAGGGCGACGTTCCCGGTGAAACCGTCCGTGACGATCACATCCACTAGATCCTCCAGCAGGTCCCGTCCTTCGACATTGCCGGCGAACACCGCACCCGTCCGGGCTTGCCAGGCCTTGTCCTCCAACAGCTCGAACGCCTCCTTGACCAAGGGCGATCCTTTGCCGGCCTCCTCCCCGTTGGACAGGAGCCCGACTCGGGGCTCTGCCACCCCCCAGCGGTCGCGGCAGTACACCGCACCCATCTGGGCGAACTGCACCAGCCACTCCGCGCTGCACTCGGTGTTGGCACCCGAATCCAGCATCACGTTTGGCCAAGCACGGCCGGGAACGACGATCGGCGTGGCGATCGCGGGACGGGACACACCTCGGATACGCCCCATCCTCAACAGGGACGCAGCCATGGCCGCTCCGGTGTTTCCCGCGCTGACCATGGCAGAGGCGCGGCCATCGCGAACCGCCTCGGCGGCCCGCACCACAGAAGAGTCCTTCATCTTTCGCACGCTGGACGCCGCTTCGGCCCCCATGGATATGACTTGCGACGCGGCAATCACCTCGAACTCGCCGTCAGCGGGCAGTTGCTCGGGTTGGCCTACCAGCAACACGGGAATGCCCTGCTCAGCCGCGATACGGACACCAGCCAACACCGACTGGGGGGCATTGTCGCCCCCCATTGCATCAACGGCAACGGGAAGCGATGTCAAAGGACCCTCTCAAATTGCGATTTGGCCACTTGCGATTTGGCCACTTGCGATTTGGCAAATTGGCGGTATGGAAGGGCTCAGGCCACTTCCATGGCTTCGCGGCCGGCGTACCACCCGCACACCCCGCACACCCGGTGTGGCCTCTTGACCGCTCCACAGCGGGGACACGTGCTCTGCGCCGGCGCCGACACTCGCCAAGCCGCGGCCCGGCGGCTTCGGCCCTTGGCCTTGGAAGTTTTCTTCTTGGGTACAGCCATCGAACGGTCCTAGGTGTGGAGAAAGAATGCCGCGCCGCGGATGAAACCGGCGCTGATGCGACAAACAAGTCTACTGGCCAGTTTGCAGCGCGTCTAACGCGGCCCATCGGGGATCCTTGGGGCGATCATCGCCGGTGGGCTCAGGTTGGTTCATCGGATAGTCATCAGGGGCCGGCCCGAGGCAGTCGTCCGAGCAGAGTGGGGCGATGGGCAGAGCGAGAACAAGGCAGTCGCGCACCATCGGGGTCAAGTCCACTTCTCCGTCGTGAATCGGATACGTCTCTTCATCGGTCGGGGCGCTGGCGTACATCTCCCGCAGATCCTGTTGCACTGTTTGCTCAATGGGCTCCAGACACCGCCGACATGACCCGCGCCATCCAGCATGAAGCGAGCCGCTCACTTCCAAACCGCTAATGGCCGACTCCAGATGGAGGTGGAGATCAACCGGCCCGCGTACCACGGCGTCGGAGTTGGACAGGTCGTCGAAGTGGGCCTGGAGGGAGATCTCCCGTTGCGAGCCGGGACGGCGCAGCAATTCTGCCACCGGCACGACCAGCTGCCTCGACATGGTGCCTCCTCCCGCGGTTCAGCCCACGGTGTCTTGATCGAAAAAGCCGTCGTCGGGCTCTGGTTCCGGCTCGGAATCGTAGGCCCGAACCAGATCGGCAAGCGGGTCGCCTTGCAGCCGGGACCGGGCTTCCTTGACGGTATTCAAGATGCGCTCGAGGGCGTTTTCGAAACTACCCAATTTGGTATCGCAATAGTCCTCGGTCTCCAAGCGCAGTCTGCGGGCGGTGGCCTCGGCTTCCTCTACCATTCTCCGGGCCCGTTGTTCAGCCGCCTTGACCACCTCCGTGCGCTGCACCATGGTCTCGGCCTGCGACCGGGCGGCCACCAGGATCTCGTCGCCCTCCCGGTGGACCCTCTTCAAAAAGTCCTCACGCTCCTTCAACAGCCAACGAGCTGCCCGCATCTCCTCGGGAAGACGGTTCAAGCAGCTCTGAAGCAGCTCGAGGACTTCGTCCTTGTTGATCATGGAAGAAGCCGAAAGCGGCATGGGGCGGGCGGTATCCACCAGCTCAATTGCCCGTCGCAGCAGCAAGTCGAACTCGGGGTCCACAAACGTCCCGGCCACTGCCTGGTGGGCTGCAGATGTAGCAGGTGTATTGGGATCGATGTCAGCCATCTTGGTACCTCTCGATCAAACGCTTGGCCACCGGAATGGAATCACGTCAGCCATCTCGATATCTCTCCATCAGACGCTTGGCCACCGGAAGCGGGACCATGGAGTCAATTTGTTCTCCGAAGCGAGCCAGCTCGCGGATGAGCTTGGAAGCCAGGAACGAATGTTTGCTGGCTGAGGGGATGAACAGCGTGTGAACCCCGGAGATGGCCTGGTTCATCTGGGCCATCTGAAGCTCGTTCTCGAAGTCGGAAACCGCTCTGAGGCCCTTCACAATGAAGTCGACCCCTTCTTCTCGGGCCAGATCCACCACCAGGCTGGCGAACAGGGTGGTCCGCACATTGGGCAAGTGGGCGAAGCACTCATCCAACATCGATTGACGCTCTTCCAACTCGAACAGAGGACTCTTCTGCGGATTGTGCACTGCGGCCACAACCACCTCCTCGAACAGACGCGCCGCGGTCTCCACGATTTCCATATGCCCGTTGTGTATCGGGTCGAACGATCCGGGAAACAGGACGCGCGTCACGAAGGGTTCTCCTGGGGTCTGTCGTCGCTATTGCTGGCTTGCAATCACCACAACGGTACCCGCGTAGCGGCGCTGTTTGATGACATCCCAGCCGGATCCTGGAACCACGGCCTGATCAGACTCAGCCATGACCACATCGGCGGGAATCTGGGACAGCAGTTCTGGCCAGGCGTCGAATTGATAGGGGGGATCGCAGAGAGCCACGTCATAGCCATCACCGAGTCGGGGAAGCTCCTCCCATGCATCGCCGGGCACCACTCGGCAGCGATCGCCGAACCCCGTGGCCTCGATGTTCGCTCGCAACGCGGCCAACGCCGCCGGTGCACACTCCACAAATGTTGCCGAGGCCGCGCCCCTCGATACGGCTTCCAGTCCCAGAGCCCCTGATCCGGCAAAGAGGTCCAGAACAACAGCACCTTGCAGGTACCCCATGCTGTGCAAGGAATTGAACACGGCTTCGCGAACCCGACTGGTGGAGGGACGCACGTCTATGCCCTCTGGGGTGCTCAACCGACGGCCCCTGGCCTCCCCGGCGATGATGCGCAGCGTCATGGCTATTCGGGGGGGTGGGGTTCTCGGGCCATGGGAGTGATGAGCACCCCGTCGCCCACTGTGAATTCGCCGACCGGCTCGAAACCGTGGCGGCGATAGAAGCCCACGTTGGCCGGATTGCTGGACTCCAGATATGCCAATTCCCCAGTCCGGTCGCAGCGATTCAACATCGGGGCTAGCACCTTGCCGCCCAGACCCTTGCTCTGCTGGTCGGGCGACGTGCCCAACACGGCCAAGTACCAGTGGGGCTCCGACAGGCGGGCTTGCTGCATCTGTCCCAGAGCCTCCATGCGAGACGGGGCCAGATCGCCCAGCAAGTCCGTCATCATGGCCATGAAGTCCGCTTGCCAACCTGACACCTGGTTGGAGCCATCCTGGGGGCCAGTCGAAACGGACGCCTCGTTGCGGGGTGGCTGCCAATAGGCCACACAGCCATCGGCCCGAGTGCCGTGCAACTCCGATCCGGTGGCCATGTGGTCCAACATGAACTCCCACCAGTGCTGGAGGGAGGCCCTTCGGGCAGCATCGTCGGGGAACACCCACTCCATGAGCGGGTCCTGCTCAAAGGCATCAGCCCAGATGCTCGCGATCTGCTCTTTGCGCTCCAGGCCCATCCTTACGATCTCCAACACGATTGCTCCCGGGGGTCAGCTCTTCATCAGGTAGTCGGCGTCATCATCGCCCAGCAACAGCTCAACCTCGGCACGCAGCTCGGCGTGCCGTTGGAGTTCGGGGTCGTCGTCCAACATCTCCCCCGCCGCTTGTCGGGCCCCCACCACCCATTCCTTGTCCCGGCGCAGAGAGGCGAGCTGCAAGTCGTTGCGACCCTTTTGGCGCTCGCCCAAGATGGTGCCCTCCCCCCGAAGCTCCAGATCGGCCTCGGCCAACTCGAACCCGTCGGTGGTCTCCACCAGTGCCCGAAGACGCTCGGCGGCAACCCCCACCGCATCAGCGGCCAGCAAACAGCAGGTGGACTCCTGGTCGCCTCGGCCCACCCGTCCTCGGAGCTGGTGAAGCTGGGCGATCCCGAACCGGTCAGCGTCCACGATCACCATGACGGTGGCATTGGGCACGTCCACCCCCACTTCGATCACGGTGGTGGCCACCAGCACGTCGATGGTCCCGCCCCGGAACAGGGCCATCACCGACTCTTTCTCGGCCGGGGTGAGCCGGCCGTGAAGCAGCCCAACCCGTAGTCCGGCCAGCTCATCGGCCTGAAGACGCTCGTAGGTCTCGGTAACCGACCGGGCTTCGATGGTGTCGGACTCCTCGATCAGCGGACACACCACGTAAGCCTGGCGGCCATGCCCTACCTCGGCTCTGACCTGCTCCCAAACCTCGGCTTCTTCCGCCGGGGTTCGGGCCCACAAAGTGGCGATCGGCGTTCGCCCCGGGGGCATCTCATCCAGCGTGGACACATCCAGGTCGCCGTACACCGTCATGGCCGCGGTGCGGGGAATGGGGGTGGCTGTCATGACCAGCACATCGGGGGACGCGGCCTGAGATCCCTTGGCCCGTAGCGCGGCCCGCTGTTCGACTCCGAAGCGGTGCTGCTCGTCCACCACCACCATCCCCAAAGATGCGAAATCCACCCCGTCCTGGATGAGGGCATGGGTGCCGATCAAGATGTCGGTCTCCCCCGAAGCCAGCGTGTCGTGGAGCCGAGTTTTCTCGGCGCCAGGGGTTTGATTGGTGAGCAGCGCTACCCGCAGGGGCCGCTCGGCCAACAGCGAATCGGGCGCGGGCACGCGCAGGTCATCGAGCAGGGAGCGGACTCCCAGGTAATGCTGAGTGGCCAGCACCTCGGTGGGGGCCATCAGCGCTCCCTGGTGGCCTCCTTGCACCGCGGTGAGCATGGCCGCCACCGCCACCACGGTCTTGCCCGCCCCCACATCGCCCTGCAACAGACGGTGCATGGGCACCGGGCGGGCCATGTCGGCGGTCACCTCGCCGATCACCCGGCGCTGGGCGCCGGTCAAAGGGAACCCCAGCGAGCTGGTGAACCGCTGGACTAGCTCGCCGCTGGTGTCGTGGCTGATTCCGACCGCAGCCCGCTCCACGGCCCGCTTGCGCATGATCAGCTTGAGTTGGAGCCGGAGCAGCTCGTCGAACACCAGCCGATTCCGGGCGGCGTAGTGGACGTCCATGGTCTCTGGGCGATGGATGCTGTCGATGGCCTGGTGGCGTCCGATCAAGCTGTGGCGAGTTCGCAGCGGTTCTGGAACCGGATCGCTGATGCCCCTCGGCTCTGAGCGCCGCAGCGCCTCATCCACCCACCGCCTGATCTCCCGGGTCTGGAGTCCGGCCTTGCCCGACTGGGGGTACACCGGCACGATGCGCCCGGTCTCGTCGCCTACCAGATCCACGATGGGGTTGGTCATCTGGTTCTGGCCCCGATAGCGGTCCAGTTTGCCGAACACCACCACCTCCTGGCCTTGAGAGAGCTGGCGATCCCGCCACGGCTGGTTGAAGAAGACCAGTCGCAGGCACCCGGTCTGGTCGCTGACCGTGACCGCGACCATCGAGCGGCTCCCTCGGAGCTTCTTCGAGAACACGCTGTCCACCTGAGCCATCACCATGGCCTCGACACCGTCTTCGAGATCGCTGATCGCCGCCTGGTTGGTCCGGTCGATGTAGCGGCGGGGGTAGTAGGTCAACAGATCCAGCACCGATTCCACATCAACCAAGGCCAGAGCCTTGGCCTTAGCGGTGCCCACCCCGCCCAGCACCTCCACGTCCATCTTGTGGAAGTCGGCCATGGTGAGCGCAGGCCGGCTGGCGACCTCCTGGTCAGCTCTGACAGAGGACGACAGGGTCATTCCACCCCGAAATAGAACGGATAAAGCGGTTGGCCCCCCTCGTGGACCTCCAACTCGACCTCGGGATGATTGTCGCCCAGCCAGGCGGTCACCTCTTCAACATCGGCAGTTGCGGCATCGGCGCCCGCGATGACCGTCACCAGCTCGTGGCCGTCGTCGATGACCTCGGCCAACAGCTCGGTAGCCGCCTGAGCCGCACTGGGGGCCACCACCCGCAACCCGCCGCGATCCAGTCCCAGCCACTGGCCGGCGGCGATAGGTCCCAACTCGCTCTCGGTGTCGCGCACGGCTTGGGTTACCTCACCGGTCACCACGTCCTCGACGGCCTCAACCATGGCCGACTGGTTCTCATCGGCACCGGCCGACGGGTCGTAGGCCATCAACGCGGCCAGCCCTTCGGCGATCCCCCGGGTAGGAACGACCCGCACCACCGCATCGGTGCAGTCGTCCACTCGCTCGGCGACCGGCACGATGTTCTTGTTGTTGGGCAGGAGCACGACCTCGTCGGCGTCAAGCTGCTCAACGGCCTGCACAAAGTGCTCGGTGGAGGGGTTCATGGTCTGGCCCCCGGCGATGATGGCCCGGACCCCCAGCGACTCGAATAGCCGGCGCACGCCCGCTCCCACCGACACGGCCACCACCCCGGTGTGAACCGGATACCCCGGCACGGCGGTGACCGTTCCACCGATCTCGGCCTCAACCAGCGACTCGACATGCTCCACCTGCTCGAATAAGTCAGTCACCCGAATGTCGAACGGCCGGCCGACGCCGATCCCCGCCTCGATACTGCCGCCGATGTCGTTGCTGTGGATGTGGCAGTTCCACAGACTGTCGCCACCCACCACCACGATGGAATCGCCCAGGGCCTCCCAAGCAGCCCGAAACTCCCCAATGCGGTCATCCTCGGCCTCCAAGAAGAACATCACCTCATAGCGGGTGCCGTCGCCTTCTTTACCGGAGTGATGAGGGTCGACGACGCCGTGGGGGTCGTCGGCCCCGGCCACCGCAGCGCCCACCCCCGCGGTTGGGTCCACTGGCGGCGGGTCGGGCAGCGGGCGGCCATCGACCGCAGTGGCCAGGGCGTCCAGAAGCAGCAAGAAGCCCGCTCCCCCGGCGTCCACCACATTGGCTCGGGCCAACTGGGGCAGCAGCTCGGGTGTGCGATCCAGCGAGGCCCGCCCGGCCCGCCGGCACCCCTCCACCAATTGGATGAGCCCGTCGACCCCTTGGTCAACCGCCTCGGTAGCCGCGGCCGCCACGTCGCGCACCACGGTCAGGATGGTTCCCTCCACCGGAGCCGACACCGCTTCGTCGGCCGCGGCCGACGCCTGCATCAGCGCACTGGCCAACACCGGGGGATCCACGTGGCCGGCGACGGCCACCGAATCGGCCATCCCCCGCAAGATCTGCGACAGGATCACGCCGGAGTTGCCCCGGGCCCCCATGAGCGAGCCGTGGCTGATGGCACCGCACACCTCGGCCATCCCCTCGCCGGCGGCAGACACCTCGGTGACCACCGTTTCCAGAGTGAGCGCCATGTTGGTGCCAGTGTCCCCGTCGGGAACTGGGTACACGTTCAGCTGATTGATTACGTCTCGGTGCGAAGCCAGGGCATCACGGAACCGCTCCATCGCCGCCCGCAATCCATCGGCGCCCAGCCGGTCTGCCGTCATGCTCCGCGATGCTACCCAGTCGAGCCTGCCCGACTCGCGAACCGTCTAGACCAGCCATTACCCTGCCGTAATCCCCGATCACTGGCAGAAAGAGTCCCTGTGCAGGGTGTGATCAAGGCATACGATCCCGCAACCGGTCTTGGCGTTGTGGTGCGAGACACCGACCTCGCCGAGTTCGACTTGGCTGCCGATGCGCTGGAGGGATCGGTGTTCCGGATGCTGCGCCAAGGCCAGCGAGTGCTGTTCGATCTGGATGAAGGGCAAGCCACCCGTCTGCGGTTGGGCTCAGAGGTAGACATGGGCACCCCATCGTTCCTCACCGCCGCCGCCGACCCGGAGCCCGCGTGAGCCCTTCGGTTGCAAACCAGCTTGGCGCTCGCTTCGGCTTGGACTCGGTAGACGTCCGGGCCGGGCTGACCCAAGACGAGCTGTTCGCCGCCGCCATCGCCGGGGACCGGGGCCGCACCCGCATCGATGGAGGCGAGCACGACCAGAAGGCGTTCGCCACCGCTTTGGGCACCGACGGGCCGCTGATCTTCTACTCCGATCCCACGTGTACCGGCCGTCCCGTTCAGGACACCTTTGCGGTGGCCTGGCCCGAGTTGGTGGACGACGTGTGGTGGAAGGCGGACTTCAACAAGCTGGACGGCGACCACTACTCGGGATTGCTGGAGCGAGTGCTGGCCCATCTGAACGAGCGGCAGGCTGTGCTGTACACCGCCGACGTGTTCTGCGGCTGGGATCCGGAGTTCGCCATCCCCTACCGGCTGGTGAGCGAGTACGCCACCCACGCCTACTTCGCCAACATCATGTTCCCCAAAGGCGTGCGCGACGACGCCGACCGCGATGCAGTGGGCTGGACCATGATCAACGTCCCCAGCTTCCGCTGCGATCCCGACCGCGACGGCACCCGCACCGACCGGGCGGTCATCATGGACCTGCGCAACCGGCTGGGGCTGGTTCTCGGGCGGGCCGACTACTGCGGAGTGGTCAAGAAGACCATGTTCACGGTGATGAACTTCGTGCTTCCCGACGCCAAGCAGCTCACCATGCACTTCTCGGCCAACGTGGACGACAGCGGCAACAGCGCCATCCTGTTCGGCTTGTCCGGCACCGGGAAGACCACGTTGTCAGCCGATCCCGACCGCAGTCTGATCGGCGACGACGAGCATGTGTGGACCGAGACAGGAGTCTCCAACTTCGAGGACGGGTGCTACGCCAAGCTCATCGACTTGGACAAAGAGGCCGAGCCCATCATTGCCGCCGCATTGTCGAGGGGGGGAACCCTCATCGAGAACGTTCCCGCCCTGCCCGGCCGGGATCTGGCCGACACCGACCCCCAAGAGCTCGACCTCGCCGACGACTCCATCACCGAGAACACCCGGTTCGCCTATCCGCTCTCGTGCAACCCCCACGTGGCCCCCGGCGCCAAAGGGCCTCACCCCCGCACCATCGTGCTGTTGACCGCCGATGCCTTCGGCGTGCTCCCCCCGGTGTCGATCCTCGATCGGGACGAGGTGATGTACCACTTCGTGATGGGGTTCACCGCCAAGCTGGCCGGCACGGAAGTGGGCGTGGTGGAGCCGCAGGCCACGTTCAGCGCCTGCTTCGGAGCGCCGTTCATGTCACACAGGCCATCGGTGTACGCCGAGCTGCTGGCCCATCGCATGGATGCCCACTCGGCCCGCTGCATCCTGTTGAACACCGGCTGGTCGGGAGGGCCCTACGGGGTGGGGAACCGCATGTCCATATCCCACACCCGGGCGCTGCTCAACGCGGCCCTCAACGGCGACCTCGACGCCACCGACACCGTCAGGCTCCCCATCTTGGGGCTGCGAATCCCCGTCTCGTGCCCGGGTGTCCCCGACGAGGTGTTGAACCCCCGGAACACCTGGAGCGATCCCGACGCCTACGACGAAGCCGCCGTTCGGCTGCGCGACCTGTTCCGCCAGAACTACCAGGACCAGGACTACGCCTCTTTGGGCATCAAGGCGATGCTCTAGGGCTGTCGGCAGCATCCCGCAGTGCCGCGGGGCGACAAGCCGTCGCGAGGCCAGGCGAAGCTCTAGCCCTGTGGGCAGCGTCTAGCCGGGAGCCACGAGACAAATCTCAGTTTCTCTACGCTGGGATTGCCTGAAACCCCTGAAACAGCGGAGGCCGCCGCCCATGTTGCCGATGGTGGAGCAGATCTGCCTCAGTTTCTGAGAACAGGGTTCAACTGCTTGGGTTGCCAGCGGGTTGTCCCGGTGTCGGGGAATGCTTCGGGGGGTGGGACGACTCTGTGCCTACCGGTTTGGCCGTCTTGTCCTACTTCGTGCTGTCGTTCGTGGATGTCGTGGTGGCAGTCGTTGCATACCAGCACGAGGTTGGGGTAGTCGGTTTTGCCGTTGTTCTTCCAGTGTTGGATGTGGTGGGCGAAGCTGCGGTTGGCGTCGGCCCCGCAGCCCACACACGCTTTGTCGCGCACCATCAGGGCGACTCTCTGGGCGTCTGAGGCGCAGCGGCGCCGCCGTCCCAGCCACAAGTCCTGGGTTCTGGCGTTGAACACCGCCGGGAAGATGTCCGCCTCGCACGCCAGCTTGACCAGCTCCTTGGCGGGAAGCGGCGTGCCGTCACAAACTCTGGCGTTAACCAGTTCCTTTTGAGCGGCGTCGTAGTCGGCCACCAGCACCAGCGCGACGCCTGCGGCCTTTCCCTTCTCGGGATGCAAAACCAGCTCCGCTAAAGCATCAGCGGAGCGCTGGGCGTGGGTGCGCCGAGCCTTGGGATCCTCGGCGCGCCACAGCTCTTTCTCCTTGTGGGCCAGCACTCCGGCGATGTGGCTGCCGGTGACCGGATCGAATTCGGCGTTGAGCACATACATACCCGTGTCGCCGTTTTGGAACACCCGGGCCGAGCGCTTCTGCCTTCGCCGGTCGTGGATCGACTGCCCGCCGTCGCCCGACAGCTCGTGCTGCTGGCGCTTGACGGTCTTGGCCAACTCGTCGTAGGTCTGGGTCTTGGCCGCCTCCACGAGTTCGCGTTCGTCGATCGGCCCCTCAGACGATGCCCGGGCGATCAACCGCGCATGATCCGCAGGCACTTCGCCCGACGCCAGAGCCTCTGATGTCGCGGCCAGCCCGGCCAGCCGCTCAGCCGCCCTCACGTCGTGGTGAGCCTTGGAGGGAGACAACCGCAGCACCTCGCGGGCCATCTTCTTGGCCCCTGATGTGTCATGGCGGCGAGCCATCTCGGCCATCGTCTGAGCCTTCAACGCCTCAAGTTGCGACTCAGCCTCGCCCAACAGCCCCAACCGCTTGCGCAAACCGGAATCGGACAACCCGGCCACATCCACGCGATCAACGCACACCGCAGCCCCGCAACCGCCACCGGCGGTCCCGGTCCCCGAGTTCGAAGAGGGCGAAAACTCCATGGATGTATTCTACCGACGGCGGTGACACTTGCCCCCCGAAAAACACCTCTTAACCAGGAAAAACAGCAAAAAAATCTCTTCACCGGCCGATCTGCTTGCTTGCGGGCGCTGGAAGTCTGAGCCAGGGCGAATATGTCGCCAAGCCCAGTAGAATTGCGTCGATGTGGTTTGGACTCGGAGATGATGTCGGGGTCGAACTGCCACCGGAACTGGTCTCAGCCCACGCGGAAGGCAGCCTGGTGCTGTTCGTCGGCGCGGGCGCATCGGTAGATCCGCCGTCGTGCTTGCCCACCTTTGAGGAGTTGACCGGCAAACTGCTTGAGGAAAGCCACTTGCCTCCAACGAGGGACGACCTGGCCCTAGAAAGGCAACTGGGGGATTTGGACAGAAACGGAGTCGATGTCCATCTGAGGGTGAGCGAGATCATCGGAAGCCCCGATTCCAAGCCCAATACCCTGCACAGGGCCATCGCCGGCTTGGCCTTCGCCTCTCCCGGGCCCCGGATCGTGACCACGAACTACGACCGCCACCTGTCTGCTTGCCTGACTGACCTGTCCGATAACAACATCAACGAGTTCCCCTCGCTGGCGTTTCCCCAGCGCCAGGCAATGAGCGAGAGGTGGCAAGACCGGGGTATCCAGTCCATCGGGTACGGATCGCATGAGGCCCTGCCCCTGCTGCTGGAGAAATGGGCTGAGCGCTCCCGCATGGGACGGCTACCTCAACCGGCCCGGCCCGACCAAGCTGCTGGAAACCGGGCTCTTGGACCTGTATGTGGCCATGGCCGAGCATCTCGGATCGCATCGCGGCGACACCGGCAACCACTTCCACCTGCGCCTGGCCGATGTAGCGCTCTTCTCGGGAATCAACCCCATCGAACAGGGCTGGCTCGACTGCTACACCGCCGCGGCAGAAGAACAAAGCCGCGTCAGGTGGATCGAGCAAGTCTCACATGGGCTGCGCCACCTGCCGGCCGGCGCCGCCGACGCCCAATGGGACGTCTGGATGCGCGAATACTGGGCCAACCGGCTCAGCAGCATCCCCAAAGCCATGACCGACGAGGAAGCCACGGCCCTGGTGGACTGGGCGGTGAGCCTCGGCGACCGATTCCCCGAGGCAGCAGACCTGGCCTGCCGGCACGAGGCAAGGCTTCATCAGCATTCGATGACCACCTTCTGGCTGTCTGATCTCGGCGAACAACCAGAAGCGGTCAACCATCTCGATGCACACCCCGAGGATGCCGCCAAGCTCGTAACCCACCTGCTAGACAACACCGATGCTGTCTCCTTCAACGCTGCGACAACTCTAGATCGCGCTTCGCTCAGCGAGATCGTGTCCGAACTGCTCGGCCGCATCGGACCCGATCAAGCGCTCCCCTTGCGGGAACAGGCCACCCGCTTGGGGATAGCCATGGACGAGAGCTGAGACCCGACCTGACGGGTGACATCCCCCTGCCTGAACAGCCCCAAAGACATGACCCTCTCCGGCCCGCAGCGCCAAACGTCGGACCCTCTGACCACACCCGTTATACATGGCTCCTCCTTGCAGAGTATGCCCCCACGAAAAGAGGGAATCCTCAAGCCGCTTTGTGGGAGATCGGCGATGAGGCGTATCGGGCTGAAAGCCGATTGTCGGTGTTACAGTTCAGGCATGTCACAGCCCCCGGCTCAGCTTCTGCTTGAGTGCTGGTTGGATGCTGCACTTGCGGGGGCGTCCACCGAAGAGGTTCGAGATGATGATGGAGTCGTCGTCGGATGGTGGGCCGAGAACCCTGAGTGCCAGGGTGCTTCCGCCTTTGGCTCCACACCCGACGAGGCCCGCGGCAAACTTCGACAGGTGCTCTATGGATGGGTCGAACTCGGGCAGCAACTCGGCCAGCCGATACCCACATTCCACAACGGGCTTGTCGCTGCCCCTACATGAGCCAGCGGGTCCCTCCAACCACCCGCCGCGAACTCATCAGGTTCTTGACCGAACGCGAATGGATAGGACCACGGTCAGGAGGCAATCACGAGTACATGATTTAGGGTGCCCACAGACAAGTCATCCCCAACGACAGTGAGATTGCCGGCCCGTTCCTGCTTCGATTGCTCAAACAAGCAGGCTACACGCGGGAGGAGTGGCTGAACCGCTAACCGCCTCAGCCAGCCCTGCGGTCGCCGCAGTCATCGGGCGATTTCTAGGTGCTAGATGAGATGCACACCGAATCAGGTATCGAGGTCGAGGTTGGTTTGGTTGTCGGGGGGTTTTTGGGCTTGTTGGGTGAGGTCGGGCCAGGCGGCGGCGAGGCTGTTGTAGGCGAGGGCGTCGGAGGCCCATCCGTTGCGGTCGCAGGTGTGGTGGAGGCGGTAGGCGAGGTGGCGGGCCGAGTCGGCGAGGCCGCCGACCTGGGCGAGGAGTCGGGCGGCGGCCTGCTCGCCCCGGGTCTCGAGTTCGCGGGCGAGGTGGTTGGTTATCTCCCATACGGTGAGGCGCTCGTCTTGGGCGGGAGACCAGTCCGAGTCGAGGTCGTGGCGGGGGATGAGGCAGACTCGGCCAGCCCGCGACTCGACGATGCCAGCCTGCACGAGGCCCTCCACTGAGGTGTTTCGGGATTTGGAGAGCTGCTCGGCCTGGCCGTAGTCGCCGGGCTCGAAGCCATGCTGGGAGTGCCAGGTGAGCGCCCAGCGGGTGTCGGAATCCAAATCCGCCTCGGTCGCCTCCAGGGTCTCATCGAGCACCCGGTTGATGGCGGCCAAAGCGGCCCGCACCCCCATCCGGGCGCCGTCGGCCTCGATCACCCGGCTGTAGCGGGAGAACACCGCCATTCCCGGCCCGATAGCGGCCTGCGCCACATCCACCGGCGCGATGCTGGCCGCCTGGAGGTCGCCCAGCGCCGCGGGAAGCTCCGCGGCCAGCGCGTCCAAGAACTCGCGGCGCGACGCCAACGGCGCCCCCTCGGGCCGGGGCCGGCACACCAGAACGATCGACGACGCCAGCGCGTTGCTTCCTAGCGAGCGAGTCCGATTTGACCGTTCGCTGCGCACCGGCCACGTCCCGGTTATCTGAAAGCCCGCGCGCAGCAGCCCGGCGAGCATCGTCTCCCAACCCGTCGAAGCCGTCTCCCCCTCCGCGGTCTCGGACTGCTTGAACGCGTAGTACACGCTCAATGGGAACCGCGGATCCTGAACCTGCCGCAGGCGGGCGAACACCCCGCCCAAGCCGTCCTCGAAGAACTCCTCGGCCGCCCCCCTGTCGCCGCCGTGGCGGTACGGTGCCGCGATCAACTCCTGCGCCTTCGGCGCCAACAACGTCGAGCACACATCCGGGAACACCCCGCCCACCGTCCGGCGCAGCCACACATAGAAGAAATCCGACAAATCCGCATAGCCGATATTGTCGTAATACGGCGGATCCGTAGACACCACCACCGGACCGGACCCCGCAGCCGAAGCATCTAGTTGACGGACTGAACCCGGTAGTTGGGCTGGAATGCCCTTCAACGCCTCGGATACGCGCACCATCATTGAGCTCCAATTGCCAGATGAATCTGAGAACGGATTCGCCTCTGCAAAGTCCCAAGTCATGGATATTGCCTGCCTAGCAAAGGTGTGTCCCATCTTTTCTCCGACCTTGTCCCAGCCTGGGCTACTTGACCAGTAGTCGGAGCATTTGGACACCGTGAACCCCAAATACACCGAGACGGCCTCGGCGTAGGCCGTGGCCCCGGTGCCGCCGTCTCGCAGCGGGATGGGGTCGTCGTCCATCCCGGCGGCCAGTGCGTCGGCGCGGGTCTGCTCTCGGGCCTCGCCCACCAGATCGGCGAAACAGCACAGGGCGGTCAACTGGCGGGGGGTGAACAGATCGGCCCACTCCCCCATGCCGTAGCGCTGCACCCGGAAGCCCAGCGCCTCCTCGGGAAGACGCCCAGAAGGGGGGTCGGGCGGCGGCGGGATGCGGGCGGCCTGCTCGTGGGATGGGTCGGGCGGCAGATAGACGCGCCGACGGTCGCCCTGGGCGGCTATGGCCATGAGCTGTGCGCCGAGCCCTCCTGTCTGGGCTTGGGCCTTCACGTGGTCGCCGGGGATGGGCGAAGCGCAGAACACGCAGCGGAACTGGGCCCGGCCCTGCTTGGGCGCCTCCGACGGCCCACCCTCACCGCCGCCGATCTCATACCGGACCGCCTTGGCACCATGGTCTGCCACCGGCTCCACCCACGCCTGGCGTCCCTTCTTCTTCGACAGCCACCACGACGACGCCAACGGCGCCTCGGCCCCGCACACCGGATTCGGACACCGCGCCGTACGAGTCCACAACCACGCGATCACCGGCGCCTTGCCCCCACCGTGCTCGGCGGGCAGTTCCACCTCCGGGTACAGATGCCCGATCCGCTCCTCGGCCCGATCGCGCATCCACTGCCCGTAATACCTCACATCGCAAGCCAAACCCGACGCGCCCGGCCACGACCCCAAACCAGCGCTCTGACGGTCACCGGGGTTCACCGGCGCCCGCCCCGCGAACACCGGCGGAATCTCCACCAAAGCCTTGTTGATCAACACCGCCACCGGATTCAAATCCGACCCATGCGCCTCCAACCCCAAACGCTGAGCCTCCAAAGGAATGGAACCGCCGCCAGCGAACGGATCCAACACCGCAGGAAGCCCGCCATCGCAGCACCTGGCGATCTCCGCCCGAGCCTCGCCCAGCACCCCGGCGTCGTTGCTGTTCTCCCACTGCACCAACCGCTCAACCAGACCGAACAGGCGCTCCCGCTCCGCGCCCTGGGACTCCACCGTGGGGAACAGATCAGGCCGGGCCGACGGATCATCCACCAACGACGCGAACAACACCGCCCGACACGCCGCCAACGGCCGCCGAGCCCACCACAGGTGTAATGCAGACGGGTGGCCATGAAAGATCGACTTCTCTCGAGCCGAAGCCGCATTGATCGCATCCAACGGCAACGCCACCTCAATCAACTTCCGCCGAGACCCGCCATCAGCCATCACTGCCACACCCTAGAACCCTCCCCCCGGCGTCCACCGGTTCAGAGCATGGCCAAGATCCCTTCCCAAGGCCCGCAGGTGCTACGTCCAGGGCCGATTGCCCCCCACCAACCAAGACCCCTATTCCCAAGGCCCGCACCTGACCGTTCCCCGGCGTGACGCGCTATCCCCCTATGTCTGGGACCGGTATCCCTGGGGATGGGTTGACTGCCAAGACCAGGCATCCCGACACATCTCGGCTAGAGATCGGCT
Source organism: Acidimicrobiia bacterium (assembly GCA_022821445.1). GTDB lineage: Bacteria > Actinomycetota > Acidimicrobiia > Acidimicrobiales > Bin134 > Poriferisocius. Next base: position 2,189 of record JAJEDQ010000198.1, on the reverse strand, counting down.
TGCCGACCAGCCCAGCTCTTGGCGGGCCCGGGCGGGATCGGCCCACAACTCAGGAACGTCTCCGGGTCGGCGGTCTAGCGCCTCATAGGGCAGTCGGTGGCCGGTGGCCTCCCGCATGGCGGCGATCACCTCCAGCACCGACGCTCCCCGGCCGGTGCCCAGGTTGAAAACGTGCGCCTGGCCGACAGCGGAATCCAAATGCTTCAAGGCGGCCAGATGACCGTCGGCCAAGTCCATGACATGGATGTAGTCGCGCAATGTAGTGCCGTCTGAGGTGGGATAGTCGGTGCCGTAGAGCGGCAGATGGGAGCGACGGCCCACCGCCACCTGGAGCAGGTAGGGCATCAAGTTGCCGGGAATGCCCTCGGGATCCTCCCCGATCAGGCCGCTGGGGTGGGCGCCCACCGGGTTGAAATAGCGAAGCAAAGCCGCCGACCAGCGGGGGTCGGCTCGAACCACGTCAGCGATCATCTGCTCGATGAGGAGCTTGGTCCAGCCGTAGGGGTTGGCCGGGCGGGTTGATGCCGTCTCGGCCACCGGCAGATCATCGGGTTCTCCATAGACGGTAGCCGAAGAAGAGAACACGATCCGGCGAACCCCACTGCGCTCCATCACTGCCAAGAGGACGGCGGCCGAGTCCAGATTGTGGCGGTAGTACCGCAGCGGATCGGCCACTGAGTCGGGCACGGACTTGAGCCCTGCGAAGTGCAGCACCGCGTCGGGGCGGACGTCGGCCATGACCTTCTCCAGCGCGGATTCGTCCCGACAGTCGGCTATGTAGAGACGAGGGCGGTGGCCGGCGATCTCCCCCGCCGCGTCGATGGCGGCGGCTGAGGAATTGGCCAGGCTGTCCAGCACCGCCACCTCGTAGCCGGCCTCGATCAGGGCGACGCAGGTGTGGCTGCCGATATAACCCGCTCCCCCGGTCACCAGCACCGTCGCCATGTTGGGCACGTTAGCGGTGTGCCGCCGAGGCAGCGGAGCAGACTGCGGCTAGCCCGGACCCCGCAGGACGCGGGTCTTGCCGTACATGGCGCCGAACAGCAGCCGGCCGTCGTCGTCCACGGTCACCCCCGCGCCGATGGTGTTGAACTTTGAGCCTCCCAGCACGTAGTGGAACCGGGACTCCCCGGTAGCCCAGTCGGCGGCCTCAATGGTCCACTTCTTGTCGCGGACCCCGCATGTGTACACCAGCCCGCTCTCCTCCGCCACGAAGGGAACCGAGTTGGGCGAGGAGATGTCGAGGTTCACCCACGCCTCCTTCATCTCTCGGGCCACCGGGTCCCACTCGTACTTGTGGAGGCCGCGGGGCTGGTACTCGGGCTTGTGGCCGAGCATGAAGCACAGCATCCGAGCAGCCTGGGCGGGAAAGCCGTCGGGAATCGTGGCCGGCTCATTGTTCACCGTCATGGCGCCGTAGCCCGACACCGTGATCGACTGCTCGGTCTTGATCTCGGCCAGATCGGGGTTGCCCATGTTGGCCGGCCCGATGCCGGCGATGCGCCGGTCGGGCGCGTTGGGAAGCTGCTCCCAGTCGTCGGGAATCTCATCGCGCCACAACAGTGTGATGTTGACCACCTCATCGCCGTCGCCGATCACCACGAACTTGTCCTCGTCGGGGCCGAAGCCCATCAGCGAGGGCGTGGTTCCCGACCCGCAGCCGCCGCCGTTGCGGTAGGGCACGGACCAGCAACCGTGGGCGGGGTCGTCGGTCAGCTCGGAGCCCGTCCAGCGCAGCGTGTGGTGGTGGTCGTTGGACGACACGTAAATGCCGTTGTCACTGTCCACGCAGATGCTGGTGCGGACCCAGCCATAACCCGTGTTGCCCCGCTCGGCTGCTCGCATGGCGCAGTACTCCGCCGCGGTCTCGGCCCCGCCGGGGAGCTGAAGGGCGTGGAAGGCGCTGAAGTCGCGCTCGAGCACAACAACCCAGCCATGATCGGTGGACATCACCAGCTTCCCGTCGAAGGTCATGTTCATCCCTACAAAGAAGCCCTCGATGTGGTCGGGCTTGCTCCACCGGTCCCGCTCCACAATGGGCGACGCCGGATCGGATGGATCGGTCTCCACGTAGGCCACCGCGTGGTCCTTGCGGCCGAGGAACAGAGTGTGGTCGCAGTCCAGCAGCGCATAGACCCCGTCGATGCCGGTCATGAACTTCATCGACATCTCGATGGCGTGCTCGACAG
>JAJEDQ010000100.1 GCA_022821445.1 Acidimicrobiia bacterium | reverse complement strand
GCGTTTCGCGGTGGTCTCTGCCGCCGCGAGCTCGGCTTGTCGGCGGCGGCCCTCTGCGCCGGCCACCCCGCGCTCAACCTCTGTATCGAGGTCGAGCAGGGCGGTTTGCTGACGGGCCGCTATCTCTGCGAATGCCTTGGTGAGGTAGTCCTCGGTGATGCGCACGACCCGAGTCCGCTAGGTGCTGGCCTGCTGGAAGTGAGGCTCGAACTCGTGCTGCCGCGCCCAGTTCACGACCTTGTCGACATCAGAAAGAGTCACCTCGGGTGCTTCAGCTTCGTGGAGGAACATGTCATACAGCAGCTCACGGCTTGGTCTGAGAGCTTGGCCCTGCGGTTCGGCAACGGTGGCAAATGCCCGGTGGACCATCTCGCCGGTGCCGTCCACACAGTCCCCGGTGAGGAAAAACAGGACTGTTGGCGCATCAACGTCAGGGGCGGAGAACACCGCTCCTGCCTCCACATCGGCCCGAGTGCGGACGATCACGGTGTTGAGCGCTGCATCGAAGAGGGGGTGGCCGGGACCGCATAGCTCAGCCTCTGGGACGGCATGCTCACCTCCGCTGGTGTGCGCCCGGAGGCGAACTGCTTTGTCGAAGGTGATGCGCTCATAGCTCGGATACACCTCTCGGGTTGCACCAGCGGCCCGAGACCCCGCAACCAGTTCGTCGGGTGTGCGAGTTACTCGCAGGGCGCCGGGGTCGAGCCGATGTTCGACTTTGCCTCCCAAAAAGTCAACTGCGTCGGTGAAGAACTTCTCGATGTAGCCGGTCGGGAGTCGTCGCTCCGCTGACCGAGCAGCGGCTTCGGCTTGTGACTGCCAATCCAGGTACCGGGTGGCGAGCGCCTCCTTGGTGAGCTCGCGGAACCTCGCCTCCGTCTCGGGATCAGCTTGGTCTCCGCCGATGCTCTCAACAGCGTCGTCTGGGCTGAGTTCTTTGGCCAGTACCTGCTCGATCAACTCTGCCAGGCGATATCCAGCAAAGGTCTCCCCTATCACGTCGAACACCTTGTCCCCGAGAACTCTGCCCATGTTCTCCAATTTCTGGAGAAGGGTGGCCAGCACATGGCCCTCAAGGGTGTTGGCGGCAACCATGTTGTAGATATGAACATCGCGGGTCTGGCCGATGCGGTGGATGCGGCCCATGCGCTGTTCCAACCGGTTCGGGTTCCACGGGATGTCGTAGTTCACCATCAGATGGCAGAACTGGAGGTTGATGCCCTCTCCGGCGGCCTCGGTGGCCACCATGACCTGGGCCCGTTCCCGAAAGTCCCTTTCCGCGGCAATCCGGTCTCCCAGCCTCATGCCACCGTGGATGGAGACCACATCGAAGTCTGGCGACAACTTCTCCACCAGATAGTGGAGGGTGTCGCGGTGCTCGGTGAAGATCAGCAACTTGACCGACGGATCGTCGCTCAGGCCCTCCTGGCGCACCACTTCGAGCAACTCGTTCAGCTTCACCTCCGTGCCCGCTGCCTCAGCCTCCTCGGCCTGGATGAGCAGGGGGCGCAATGCGGTCAACTCCTCCTCCAGCTCTGTGATGGTTCCCGGTAACCACTCCTCGAGGGCTCTCTCTTCCATCTCCCAGCGCTCGTCTTCGTTGAGGTCGCCCAACTCGTCGGGATGCTGCTCGCCGTAGACGTCGGAGATGAATTCCTGGCGGCTCCGCAGATAGGCCGCGGGGTCTTCCAGCGCTTGTTCCAAGCGGTTGACTCGGCGCTCCAACGTGCGCTTGATGGCCCGCAGCGACGACGCCAGCCGCCGTTGCATGGTGGTGAGCGCAAAACCGGCAACCCGCGGCCCGCTCTCGCCTCGGATGCGAGCCAGTTCGGTGGACACAAAGCTGGTGACCGCTTCGTACAAGTCCCGTTCCGCGCCCGCGAGGTTGTAGGCCACCGTGTGCGGGTGACGGGGCTTGAACAGGGCTTCGCCCCTCATGTCCACCATCTCCTCCTTGGCAACCTTGCGGTACTGGTGGGGATTCAGCGGCACATCGCCTGAGGGGCAGCGGTCGCCATAGGCGTCCGGGTCGAGCAATCGAAGCAGTCCCCACATTGACTCGTTGCGGCCCGAGTGCGGCGTGGCCGTCAACAGGATCAGTCGATGCGCCTTCCGGGCTACTGCCTCAGCCGCCTTATAGCGCTCGCTGCGCCTTTTGATCAGACCCTTGCTATCGACATCGAGCGTGAACCCGTGGGCCTCGTCGATGATGGCCAAGTCCCACTCCCGCTCAGCACCGGCAAACCCCTCCATCACCTCCTCTCGCCGGAGCAAATCCCGCGACACCACCACCAAATCGTGCTGATCCCAAGGGTTCTGTGTCGGGTGGGCATGCAACATTGCCGAGTCGAATTGAGTGCAGTGGATGTCGAACCGCTCGGCCAGCTCACGCTGCCACTGCGGGCGCAAGTTGGCCGGGGTCACGACCAACACTCGATCGGCGGCATGGCGCAGCATCAGCTCCTTGATGTAAAGCCCAGCCATAATGGTCTTGCCAGCGCCTGGATCGTCTGCCAGCAAGAATCTGAGCACCGGCTCCGGCAGCAACGACCCGTACACCGCGTCAAGCTGATGGGGCAACGGGGAGATGTTCGAAACGGCCAACGCGGCCATGTCGTGGCGGAACATGCTCTCAATCCGCAGCGCCTCCACCCCCAGCCGAAACCGGCGAGGATCTCCGCTGAAGCGAACCGGTCCCGCCGATGACATCAGCTTGATCTCTGGTACTTCAGCCTCAGGCAATGTGACCTCGCCCAGGCTGCCGTCCGAACCCCGATAGACGACCTCCCAGAACGCCCCCTGGGTCACCTGCACCAGCGTCACCACATCATCATCCCCGGGCAAACAAACCCGGGCGCCTTTCACCAGCTGGTCAGGATCCGCCATTCTGGTCCCAACGCCGCCCCCCGAGCATCCGAGCACTCTACCCACCACCGGTGACGCTTGCTTCGACGCTCCTCGGACCCCAGCGTGGTTGTCTGCTCATTCTCAGTACATTTCCATGTAAGCTGAACTAGACCGCACCGGGCCTTTCTTGCAGGCCCGGTGCGGTCCTAGGAGACAGCAGAGCTTCCTCCCTTATGGGGCTACCCGTGGTCGGGCCGGTGAAGGACTTGACACCCGGCCGGGAGGGTTCGATCCCCTCTAGCTCCACCTAGCACCCTATACGGTGGTGATGCCGTACACCACCCCTTCGCCCCGAGCGGAGCAGCCGCCCAGGTTGCGTTTTCTCGGTACTTCACCGATGCTCTAGATAGCGGTTGATGAGGGATTGGGTGGAGGAGTCGCGGGCCGGGTTGGGGTGAGCCGCGCCGGTGAGTTCGGCGGCGATGTCGGTGGCCAGGGTCTTGCCCAGTTCGACTCCCCATTGGTCGAAGGGGTTGATGTCCCACACGGTGGCTTGAGTGAACACTTTGTGCTCATAGAGGGCCACGAGCTGGCCCAGAGTGCGGGGGGTGAGTCGGTCGGCAAGAAGGACGGTGCTTGGCCGGTTGCCTGAGAACTGCCGGTGGGGGTTGCCAGCTTCGGGGGCGCCGAAGGCCAGGGCCTCGGCCTGGGCCAACAGGTTGGCCATGAGCAGGTCGTGGTGCTCCGCGAGACCGTGGTTCGGGCGACAGAAGCCGATGAACTCCACCGGGACGATGTCGGTGCCCTGGTGCAGCAGTTGGTGGAAGGCGTGCTGACCGTTGGTTCCCGGCTGGCCCCACGCCACCGGACCGGTGGCGGTGGCCGCTGGGGTGCCGTCGGCTTGTACCGACTTGCCGCTGCTCTCCATGTCGAGCTGTTGGATGTAAGCCGGAAACAGGGCCAGCTCCTGGGAATAGGGGAGCACGGCATAAGTGGGCCAACCCCAGAAGTTGCGGTTCCAGATGCCGACGAGTCCCAGCAGGGCAGGCAGATTCTCGGCCCACGGTGCGGTGCGGTAGTGCTCGTCGATGTGGTGCATCCCGGCCAGCATCTCGGCGAAGGCGTCAGGCCCGACGGCGATCATGAGGCTGAGCCCCACCGCTGAGGCCAGGGAATAACGGCCGCCCACCCAGTCCCACATGGCGAAGACGGCATCGGCGTCGATGCCTAGGTCTTGGGCCTTGTTTGGGCTGGCTGTGACGGCGGCGAAGTGGCTAGCGGCTTGTTCGTCGCCCACTGCATCGGCGATCCAGGCCCGGGCGGTGCGGGCGTTGGTCGAGGTCTCGGTGGTGGTGAACGTTTTGGACACCACAACGAACAGGGTCAGGGCCGGGTCCAAGCCTCGGGTGATCTCGCGGAAATGGGCGCCATCCACGTTGGACAAGAAGCGCACATCCAGCTCTGGATGGGCGTGTGTCGCCAGCGCGGCAGTGGCCATGGCTGGTCCCAGGTCCGATCCGCCGATGCCGATGTTCACCACTGTCTGCCAGTGGCCGCTGCGGACCTTGGCCGCGAATTCTGCCATGCGATCGAATTCGGCACGGACCTCAGGGGGCGGGTTGGGTCTGCGCAGGGCGACGTGCCAGGCGGGCCGGTTCTCGGTGGTGTTCACCGGCTCGCCATCGAACATGGCCTCAATCCGTAGCCGCAACCCGGCCTGGTCGGCCAGAGCGGCCAGCAACTCCACCGTCTCAGCGGTCAGGCGGTTTTTGGAGTAGTCCAGCAGCCAACCGTCAGTCTCGGCCACAAGCCGCTCGCCCCTGTGCCGGTCTCCATTGAACAAATCCCGCAGGTGTACACCGTCGAGCGTTTCTCGGTGAGCGCTCAGCGCCTGCCATTCGCCGGTGTCGTGCATCACCCGCAGCGTAACCGGGTCGCCGAAGGCCCCTTGTCCGACTATTCGTAGGCGATGGCGTCGAGGATGTTAAGGCGGCTGGCCCGGCGAGCGGGGATCGAGGCGGCCAGCAAGCCGGCGACGGCCACGATCATCAAGTAGATCCAGAGCGTGCTCCACGGGATGTCGAAGGACGAGACGAAGCTGTCGGGGATGATCTCCACTGTTACCCAGCCGAACACCACTCCGATCACTATGCCCATGAGCCCGCCGAATACGGCCACGATTCCGCCTTCCCAGCGGACCATGCGCCGGGTTTGGCGCCGCGTCATCCCCACGGCCCGAAGGAGGCCCAACTCCCGAGTGCGCTCGAACACCGACAGGGCCAGAGTATTGGCCACCCCCATGAGGGCAACGATCAGCGAGATGGCCAACAGAGCATTTACGATGGCCAAGAACGTGTCGGCTTGGCCTTCTACCGACTCTATGAACTCCGCTTGGTTCCGCACCTCAAGTTGCGGATAGTCCACTAGTGCCTGATCGAGCGCGGCCCGAGCCTGTTCCGGGGTGTAGCCCGGGGCGGTGATGGCGGTTATGAGGGCGGCTGCTTGGTCTTGCAGGTAGACATCCCAGTCGTCGAGGTCGATCAGCCAGGAACCCATGGCGGCTTGGTCGTCGTAAATCACCGCCACGTTAAATGTTGCAATGTCCCCGTCGGGGAACTCCACCTTCAGCGGGTCGCCCACGCCAACCAACAGGCCCTCAGCCTTGGCGGTGTGCAGCGCAATGTCACCCGACCCGGCACCGGCAAAGCTCCCCTCCGCCACGTCGAGATTGAAGTGTTCGGGCAAGGCTTCCAAATCGGTGGCGCCTATATCGTCCACATCGCCATCGGCGAGGGTGCGAATGCCTTCGAAGCGATATCGATACGTCAGCACGGAGGTAACTTCCGGCAGGTCGCTTATGGGCGTGACTACCTGAGTGCTGAACGTTTCCGACGGGTCCACGCAGCTTCCCGGACATATGAGCCAGTCGGCTTCCAACGACCGATCTATGGCGTCATTCAGGGTTTGCTTGAACGATTGGCCTACCACTGAGACCATGGACACCAGGGCCAAGCTGATCATGAGCGCCGATGCGGTGTTGGCCGTGCGACGGGGGCTACGCATGGCGTTCTGGCGGGCCAAGCGCCCACTCACCGGGGAGATTCGGGCCGGCAGCCAGCCCAGCACTCTGGCCACAGGAACTGCGAAGGCGGGACTGACCAGGTTCATGCCCACGAACACCAACAGCGCGCTCATGCCAAGAATGGCGAGGAGCGTGCCGGTGGAGAAGTCGCCGACCAAGGCCACCACCAACATGGCCAGTCCCAGGATGAGCACTCGGGCTTGGGCCACCCCCGACGGAAGGTGCCTGCCACCCACAAAGGCCATCAACGCCCCTATCAGGGCGGTCGCCACCACGAGCAATGCGGACTCCGAGACGATGCCTGCGGCCACCACCACCGCCCCGCCCACCGTGAGCAGCTTCTCTGTCCAGGTGGCGCGTCGCTCCTGGGTTATGTGGCGAGGGATGTTGCCGGTGATTGCCGCCATGGGGGTGGTGCGCCGGGCTCGCAGGGCGGGCCAGATGGCCGAGAGGGCGGTCGCCACCACCCCGACGAAGATGGCGGCCACGATCGAGTTCCACTCCACCACGATGGGTGCATCGGGCAGCCCCGCACCCAGGCTGCTGATGAGACCCCTTATGCCCAGCGAGATGAGCATTCCCAAACCCAGCCCCGCCGCGCTGGCCATCACCCCCACCGCTAGCGCCTCTCCGACCACGATGGCGGTGACCTGTCTGCCGCTGGCGCCCATTGCCCGAAGCAACCCCAGCTCTCGGGTGCGCTGGCCCACCAAGATGGTGAAGGTGTTGTAGATGATGAAGGCCGACACCACCAAGATCACCACCGCGAAGGCCAACAGGAAGATCTCGAAGAAGCCGATGAACTGATTGAAGAGGTCTTCTTGTTCTTCGATCAGGTCCTCTTGGGCCACCACTTCGTGGCCATCGCCAACGGCGGCGACCACCGCGGCCAGTACCGACCGCACGGCAGCGCCGTCTTCGAGTGCGATGTCGATGCTGTCGTAGCCGCCGCCGTTGTGCAGGAATTGGAGGGCGGTCTCGGTGTCCCACGCCACCATTTGCGCGCCGGCGGTGGCATTGGACCCGCTTCCGTAGCGGAACAGTCCGACCAGGGTGAACTGCTGGGTGCCCCCCGATGCCGAAACCCGGTAGCGCTGGCCCACCTCGAAGCCGTGCTCTTCGGCGGTATCGGCGTCCATGGCGAACTCATCGGGTCCGGAGGGAGGACGGCTGACGCCGTCGGCCCAGACTTCTAATGCCCCCAGTCGCTCGTCGCTGGGCCAGCCCACGCCGATCCGGGGGGGTCCGGCGAGCTCTAGTGCCTCGCCGTCGGCGGTGATGGGTACCACGCTGAACTCGACAACGGTGCCGGTGGCGGCGGCCACCCCCTCCACCGATCGCACCACATTCAGGAGTTCGGGATCGAGCAGCGGTTCGCTCTGGCTGCGGTCGCCGAATGCCAGTTCTCGGCGAACCGAGAGATCGACCCCTTCAAAGATGTCCTGTGAGAGGTTGCCGAACGTGGAGCGGAGCCCGGAAGTGGTGATCAGCACGCCCACGGTGAAGCCCACGCTCACCACTACGGCCAGGGTGGTCAGAAAGAACCGGATGCGGGTTCCGGCGATGCTCTTGAGGGCGTAGCGGATGAGGCCTATGAGCTATTTCTACTGGTGAGCGATGGCTTCCAGCACATTGAGGCGGTTGGCCCTTCGGGCGGGGAAGAACGCGGCCAGCATTCCGGCCACGGCCGACACCACCACGTAGATCACAAGGGTGATCCACGGCACCGACGGGCTGGTGATGAAGTCCCCGGGGAAGGCGGCTGCCGCGATCGAGCCGGCGACCACGCCGGTGGCGATGCCGATCAGCCCGCCGAAAACGGCCACGATGATGCTCTCCAAAAAGATCGCCCCCCAAATCTGCTGCTTGGCCGTGCCAATGGCCCGCAGGAGACCCACTTCCCGGGTTCGCTCGAATATCGACAGAGCCATGGTGTTGGAGATGCCCACCACCGCGATGAGCAGCGCGAGAACCAAGAACACGTTGATGATGACCAGGAAGTCATCGACCTCGGCGGCCCTGGCTGCCCGGTATTCGGACCGGTCCTTCACGGTGATCTGGGGAAAGCCGGTGATGTTGGATTCAATGCTCGACCGGGCCTGCTCCGACGAGTAGTCCGGAGCGGTGATTGCCGTCACCAGGTTGATTTGGAAGTTGAGCTCGAGGCGTTCCCAGTCGCTGGAGTCAATCACCAAAGCGCTGACAACTGAGTCGTCGGCGTGGAGAGCGACAACTCTGAAATCCCACTCCTGGTTGCCGGGGAACTCCAAAAACAAGACGTCGCCGACCGTGAGGTTCAGATCATCAGCCAAGTCCTGGTGTACCAGCACATCGCCGGCGCCGGCTGTCGCCAAGCTGCCGGATACGACGCCCGGGTCGACATGAGGGGAAAACGCATCGAGATCGGAGGCGGTAATCCGGTGCTGCTCGCCGTTGGCGGTGCGCACACCGTCGGGGCGGAATTGGGAGGCCATCACCGACTCCAATTCGGGCGACTCAGACACCTTCTGGGTCACCTCGGGGCTGAACGCTCCCATCTGCGTGCTGAACGACCCCTTGTCATTGCTGCAATCGCTGGTGCAGACGAGCCAATCGGCCTGCACTGAGTCCTTGAGCTGGCCATTCAAGGTTTGCTTGAAGGATGTTCCCAGAACAGTGACCAGCGACACCATGGCCAGCCCGATCATGAGCGCTGAGGCGGTGGTGGCGGTGCGGCGGGGGTTGCGAGCCGCGTTGAGGCGAGCGAATCGCCCGTTGATGGTGAACAGCCGGTCGGCGGGCCACCCCAGGATTAGCGACATCGATCGGGCCAGGGCCGGGGTGATGATGTTGACCCCGAGCAGCATCAGTAACGCCCCTACGCCGAGGGGAAGGACGAGTTGGGAGGTGGTGAGGTCTGAGAATAAGCCGACGAGCAGCAGAACCAGTCCGGCCCCGCTGACAACCGACCCGACGGCCAATGAGCGGCGCCGGTTGAAGGGATCGATCTCCGCGTCGTCAGCGAGCGCAACCATGGGCGTCACCCGCCGGGCTCGCAAAGCTGGCCAAATGGCGGTGACCATGGTCACACCGACGCCGATGATCAACGCGGCAACAACGGTCCACCTACCGATGATCACGCCGGATTCGGGAAGGTGGGTACCGGCGCTAGCCAGGGTGCTCCGAATGCCAAGAGCCACCAGGATGCCGAGGCCGAACCCCAAGATGGTGGCCACGATGCCGACGATCAAGGCTTCGACCGCCACCACTTGGGCCACTTGGCGTCGCCCGGCGCCGAGAACCCGCAGCAGTCCCAGCTCCCTGATCCGCTGTCCGATAACCAGGGTAAACGTGTTGTAGGTAATGAACGATGAGATGATCAAGACGATGACGGCGAAGGCCAACAGAAGGTTGCGGATCAGGTCGATATTCCGGGCGGACTCTTGATTGCTCTCGTTGATGTTGTCCTGCCGGGAGATCACTTCGATGTCGGATCCCACTTGGGCTCTGATAGCCGAGGCCACCTCTTCGTACGAAGCCCCTGGTGCCAGCTTCCCGTGGATGAGGTCGTAGCCGCCCCCGTCGTGCATGAGCTCCCGGGCTCTGGACATTTCCCAGGAGACGATCTGAAGCACTGTTCGGGTATCGTGATCTAGAAAGTACAGGTAGCCGACCAACTCGAATTCTTCGGTGCCAGCAGGGGTGGCCACCTTGTAGCGCTGGCCGACCACGAATCCGTTCTCCCGGCCGGTGAAATGGTCGATGGCGAATTCGTCGGGTCCGACGGGCTCACGGCTGATGCCGTCGTCGTAGACGTAGACCGTGCGCAGCACCTCAGTTTCGGGCCAGCCGAATCCGAGTTGTGGTCCCTGGCCAGGATCCACGGGATTGCCGTCGCCGTCGATGGCAACAACGTTGTATTCCTGCGCCAGCCCCGTGACTGCCTCCACCCCGTCGATCGCCGTGAGGTCATCGCTGAGCGAAATCGGGAGAAGGGGCACTCCTTCGTTGCGATCGCCGACGTCGGACGCGGCGCGAACGGTGAAGTCGTACTTCTCGTAGATCTGGCCCGAAAGGGTGTTGAGGGAGTTGCGGAGGCCGTCGGTGGAGATCAGCACGCCGACGGTCAGAGCCACGCCGACGATCACCGCCAGGGTGGTGAGGGCGAACCGGACTTTGACGCCGGCGATGCTGCGGAGGCTGTAGCGCAGGAGTGTCATCAGCCGACTACCTGATCACGAGCACCGGAGCGGGGGAGTGCTCGGCGTCTTCTTAATCGTCCAGATCCCTCATGTATTCCAGCACTTCTTCCATGGTGGCCCCCTCTGGTATGCCCTTGACGAACTGGCCCACTTGCAGGATCTTCATGTAGTCGAGGATCTGATCGGCGGTGGGGTTGAGCATCTCGCCCCGGAGCAGGCCGTCGGCCAAGAACACTGTCCGATCGGCGAAGGATGCCGCTTTGGCGTCGTGGGTGACCATCACGATGGTCTGGCCCAAATCGTCCACCGCTTCGCGCATGAACTTCAGCACGTCGTTGCCCGAGCGGGAGTCGAGATTCCCGGTGGGCTCGTCGGCGAAGATGATCTCAGGCTGACTGGCCAGCGCTCTCGACACTGCCACCCGCTGTTGCTGGCCGCCCGACAGCTCGTTGGGCCGGTGGGTCAATCGGTCTTGCAGCCCCACGGTGGTGATCACACTGTCGACCCATTCCTGGTCGGGCTCGCGTCGGGCCAGGTCCATCGGCAGGGTGATGTTCTCGATGGCGTTAAGCGTGGGGACCAGGTTGAACGCCTGGAAGATGAACCCCACCCGATCGCGGCGCAACATAGTGAGCTCTTTGTCCGACAGGGTGCTCAGGTCGGTGTCGCCGATGAAGGCCTGGCCCTCGGTGAGGTCGTCGAGCGCAGCCATGCAGTGCATGAGGGTGGACTTGCCCGAGCCCGACGGGCCCATGATGGCGGTGAACTTACCCTTCTCGAAGGTGATGTCCACCCCGTTGAGGGCTCTGACTTCGGTCTCCCCCGACCCGTAGATCTTCACCGCGCCCACCGCACGGGCGGCAGCCATGGTCTCTGTGGCCAGCGTGGACGCGTCACTCATGTAGATAGCCCTTCGTTGGTGCGAGCCGGACCTTTGTAGGCGGAAATTATGGCTGGGAGACTACACGAAGGTAGGGCTTCTGCTCGTCCCAGCCGTCGGGGAACAGCTCCGCGGCCTCATCATCGGAGAGGGCGGGCGCGATGATCACGTCGTCGCCGTGCTGCCAGTTCACCGGGGTGGCCACCTTCTTGGTGGCGGTGAGCTGGAGCGAGTCGATCACCCGCAGCACCTCGTCGAAGTTGCGCCCCGTGCTGGCCGGATAGGTGATGGTGAGCTTGACCGTGTTGTCGGGGCCGATAACGAATACCGAGCGCACCGTCATGGTGTCGCTGGCGTTGGGGTGAATCATGTCGTAGAGGTCGGCCACGGCGCGGTCGGCGTCGCCGATCATCGGGAAGTTGGGACGGATGCCCTGAGTGTCCTCGATGTCCTGCGACCACGCGAGGTGGTCTTCCACCGAGTCGCACGACAGGCCGATCACCTTCACATTGCGGGCTGCGAACTCTTCGGCAAGCTGGGCGGTGTAGCCCAGTTCGGTAGTACACACTGGGGTGAAGTCCTTGGGATGGGAGAACAGAACCGCCCACGAGTTCTCCTTCCACTCGTGGAAAGAGATGGTTCCCTCAGTGGTCTCGGCAGTGAAATCGGGGGCGGCATCCCCAAGTCGAATAGCCATGTTCAGCTCCTTCTGCGCGGCAGTTGATGAAAAAACTTGCCCACCTTACTCCGCCGAGACAATACCTGACTAAATGGGTCTGGATTGGAGTCGGCCAGTGGGATGTATGGCGGTGTGGAGTAAGGACTATTATTTTTCTCTATGGGGAAGAGGGGTGGGATGGTCGGTGAGCCGAGCAATCATCGTCTCCTCCCGGGCACAACCCGCAGCCTGGAAGACCGGGAAGCTCGCGCCGTCGACTTCGGACGGATGACCCGGCAGGTGCCGGAAGCGGTGGCCACGCCGCGGAGCGTGGCGGAAGTGGCCAACCTCGTGCACCGCGCCGGGCGTGCCGGGATTGGGCTGGCGATTCGGGGAGGAGGACACTCCCAGGGCGGTCGGAGCCTGACGGACCGCGGCGTGGTCCTCGATACAACGTGTTTGAATCGGGTCCAACCCGTCGGCTCGGAGTTGGTGCGCGCGCAGGGCGGGGCGCGGTGGGGCGATGTAGTGGACGCGCTGAAGGGCGCGCGACGGCTGCCGCCGGTACTGGTGGACATCGGCGAGGCGACAGTGGGTGGAACGCTCGCCGCCGGGGGTATAGGAACCACATCGCACCGTCACGGCGCGCAGGTCGAACAGGTCGAGCAGCTTGAGGTGGTGACCGGCACCGGCGAGCGGATTCGGTGCTCGCCCACCCAGAACGCGGGGCTCTTCAATGCGGTCAGGAGTGGTCAGGGGCAGTTCGGGATCATCACCGAGGCTTGGATCCGGCTCCGTCCGGCAGGGGCGCGGTTTCGGCAGTACGAACTCCATTACCGCGACTTCGAGCGGTTTGTTGAGGATCTCGATCTCCTGATGGAATCGGATCGCTTCGACCACCTGCGGGCCGAACTCCGCCACCGCGAGAACTTGATCGTCCTGCTCGCCAGCAACGAGTACGACGAACTGCCCGACGACGACAGGGCCCTTGAGTCGTTGGGATACGACGAACTTGTATACACGAGGGACACCGCCAGCGTTGGGCGGGCCGGAATGTACCCCTCGTGGTCTTTCAGTTGGCTGCACTACCACCCGTGGCGCGACTGGATGCTGCCGTGGGAGGCTTTGCCAAGACTGCTCGCCCAACCAATGCTGCCTCCGGACTCGATGCCGCGTCGCGCCTGGAGCTGGATCGGGCTGTACCCGATCGGGAGGGGCGAGGTTGAGGCGCCGCTGTTCATGCGTCCACCGCAGAAGCGGCTGATTTCGTACTCCGTCCTCGCCGTGATGGGCGAGTTCGAGCGTGAGAAGGCAATCGAGCTGGCCAAGAAGCTGGAGGACGTTGACCGAGAGCTTGTCGGGCTCGGTGCCAAGAGCTACCTGTCCGGCAGCGTCGGCTACAGCCCGGAGCAGTGGGAGCAACACTACGGCGAGATGCTCGGGCAGGGCATCAGGTGGAAGCGGGAGTTCGATCCCAACCACGTCTTCCACTCGGCAGACATGCCCTTCGGCGTCGGCGCATAGGACTCCAGCTTGAGGACTTGGTTCTAGGCGACCGCCGATGCTGAAGCGAACCACACCCGCCGACCGCGGCCACATCGAGGTCCCGCTTCTCACGCCTCACCTTGAGTTTCGGCCGATCGGCAACAAGCAGCTGCTGCTCGTCTCCGAGACCTTCAACACACTGCTCAACGGGCAGATCCATTGCGATCTCATACCGCTGTGCGACGGGCGTCGCACGCATGTTGAGATCGCCGCCGCTCTGGCCCCCGCACATTCGGCGCCGGAGATCCGGGCCGCGATCACGGCCTTGGCGTCGCGGGGGTATCTCGTGTCGGGCGACTACTGCATGGTCCCGAGCCAGGCGGCGTACTGGTCGTCGTTGGGCGCCTCGCCGCGCTGGGTGGAGCAGCGTCTGGGAGAGACCACGGTGGCAACCCCCGGCGATGCCGGCCCGCTTGCCCGACAGCTCGGGACGCTGGGCGTCCAGACGGCCTCCGCCCATCCTTCTGTCTCCGTGATCCTATGCGAGGACTACCTCGACGAGGACCACGACGCGATCAACCGCCGCCACCTCGAATCCGGCACGCCCTGGATCCTGGTCAGGCCGGGCGGCATGCAACCGCTGTTCGGGCCGGTCTTTAGGCCGGCCGAAGGAGGTCCGTGCTGGGCGTGTCTCGCTTATCGCCTTCGAGCCCACAAGGAGGTCCATAGTTTCCTGCGCAACCTCGGTGGGGAGTCCTCGGCAGTGCGCCCCCGCGCCATGGCACCGGCCATGCTGGAGTCGGTGTGCGGTTTGGCCGCGGCCGAGGTCGCCAAGTGGCTGGTGCTTGCGGAGATGGCGCCCATACACGAGCATGCGATCTCGCTGGATGTGGCAAGCCTTGAGAGCCGGCTGCATCCAGCGATGCGTCGCCCGCAATGTTTCTCGTGCGGCGATGAGGCCCGGTACCGCGCCGACCGGCCGGCGGAGCCGGTGCGGCTGAAGTCGAGTCCCAAACCGGCACACAGCAGCGGCGGCCAGCGCGTGGCCCCTCCCGAGGCAACGCTGGCCGAGTATCGGCACCTCGTGAGCCCGATCACCGGCGTGGTGACGTGGCTCACCCGCGCGACCGACGAGGCCGACCCCTGGCTGCACGTGTACTGGGCGGGCAGTAACTACGCCCTCAGGAGCCGCAGTCTCAGTTCTCTGCGGCGCAGCCTGCGGAGCAAGAGCGCCGGCAAGGGCAGCACACCTCAGCAGGCGGAGGTGAGCGCCCTCTGCGAGGCGATCGAGCGCTACAGCGGCGCGTTTCACGGCGACGAGATCCGTTGTCGGCGCAGTCTCGAGGACTTCGAGGAAGCGGGAGAGGCGGAGGCGGTTCACCCGAACGAGGTCCAGCTGTTCAGCGACCGGCAACTCGATGATGCGGAGCAGATCAACGCCCGCGGCCATCCCTACAACTTCGTGCCGCCCCGGCTCGATCCCGAAGCAGAGATCGACTGGTCACCCGTGTGGTCGCTCACCCAAGGCCGGCACCGGTATGTGCCCACATCAATCCTCTACGGAATGGCCGGGGAGGGAGGCGACGGTTCCAGTCTCAAGGCGGACTCGAACGGGTGCGCCGCGGGGAACACGCTCGAGGAGGCGATCTTCCAAGCGTTCCTCGAACTCGTGGAACGCGATGCATTCGCCATCTGGTGGTACAACCGGCTGGGCTTGCCGGAGGTAGATCTGTCGAGCTTTGACGACGAGTACTTGGCGTCCGCTCCGGCACACTACGGCCGCCATGAGCGCGAGATGTGGGTGCTGGACGCCACTGGGGACTTCGGCATTCCGGCCTTCGTGGCGGTCTCCCACCGGACCGGCGAAGGCACCGAGGACATCATCTATGGTGCTGGTGCGCACACCGACCCGCATATCGCGGCCCTGCGCGCGGTATGCGAATTGAACCAGTGCCTGCAATGGGTGAGTGGACCGGCCCGACGCGGACCGGACTACGCCGTCGACGACCCCACGACCCGCTGGTGGTGGCAGACCGGGAAGCTGGTCGATCACCCCTGGCTGGCACCGACGTCCGGTGCCGCGCGGCGAGGCAAACTGGACTATCCGGTTCCCGATACCTCGGACACCCGCGAAGACGTGGAGCACTGCCGCGCCCTTGTCGAGGCCCGCGACATGGAGTTTCTGGTGCTCGACCAGACCCGGCCTGACATAGGCATGCCGGTGGTGCGCGTCATCGTGCCGGGCATGCGCCACTTCTGGGCACGTTTGGCACCCGGACGGTTGTTCGATGTGCCTGTTTCGATGGGTTGGCGGGGGACTACACTTTCGGAGGACCAGCTGAATCCCATCCCGGTCATCGCCTGAAGGACACTGGCAAGCTGCGGCAATCCCGGAAAGGAATGGAACCATGAACTTTGATGAAGCTCGCGCCAGCGTTGAGGAGCAGATGCTGGCCCAAGCGGATTCCGTCGGCGAGCTGCTGGTGCAGTTCAAGAGCCGGATTCCCCCCGCACTGATCGATGGTGCTGGATGGGACAGGCTGATAGAGCGCTCGAGCGGTCTACCGATCAGCCTCGCGACCCCTGGTTTCGGTTTCGAACTGCGGCTGCATGAAGCCGAACCAAGGGCTGATCTGGGCCTTGCGCTGTTCCACGGGAGCCGGTCTGTGGCGCATTTCGAGGAGTGGTCTCGGTCGCGATCTGAAGACGTGTCGGCGAAGGCGGTTGTCGGTCTTCTGAAGGAGATGGGACGCAAAGGGGCCGCTCTGCACCGAATCGCCGACATGAAGTTGATGTTGGAGTATGACATCGATCCGGCGCATCCTGGGCCGTTCCCGGACCCAGGGCTCTTCCTCTATCCCGCCGATGGCTTACTGACCGATCCTGGTTCGGCGCACGAGTCGGAAGCTCTCGGTGTCATGGTCGACGCGGTTTCCGCCGCTTGCGGGTGGGCACCCGACAGCGCAGAGCGCCGACACGCCCAGAAGCTGTTCCTGGCCATCCCGTCGGGCGCGCAGGTCGGCTCCGTGGGAGGATTTCCGGATCGACCGAGGGCCTTGCGAATGACGATCACGGGCATTAGGAGCACACATGAGCTGACATCGCTCATGGAGCGCGCCAACTGGCCCGGACAGCCCGAAGGCTGTGCTCCGTTTGTCGCTGACCTCGAGGCACGAGGCGCTTTCGCCCACTTGGCGGCGCACTTCGACATCGATGAGGGGGGTGTGAGACCTGGGCTGGGCGTGAGCTACTACGCGGGGGACGCGCAATGGGTCAAGGACATCGAGCCCTGGATGGGAGTCATCGACGGCTTGCGCGTACCGGGATTGGTCATACCAGAGAAATTGTCCGCGCTCATGGAGTCATGGCCGGGAGTAGAAACGGTATTCGGACGCCGCGGCATGCTGCTTGTTGTTAGAGGCATACACCACTTCAAGATGGTGCTGGTCGGCGACCGCTTTGAAGAGGTCAAGGCCTACGTGTTCTGCCTCGTGTTCCCTTCGCTTCTGGCTCAAGCCGCGGCCGATGAGGCCGCCAAGTAGCTGCTGGCTACCCGCCGCAGCAAAGGCCGGCAGAGATCGCTTCCAGCCTCTCCTCGTCCAGTTCCATCCAGGCATCGGGGCCAGGGGGCAGCACGAGGTGCAGATCATTCATTGTGCTTTCGTGTACCTGAAAGTTGATGAAGTCGGGTACGTCGATGCCGAACTCCTGTTTGACGGCGGCCTTCGGATCGGAAACGAGCTGCACACGGAAGTCGGCATCCTCGCCGGCCTTCGCGATCAGCGACCGCTGCATCTCTTCTGCCGTCTGGATTGCAGATTCCAACATAGTGTCCATTATGCGTCCTCCTTCACGGGGATGGGTATGAATGTAGATATTACTATCATCACCCAGACATGCAAGCCCCCCGCAAGGGGCGGCTGAGAGTGAGCGGCCCAGCGCTTTCCGCAGCGCGAAGGGGGGGAGACAGGCCCCGTGTTCAACAACCCATATCGCGAGCAAGCGATCGAGGCGAGTGCCAACCGGCAGCAGCTAGACCGCCTGCTCCGCGTCACGGCACCCCGCGAACGCATCGTGCTGACAGCCGTAGGATTGATCCTCGTCGGCGTCATCGCCTGGGTCTTTTTCGGCAGCATGGCCCGCGGAGTCGAACGTGACTGCGTGCTGCTCGCACCGTGGAGGCAGACCGCCGCCGCCGTTCCCCGAGATCTCAACCCCCAAGCCATAATGTTCGCCGCACCGCGCGTGGCCCGACTCCTGCAACCCGGCATGCAGGCTTCGGTTGAAGTGCAGTTAACCGACGGCGCTACCCGGCGGCTGGAAGGGAGCGTCAGCGCGATTACCGCCGGAAGGTCGCGGGTTGGGGATCTGGCAACGGACGCAGACGCGGACTTCACGCGACTAATCGCAATCAGCCTCCCATCGGCGTCCGACCTCGATCTCCCCGACGGCACGCCGTGCCGGGCTCGGATCGTCCACGGACGATACTCGCCCGCCACGCTCCTCGGCCTCGGATAGGCGTGAAATGTCATGGCATGACTGGCGAGAAGCCCGGCGTGGCGGCCGAGAGCGTGACAACGGGCGAGGTCGGCGCGTCGTCACGCCCATTTTTCTTCAGACCAGCGCAACCGAGTGCGGCGCGGCCTGCCTCGGCAGCGTGTTGGCTCATTTCCGACATTGGGTGCCGCTGACGGAACTCCGCAATACATGTGAAGTCGGCCGGGATGGCTCCACGGCCGCCGGGCTGATTCGGGCCGCAAAGCGCCACGGTCTCGAGGGCAAGGGTTGGAGCGTGCCGGTGAGCCGCCTCAAGCAGATGCCACTTCCGATGATCATCTTCTGGGAATTCAACCACTTCGTGGTCCTGGAGGGGTTCGACCGCAAGTGGATCTACTTGAACGATCCGGTCTCCGGCCACCGAAAGCTATCCCCGCAGGAGTTCGACCAGGGGTTCACGGGGGTGGCACTGACGTTTCGTCCGGGTCCGGCCTTCCAGCCCTCGGGTGCTCCTGTCGGGCTGCTTCGGCGCCTCCCGCTTTGGTTGAACGGTGCTTGGAGCGGTTTGGGGTGGACCATCGTCTGTGGGCTGATCCTGGCCGTGCTGGCCCTGGCAGCACCGTTCGCGGCCAACCTGTTCATCGACCGTTTGCTGGACGATGGCGACCCGAGGGGGCTTGGCCTCGCGGGGGCCCTGGCGGGATCGGGTCTGCTTGTGTATGGAGTTACCTGGCTGAAGCAGCGGTTCCTGGGGCGGTTGGCGACCCGTATCTCGATCGTCCTGGGCAATCGCTCCGTATCGCGGCTGCTGCGTCTGCCGGTGGACTATCTAAGCCACCGACATGTCGGTGACCTGACCGCTCGCATCCTGTCCGTCGACAAGGTTGCGCAAGGCCTGTCGGAACGGTTTCTGGGCGTGTTGATCAACGTCACCATGAGCATCGTGTTCCTCGCCGTCATGATCGCCTACGACTTCCTCTTGGCGCTCGTGGTATTGGCTCTCGCCCTCTTGAATGTGTTTATTTCAACCCCGGTCGCGCGGGCCCGATCCGACGAGACCTCCGCCCTGCGCCGCGAGCAGGGCTTGCTGATGGGTGTCGGCACGGTCATGCTGCATCAGGCCGACACCCTTCGGATGACGGGGTCAGAAGACCCCATGTTCATTCGCTGGAGCGGCCATCAGGCGCGTGAGTTGCAGGTGCGCCAGCGGGTCTCGGAACTGAGCAATTTCATGGCTGTCGTGCCGGATCTGTTTGTGTTCCTGGGGAGTGCCGCGGTTCTGGCGCTCGGTGCGGCGAAGGTCATATCCGGCGAGTTGACACTGGGTGCGCTGGTGGCTTTCTACCTCGTTGCGATCCTGTTTCTGGAACCCGTAGGGCGCTTCACCGAGTTGGCGCGCGAGCGCCAGACACTTCTGACCGACATGCAGCGCTTGGACGACATCATTGAGACGCCGGAGGTTCCAGGCGTGGCCCGCCGGGATGGAGCATCACAGTCGATCGCCACCTTCAACGGGCGCCTGCGTTTGGCCGGGCACGTGGAATTGCGCGGTGTGACCTTCGGCTACAGCCGGAACCGCCCCCCAGTTATCAGGGATTTCAGCCTCGCCTTCAAGCCGGGCCAGCGCATCGCGGTGGTGGGTCCGAGCGGGGGGGGGAAGTCGACGCTGTCCCGTCTCGTCACGGGCATCCTGCACCCCTGGTCGGGGGAGATTCTGTTCGATGGCCGACTCCGAAGCGAGATTCCCGACGAAGTGCTGGCCCGCTCCATTTCAGTTGTGGAGCAGAACATCGTCCTCTTCTCCGCCACCGTGCGCGACAACCTCTCGCTGTGGAACCCGGCGGTGCTTGACGATGACATTGTCGCTGCGGCCCGTGACGCAGCAATCCACGACGACATTCTCAGGCGACCCCGCGGGTATTCCGCGCTCGTGGAAGAAGATGGAGTCAATTTCAGTGGTGGACAGCGGCAGCGCCTGGAAATCGCCCGTGCATTGGTTGGAAACCCGACGGTGCTGGTTCTCGACGAGGCGACGAGCGCCCTCGATGCCGCGACGGAGGCGTATGTCGACGACGCGCTGCGCCGCCGAGGCATCAGCTGCCTGATTATCGCTCATCGGTTGAGTACGGTTCGCGACTGCGACCAGATCGTCGTGCTCGACGGGGGTGTGGCTGTACAGCGCGGCACCCACGATGAGCTGATGGCGGATATGGACGGTACGTACCATCGCTTCGTGCAGTCAGAGCTGGTCGGATGACCGGACCGTCGGACCTGACGCCCGGTCAGGCCGCGGCCGAGTGGGGCACGGCGGTGACATGCGCCGCCAATCAGCCCGTCAACATGGGCGATCCCGAATTTGTCTGGTTCATCGAATCTGGCGTGGTCGACCTATTCCTGGTCGAAATGCGGGAGGGAGTTGAGCAGTCTGCGCTTCAGCATGTGCTGCGCGCCAGTGCCGGTCGCCTCCTGCCCGGAATCGCGCCACAGGGCGATGAGACGTCTCTGGGGATAATCGCCAAGGGAATGTCAGGCACCGTTCTGCGGCGTCTCCCCCTTTCCCGGCTCGATGCAATCAGCAGCGCGGAACTGGCCATACAGGTGGACGCCTGGATCTCGGACATCTCGGCGGTGCTGGCTCGCGACATCACGCATTATCCGCGGATGGACGTGCTTCTTGAGCCCGGTGAAGCGCCAGCGACAAGAAGCGGCAGACTGGCCGCACGGCGCGACATGGTGTGGGCCACCGGGCTGCCGCTTGGGGCGGGTCTGTTCATGGACCTGGTCGACCTCGCCGAAAACGAAACGGTCTCTGATGGCGTCGGCGGCGCATTGCCGCTCACACCTGCCACATGGCTCACGTTGACACAGGAAGCACACATCACCCCGGCTTCCTCAACCGAACTTGCCGAGCGCAGGCTGCTGCTTCCGGCCCTGGATGCCTTCAATCAGGTCGCGTTCTCACTCGAACGACTGAACCGCCAACTGGCCGTTGTCGATCAGGCGAATCTGGCGCGGGCGCAGACCATCAGCCGCCGAGGCGATGAGGAAGCGGCTCGCCGCCGCCTCTTCAACGTCTACGCTCGCCTGGTCGAAGAAACCGAAGATGCGGACTTGGGCTTGCACGATGTCCTGAGAGTGATTGGCAGGCACGCAGGCATTGACTTCCAGCTTCCGCTGGGTTCCTCCGACCCGGAACGCTCCACGGCCGACGCGGTTCTCGCTCGGGTGCTCAACACGTCCGGAGTGCGGGGCCGAAAGGTGCGGCTTGCTCGGGAAGACCGCTGGTGGGTCGGCGACAGCGGTGCCATGCTGGGGTTCCGCACCGAGGACGGCCGACCCGTGGCGCTGTTGCCCAGCGGGATCGGAAACTACCGGGAAGTCGATCCCGTCAGTGGGCGCAAGCGGCGGATCACAGCCGCCAACGCCGCGTCGCTGCGACCGAAGGCTTGGGCCTTCTATCCCTCACTGAAGTCTGCCGACGTGAGTTGGCGCGATCTGTGGGGCGTCGCACGAAAAGGGCTGGGCTCGGACTTGGCCCGCTTCGTGGTGACCGGGTTGCTGGGCGGTCTGATCATGTTGCTGCCGGCCCTAGCGGTCGGTTTTGTCGCGGACGAGGCGATCCCGGCCGGCGATGCCGGGTTGCTTTATGGGATCAGCCTGGCCCTGGTGGCCTTCGGTCTCGTCCGTATGCTGCTTCACGTCCTCCAAGGTATGTCCCTGATGCGCATCGAGGCCCGCGTGAGTTCCCGTATGGAAGCCGTGTTCTGGGACCGGTTGCTGCGGCTGCCGACCAGCGTGCTGCGGAAGTACCCGGCCAACGATCTGGCCTTGCGGGGCATGACGTTTCAGAATATGCGCGACGCTACGCACGGCGTGATCGGCAATGGGGTGCTGTCGATCCTGTTCCTGTCGCCCGTGTTCGTGCTCATAGCTTGGCGGGATGCCCGGATCGGAGGATTGACGGCCGCCTTCGGCCTCTTGTCGCTGTTCATGACCGTGGCACTCGGACTACGGCAGGTCGGCCTGCTTGACCGCAGGCTTAAAATCGTTCGGAGTTTGACCGGCCGATTGTCCCAACTTATCAGCGGCATTCCGAGACTGCGCGTGGATGGTGCCGAGAGCTCCGGCTTCGCGGCCTGGGCGCGGGGCTATCGCGAGCAGAAGCGCACGGAACTGGAGCTCGACGCCCTAGAGACGCACCTGCGAGCATTCGGGGCGGCTCTGCCATCGCTGGCCGGAGCGATGGTGATCTTGTTCGTGACGTTGCTCGGAGCCAACTCCTTTACGGCTGGCGACTTCATCGTCATCTTCATTCTGTTCTTGCTCTATCAACGGGCAGTCATACGCCTGGGTGAATCGTTCGGCGCCCTCGCCGCCCTAGTCTCCTCATGGAATCAGATGCGGCCACTGCTGGTCGAGACCACCGAGACGAGGGCTGAAGGGGAGTTCGTGGAGGAACTGCACGGCGAGGTCGTCTTCGACAAAGTCTCCTTCCGCTACGACGCAGACGGTCCGCTGATCCTCGACGAAGTATCGATTCGGGCCCGAAAGGGTGAGTTCATCGCCATCGTCGGCGAGTCTGGCTCTGGAAAGAGCACACTGTTGCGGCTCGCGCTCGGGCTGGAACGGCCTTCCAGTGGATCGGTCTACTTCGATGGGCGCGACCTTCAAAATCTCGATCTCAAGTCAGTGCGCCAGCAGGTCGGGGTGGTGCCGCAGAATGTGCGGCTCCACCCCGATGATCTGTGGGACAACATCGCGGGCGGTCACGAAGGCTTCACTGCGGAGGACGCGTGGCGGGCGGCGCAGCTTGCTGCTGTCGACCGAGAGATCGTGGCGATGCCAATGGGCTTGCTGACTCCGATAGGCGCGGCAGCGTCCGTCATCTCCGGCGGAGAGAGCCGGCGAATCCAGATCGCCCATGCGCTGATTCGCGATCCCCGCGTCCTGATCCTGGACGAGGCCACGAGCTGGCTGGACACTGAGACGCAGTCCAGAATCCTCGAAAATCTGTCGCGCTTGACTTCGACACGGATCATGGTCGCGCACCGCCGTTCCACTTTGCTGAAGGCCGACCGCATATTTGTGATGCGGGAGGGCAAGGTTGTTCAGGAGGGCTCCTTTACGGAGCTGGTCGAGATCCCGGGCGTGTTCCAAGACTTGATGAGCGGACAGGTGGCTTGAGTGTCTAAGGAATCATTCCTTCGAGGCGTTGCGCCATCCCCGCAAGCACCCAGTCGCCCGGCCCGAACGCCTCGACCTCGTGTACCGCCTTGTGAAGCAACTCACGGACGTGCCCCCGTGCCTGCTCCCGCGTAAACACATGCAGAATTGAGCACTCATCCAAGTCTTCATCCAACAAATCGTCGACTATCTGGAAGGCAAGCCCGTAGGCGCGGCCGAAGGTGTCGAGGCGACCGAGTTGCTCGCCCGATAAGCCCGCGGAGACACCACCGCCCCAAACCGAGAAGCTGAATAGCGCGGCGGTCTTTCTCAAATGGATGAACTCGACGTCCTCCAGCCTTGTTTCTGCGGGGTTGAAGGCAAGGTCATCGACTTGTCCGCCGATCAAACCCCCAGATCCGATCGCGCTGGTGAGGCGGGCCCCTACGGCGGTGGCTGCCGTGGGGTCAGAAAGCCGCATGCATTGAGCAAACGCTTCGACCAGAAGGGCACTGCCGGCCAGAACAGCCGTCGAATGGTCGAAGGCAATGTGGACCGCGGGCTGTCCTCGGCGGACGGGGTTGTCATCCTGGGACGGCAGGTCGTCGAGCGCCAGCGAACAGGCGTGGACCAGTTCCACTGCACCCGCAACCGGCATGGCTAGCTCGGGATCTGCCCTCGCAGCTATGGCGGCGCCGAAAGCCAACGCCGGACGCACACGCTTGCCGCCTGGGAAGACGGCATAGCGCATGGCCTGGTGAAGCTCGGCAGGGTGCTGCGTCGCTGCCGGCAGTGCTTCGTCGAGGTGGGAGTCGAGACGCTCTCGGCTTGCCGCTAAGAAGTCATCAAGCTCCTGCTGCCGGGCCGAACTAGCGGGCCGGGACATGGGCAAGCGCGTCGAGGTCGGCGGCAGTGCGGGATGCGGTATCGCGGATCGTCGCGGCCAGCGCATCAACACCAGCCAGTCCGCAGGCCTCGGCGATCGCCGCATCCGCCCTGGAGGCCGCAGTGCTGGCCGCGGGCCCGTCCTCGCGGACGATCCGCAACAAGCCGCAGAGGTTCATCCACAGCTCCGCCGCCGCCGCCAGCCGCTCGGCTGCATCTTCGGCGATCAACCCGTGCTCGCTTGCCTTTCGGAAAGCAGAACCCGCATCGCAATCCAGCATCTCGGGTGTATGGCCATCGGGCATCATCTGCAAATATAGGGCGGCGCGTTCAACATCTTGGAGACCGCCGTCCATCTCGGCAATCGACAGCAGATCCGGCTTGACGCCCTCGCCGGATTCGCGCAACTCAGCTAGTAGCAGCTCGCGGGCAGCGCTGTCTGCCAACGCATCGCGCAGCGCCTCTTCGACCCGTTGCCCGATCTCATCATCACCCGACACGAGCACGCACCGTGCCCTCGCCTGCGCCACTAAGTCGCGGCCCGAACCTGGATCTCCGATCTGTTGCGCGAACTCCGCGAGAGTCTGGCCCTCAGCCAAGCCGCTGCGCGGGACTGGCGCCAGAAGCAGGTTGTTGTTCGACAGCGCACGGAGTGCCTTGCGGAAGCGGAGGCACAGCGCCTGATGGTGCTTGGCCGAGCCGCCTTCGTACACGAACCGCACATCGAGCGGCTCGCCCGGCATCGCCTGGCCGCTCGCCAGATTCCCCAGAACGACGACTGCCATCCCGCCGCTGCCGCCCGGCCGACCCCGATCGGCGAAGTCCTCCTCCACCGCGGCCAGCACGAACGCAATGGAGGCCTCCGCGATGCGCGACAGCGCCGTACCCGCCTCGACGATCGACAAACTCCTGCGCATCACGTGAACGGCAACTTGGAAGACCTTGCCATTCGACCACTCGAGCGCCGCCGCAACGGCCTCGCGGCTGTCTTGCACGGGGATGTTGGCAAGCTGGTCCTTCATCTCGGAGAGGCTCAGCTCGTGTATCCCGTACAGGCGCGCCAGCCCGCGGCGCGCGGCCGCCTCGGATTCCGGGTCCGGCCCGATCGTGTCCGGCAACTCCAGGTCGGTGAACTCCCGGTCTCGCAACCTGTCGAGCAGCTCTGGAGAGCGGTTGACCCAGGTGGCGAGACGGGGGGCCGCGGTGTGAATCTCCACGATGACGTCGAAGGCGGCGGGGCGTGCCGCGAAGGCCGGGCTGTCGTAGGTGCTCCAGTCGCTGATCTCGGGATAGAACTGCGCGCGTTGACGATCCAGCAGGGGATCTATGGTCTTGAACCAATGCTTGGGCGAGAGCGCCAGACTGTTCATCTGGGTGTAGTTGCCCGGAAGCAGTGGCGAGGCTGACTCGCCATGATGCTGCAAGAGCGGGTAGTGCTGATTCGAGATGTGGTGATCGGCGTGGCGCTGCATGTTGTAGTTCATCCAGTTGTTGAGCCTGTAGGAGGCGCTCCAAGAGTGCCGCGGCTTCACCGACTCGAACCTGCCGTTGGGTAAGCGGACGCGCCGCAAACCGTAGTGCTGTACGTAATTGCTGATCTTCATCGAGAAGACCACGGAGCCGCACAGGAGGAGGTAGACCAGCAGTGCTAACGGGCCGCCCATCCACAATACCAGTCCGTACCAGAAGACAATTCCCACGGCGTAGCGCCAGAACGAGTTCGTGTAGTGCCACAGCGGCAGCTGACGGCGTTTCAGCCGGCGCTGTTCGAAACGCCAGGCACCCAGAAGATTGTGCTTCAGCTCCGGGAGCAGGTATTTCCAGAAGGACACACCCTTGGTCGCTGAGCCGGGGTCCAAGGGCGTACACACGTGGGGATGATGGATGTAGATGTGCTCGGTCGCGTAATGCGGATAGGAGGAGGAAGCGAGCAGGAACTCACCGAGCCGACGTTCCCAGGGGACGCGCCGGTGGACCAGTTCATGGCCCACTATGAAGACCGACTGAGCCACGAGTGTGAGGATCGCGGCCATAAGCCCGATCTCCCACAGGGATAGGTGGTCAGAGACCAGCATCTGCCAGAGTGAGAATATGAAGGCCGCTGGCCAGACTGCGCCCCACAGCCATAGCGATAGCTTGTACGGGAACAGTTGGCTCTCGCTGGTGGTAGCCGGATCCATATTCCGCTCTTCTAGTCCGAGGGCCCTGTCGAATTGGTATGTGAGCATGAAGAGGGCGAGAGGACCCGCGAGCCACCACCCGCCGTACATGGCGGCGCAGACGATGAGCGGGAAGATCGCGAGGGGAGCGAAATGCGGGAGCGCGTTCGAGACCGAGGGCTCGACGACCCGACTGCTCATTGCGACGGCGGAGGCGGAAATGGGTGCTTCCATGTTGGACATCCTACGTAGTTGATGATTTGCTGCCACAAAAGTGGTGATTGCTTACTCTCTCTTAAATGCCTTCATTTTGAGTTTCTTGGGACTTGCTCATCAGATTCGCCCGCGGTGAAGGGACTCTGCGCAATACGCCTAAGCCCAAGCTTGGGCGAAAGAGCCTGGCCATGACCACCACTCCCCGGCAGAGTTCGCCCTCTATTTCATGTGGCCCTGCCTGCTACTCGTCGTCTTCAGGGGTGCTGGGGGAGATCAGGTGGCGGCGGAGGCGGTGGAGGCGACCGCCTTCTAGGTCTTCGGTGGTGTCTTCAGGGTTGCCCACGGCTCTTTGCAGGGCGTCTTTGGGCTGTTCATCCGGGTCGAAGACCGATGTCGAGTCATCTCTGACTATGAGCGGGACCTCGAAGTCGGGCTCGTCTTCTTCTGGTTCGTCGGTCTCGACCAGCGCCGCCTCCAGTGCCGTGCGTATCTCCTCCAGTTCGAATTCGGCGGTGGACATAACCGCCCGCAGGTTGCTCATGGGCTCTTCGGAGAATTGGCGCAGCCGCTCGATCCACTCGTCCCGATACTGCACGTAGATGAGGTGCTGGCGACGGGCGGTGGCGTAGTCGCTTTTGATCACTGCGAACACCGCCGCCTCTCCGGCCACGTGCATGGCGCTCAGCTCGGCCCTCATGACCGGCGAAGGATGGCTGGCGATGGCCTCCCGCATCTTCGGGGCCAGTTCTTCATGGCCGGCCAAGAGTTCGCCACGGTTGTCCATATCGACCTGGAGGCCCGAGGCATTGATTTCGCCCAGCACTTTCTGGTGATTCTCGATCCAGGCCGAGACCGTCTGGTCGTGGCGCCGGTGCCACTCGGCCAGGCCCTCATGGTCGGGCCGAGAGGTGTCCACAGCGTGTGGCGCCTCGTCTGTGGTGTCACCTACCAGCTCAAGTCTTGGTTTCCCATTGGAGGCCTTTGATTCGTCCTCGGAATGGGAGAAATCAAGCTCGCCGTTGAAAGGCACCGGCCCCTCTTCTGAGGCGGCCTGGCTTGCCTCTGGGACCGGGCCCGGGAAGATATCCCATAGGGCCCGTTTCTTGCGGGTAGCCATGGCCACGATGCCGGCCAGCAGACCGCACCCCAAGATGATGATCGCGGGAATGGCGAGCCCGGCGTTCACGAGAGGACAATCGCGGGAAGAACAACCCTGACGTTCACGACTCGCCGACCGTGCTGGCAGCCAGCACGCGGACATTGGCGGTCGGGGCCGGAGTGGTGGCGGTGTGCTGGCGGCACGACCAACAGGTGTCGCGCGCCGTGCCCCACCATGTGACATCGCAGCGTGGACACCACATGGTGGCTTTGCGCCGCGCTCTCGGCGCAAATAACCAGGCGCGAACCGGAATGGCCATATGGCCCACACTAGAAGCGCGGTTAGCGCAAGTTGTGGATATCCGTCATGAGGGTGTGGTCGGCCCAAGTTGTGGATAACTGTCGCTATGGAGCGGGCTCTTCCTCGTCGGGGGGGATGATCAACGCTTGGCCGATCTGGATCAGTTCGGCCGCGACGATGCTGTTGGCCTCGGTGATCTCCTCAAGAGTCTTTCCGTACTGGAAGGCGATCCCCAGCAGCGTGTCGCCTTGGACAACGATATGGGTGCGCTCGCCGGGGCGGACGGTGCCGTCGCTGTTGAGAACGACCGGCGCGTCTTGAGGAATCTCGATCTCTTGGCCGATGCTCAAGACGTTGGGGTTCTCCAACTCGTTGATCGCGTCGATCTCCTGCCAGGTGATGCCGAACTCGTCGGCGATGCTGCCCAGCGTGTCACCCCCCCGAACCACGTAGATGAATGCCTCGGGGGTTGAGGTTGGCGTCGGGGTGGGGGGCGGAGTCGGAACGACGACCTGAGCGGTGGGAGGGGCCAACTCGTCGGAGTCTGCGCCGAGCGGGCGTTCCTCCGAAGTCGTTCCCCCTCCACCGCCGCAGGCCGCGCCCAACACGGCCAACATCAGCACCATCAACAACAATTGTGCCCGGCGCATGGCGACACCTCCTCTGAACCAGTGGCCCCCAACAATACGCAACGCGCTCCCAAACCTAAAAAGGAGCGATCGCCGTGGTGTGCTGAGAACAGCGAAGGACTGTGGATGACCACCCACTGGACGGGTGCTGACAACATGGCAGAGTGTCCACTTTCGGCATCCTGGTAAACCCGCGATCGGGCAGCGATGTGCGGCGTCTCCTCACCAGTGCCGGCTCGTCCACCATCGAGGACAAAATCAGCATTCTCCGCCGCCTCATTCACGGAGCGGTGGAGGCGGGTGCCGAGCAGGTGGTGCTGACCCGGGATCCCTTCTCCATCGCCCGCAGGGCGACTGAGAACCTCCAGCTGCCTCTGAAGGTGGAGTTTCTCAACCTGCCCCTGCACCACAACGAACGTGATTCCGTGGATGCGGCTCTGGCCATGCGAGACGCGGGGTGCGGCTCGGTGGTCAGCTTGGGCGGCGACGGCACCAATCGGGCGCTGGCCCTGGGATGGCCCGACGCCCCGCTGATTCCGGTGTCCACCGGTACTAACAACGCCTTTCCCGTCCACGTTGAGCCCACCGTGGCCGGTATGGCCGCGGGACTCATCGCTACCGGTGCTGTGGACCTTGACACCCACTCGTCCCGGGCCAAGGTGGTGGCGGTGGAGGTGAACGGTGGCGACCCTGGCACCGAAACCGACATGGCCCTCGTCGATGCCATCGCAGTGGATGACCCCTATGTGGGTTCTCTGGAACTGTTCGACCCGGAAACCATGATGCTTGGCGTACTGACCCGCGCTGACCCAGCCGCCATCGGCTTCAGCGGCTTGGCGGGCACGGTGCTGCCCTGCACCCCTGACGAGGAACAGGGAGTGGTGCTGGAGTTCATGCCACCGAGCCAGAATCCGGCTCGGCTGGTGCGGGGCGCGTTGGCACCGGGGTGGTTCGCGTCGGTTGGCTTGGCCCGAAGCCGGTATCTGGAACTCGGAGTCTCCGTGGATGTGGCCGGGCCATGTCTGCTGGCCTTCGACGGAGAGCGCAGCCGCCGCCTGCATCCCGGCCAGACCGCTTCGCTGCGGGTCGTGCGCGGTGGGCCCCGGGTAATCGATGTGGGCTCGGTGGTGCTCTCCGGTGCTCGGACGGGCAAGTTCGAAATCCGCGTGGGAGACTGAGGCGCATGAGTGCAGACGTTGTAATTCGCGGGGGAACTGTGGTGGACGGCTCAGGAGAGCCAGGACGGGAGGCCGATGTAGCCATCATCGGGGACCGCATCAGCGAGATCGGTTCGGGGCTGTCGGGCAAGGTGGAGTTGGATGCCAGCGGCCAGGTGGTGGCCCCCGGCTTCATCGACATCCACACCCATTACGACGCCCAGGTGTTCTGGGATCCGGCGCTCAGCCCGTCGTGCTACCACGGGGTGACCTCGGTGATCGCGGGCAACTGCGGCTTCTCCATCGCCCCCACCCGGTCCCGCCATCAGGACCTCATCGCCCGCACCCTCGAGAACGTCGAGGATATGAACGTGGACAGCCTGGCCGAGGGCATCCCCTGGGACTTCGAGACGTTCCCTGAGTATCTGGACTCCATCTCTCGCCGGGGCATCGCCCTCAACTTCGGGGCTTACATCGGCCACACCGCTTTGCGGCTGTTCGTGGTGGGCGACGAGGCCTACCAGCGGGCGTCAACCGATGAGGAAGTGGCCCGCATGGTGGAGGTGGTGGCGGAGGCCATCGACGCCGGGGCGGCCGGGCTGGCCACCAGCTTTGCCATGACCCACCGAGGGGCCGACGGACTGCCCATCCCCAGTCGATTCGCCACCCGGGGCGAGTTCCAAGCGCTCATCGGCGTGCTCGGCCAAAAGCGCCGGGGCGTGGTTTCGATTGCCCCCGGCGAGCAGGTGGGCATCGACGACATGTACGCGTTACAGCCCCAGGTGGGCGTGCCGTTCACGTACGGCGCCCTTCTGACCTTCCCCAATGGGAACCACGAGAAGAGCGCGGCCAAGAACCGGGAGGCGTGGGAAAAGGGAATTCAGGTGTGGCCCCAGGTCACTCCTCGCCCGCTCACCTTCCAGATGGTGATGACCGATCCGTTCACCCTCAACGTGAACCCCGAGTTCGCCGCGCTGATGAGCGAGGACCACGACGCCCGGCTCAAGGCCTACGACGATGAGGACTGGCGCAACCG
Source organism: Acidimicrobiia bacterium (assembly GCA_022821445.1). Classification (GTDB taxonomy): domain Bacteria; phylum Actinomycetota; class Acidimicrobiia; order Acidimicrobiales; family Bin134; genus Poriferisocius. Next base: position 4,885 of record JAJEDQ010000100.1, on the reverse strand, counting down.
GACGGCGGAGGCCTTCAAACACCAGAAGGCCATGGTTCCCCGGTGGGAGACCTTCCAGATCGCTGAGACGGCTTCTCGCCCGGAACTGGTCGGGCGACGGCTCACCGACGTGGCCGAAGAATTGGGAGTGCGCCCCCTCGACGTGCTTCTCGACACCGCGGTATCCGACGACCTGGCCACTCGGATCAGCTGCATCATCGCCAACGACGACCCCGAGGGGGTGGCCATGCTGTTGCAGCAGGACGGCTGCACGCTGGGACTGTCCGACGCCGGCGCCCACGTGGGCCAACTGTGCGATGCCCCCCAGGCCACCGACTTCTTGGGCAATTGGGTGCGCGACCGCGAGCTCATGCCCATGGAGAAGGCGGTAAGGAAGCTCTCCGCAGTGCAGGCCGACTTGTTCAATCTGGTGGACCGGGGCTATCTGCGGGAGGGGGCCTATGCCGACGTGGTGGTGTTCGACCCCGACACGGTGGCGCCCGGGCCGCTGCGGCGGGTTCGGGACTTCCCCGCCAACGCCGAGCGGCTCACCGCGGATGCCTCCGTGGGAATCACCCATGTGCTGGTGAACGGCATCCCCATTCGCCGCGACGGCGAGGTTGACGAGAGTGGCGTAGGCGCCCACCCCGGCGAGATCCTGCGCCCCTCTGCTCGCTAGGCACAACCAGGCGTTTCCGAAGAATTCGCCAAAGTGCTCTGGCGCGCTCCAGGGGAGTGGGCCTAAGCTGCGGTTGAACGCAAGAGCGTGCGCAGTATCGCACGCAATGAAAACGCAAGAGCGACAGCGTGGTCGTTCCCACATGATGACGAGGAGATCGCCATGGGGGAAAACAAAGACTGGCGCATTGAGCTCAACCGGGCTGGAGTTGGCCTGCAAGCGCTCTTGTCCGAGGGCATGCCCGCCGACAATCTCGACGAGTGGGTGCAGCGCCTAGAGGACCAACTCGGAGAACTCAGTCGGGCGCTAACCGGATTCTGTTCGGACTGCGACCTTGGGCTGTTCGACGACTGCATCGAGCTGGCCCCTCGGCTGGTGCCCCAAGTGAAAAAGATCCGCACCGAGCAGGTTCAGCTCCAGGCCTCAGTGGAGCAGCAGATCCACCGACTGCACACCCAAAAGCCCGACTCCACTCTGGAGCGGTCGATGGCCGACATCGTCCACAAGGTGGACCAGCTCAATCACCACGCCGTCGACGTGGTGTACAGCGCCTACGACACCGACCTCGGCGGCCCCGGCTGATCTTTCCCTCAGCGGGACAGTTCAGAGTTCTCCGAACTGTTCTTTTCCGCGCGATGTATCAGAGCTCTCCGAACTGGCGGTCGCCCGCGTCTCCCAAGCCGGGCACGATGTAGGCCCGGTCGTTGAGTCCCTCGTCTACCGCTGCGGTGTACAGCCGCACGCTAGGGGCGGCGGCTTCTAGTGCCTTCACCCCCTCAGGGGCGGCCAGCACGCACACTGCGGTGATCTGTCCGGCGCCGGCGGCTGCCATCCGCCCGCACACGTAGGCCAGCGACCCTCCGGTGGCCAGCATCGGCTCCAACACCAGCACGGCCTGACCGCGGAGATCGTCGGGCACAGTGTTGAGATAGGGCTCGGGCTGGAACGTCTCCTCGTTGCGGCGCACGCCCAGAAAGCCCACGGCCGCCCCCGGCAACAGCCTGCGAGCGGCGTCGAGCATTCCCAGCCCTGCTCGCAGCACCGGCACCAGCAGTGGGGGCTCGTCGATTCGGACTCCAGATGTCGGCGCCAGCGGCGTGTCGACTCTGACCACGGCGGCAGGAAGATCCCGCAGGGCTTCGTAGACCAACAGCCCGCTCAGCCCATCTAGGGCCCGCCGGAACTCCGGTGAAGGGGTGTCGGCCCCGCGCAGGGCGGTCAGGCGGGCCTGCGCCAGCGGGTGATCGACAACCGAAACCTCCATAGCCTCACCTTAGGCATTGATGACGGGTGACTGGTTGTCGAACTCCCGCCCTATCCTTGGGCGGGTGACCGATCTGCTCGCCATCGAGACCCCGACAGGGGCCGCCGATGCCGTGGCCGGAGTGCGCATCACCCCGGTGGACGCGGTGGGGCTGGAGCAACGGGCTGCCGCGCTGTGTACCCGTTCGATCAAAACATCCTCCAAAGCAGCGGCGCTCGACTTGGCCATCCGGGTGATGGACCTCACCACCCTCGAGGGTGCTGATACGCCGGAGCGGGTTGAGGCCCTGTGTACCCGGGCCCGTCATCCCGACGCGGCCGACTGGTCAGTACCCTCCGTGGCTGCGGTGTGCGTATATCCCGAATTGGTGCCGGTGGCCGCCGAGGCGCTGGCCGACAGTGCAGTGGCGGTGGCCAGCGTGGCCGGAGGATTCCCGGCCGGACTGGCCCCTCTGGAAGCTCGGCTGGCCGAGGTCGCCTGGGCGGCGGCCGCGGGGGCCGACGAGGTGGACATCGTGCTGAACCGTTCGGCATTTCTGTCCGGGCGGTACCAAAAGGCCTATGACGAAATCGCCGGGGCCAAGCAGGCCTGCGGGTCGGCCCATCTGAAGGTGATTTTGGAGACCGGCGAGCTGGGGTCGTACGACCAGATCAGGCGGGCGTCGATGCTGGCCATGGTGGCGGGGGCCGACTTCATCAAGACCTCCACCGGCAAGATCGGCACCTCGGCCACCCCGGCTGTCGCCCTGTGCATGGCCGAGGCCATCCGGGACATGGCCGAGCAAACCGGGCGGCCCGTGGGCCTCAAGCTGGCCGGGGGAATCCGAACCGCCAAGCAGGCCTGGCACTACCTGGTGATTGTGGGCGAGACATTGGGACCGGGGTGGCTGACCCCAGAGCGCTTTCGCTTGGGCGCCTCCAGCCTGCTCAACGATGTGCTCATGCAGCGGGCCAAACTCCGCGACGGCCGCTATCAGCGGCGGGAGGACTACAGCGTTGACTGACCGCTCGTCTCCAGGACACGAGGTGGCGCCGGTAGGCGATTTCGACCTCGAGTATGCATCTGCCCCCGAATCCACCGCCCCGGTGCGCTTGGCCTCGCAGTACGGCCTGTTCGTGGGGGGCGAGATGGTGGAGCCGGCTGCCGGTCGGCTCGCCCCCACCGTCAACCCCGCCACCGGGGAGGCGTTGGCCGAAGTCAGCGTGGCCGATGCCGCCGACGTGGACCGGGCCGTGGCCGCGGCCCGTACCGCCTGGGAAGGGGGATGGCGTGATCTGCCCGGTGCGGATCGGGCCAAGTACCTGTACCGGGTGGCCCGGCTGTTGCAGGAACGGGCTCGGGAGTTCGCCGTGCTGGAGACGATGGACGGGGGCAAGCCCATCCGGGAGTCCCGCGATCTCGACATCCCGCTGGCCGCGGCCCACTTCTTCCACTACGCCGGTTGGGCCGACAAGCTCGACTACGCCTTCAGCGGCCGCCGGGCCGCACCCCTGGGAGTGGCTGCCCAGGTAATCCCGTGGAACTTCCCCCTGCTGATGGCGGCTTGGAAGCTGGCCCCTGCGCTGGCCTGTGGGAACACCGCGGTTCTCAAGCCGGCGCCCACCACTCCGCTGACCGCTTTGCTGCTGGCCGAGGTACTGCGTGACGCCGGGCTTCCCCCCGGCGTGGTCAACATCATCACCGGAGACGACGCCGCCGGGGCCGCGCTGGTGGCCCACCCCGGAGTGGACAAGGTGGCGTTCACTGGCTCTACCGAGGTGGGCCGGGCCATTGCCGCCGAGATGGCGGGGACCGGCAAGCGCCTCACTTTGGAGCTGGGGGGCAAGGCGGCCAACATCGTGTTCGACGACGCCGCCCTCGACCAGGTGACCGAGGGCATCGTCAACGGCATCTACTTCAACGGCGGCCAGGTGTGCTGCGCCGGATCGCGCCTGCTGGTGCAGGAGACGGTGGCCGACACCGTGGTGGGCAAGCTCCAGCGGCGAATGGACACCTTGCGGGTGGGTGATCCGCTGGACAAGAACACCGACATCGGGGCGATCAACTCCCAAGCCCAACTCAACCGCATCCAAGAGCTGGTGGCCTCGGGGGTGGCCGAGGGGGCGGAGCTGTACACGCCGGAGTGCGTGCTGCCCGAGCGCGGCTTCTTCCACGCTCCGGCGCTGTTCACCAATGTGTCCACCGCCCACCGCATAGCCCAGGAGGAGATCTTCGGGCCGGTGCTGTCGGTGCTCACTTTCCGCACCGCCGAGGAGGCGGTGGACAAGGCCAACAACACGCCCTATGGGCTGTCGGCCGGCATCTGGACTGAGAAGGGGTCTCGCATCTTGTGGATGGCCGATCGGATGCAGGCCGGCGTGGTGTGGGCCAACACCTTCAACCGGTTCGACCCGGCCAGCCCCTTCGGCGGCTACCGGGAGAGCGGCTACGGCCGCGAGGGAGGCCGGGCCGGTCTCCTGCCCTATGTGGAGTTAGTGCCATGAGCAGGCTGTTCTCACCCGTGGAGTTGGTTGCATGAGTGATCGACTGGCGGTCAACAAGACCTACAAGCAGTTCATCGGCGGGGCATTCGAGCGCTCCGAGTCGGGCCGGTCATATCCAGTAGTCGGGGCTGGGGGCCAGCTCTTGGCCCACGCGGTTCAGGGGTCCCGCAAAGACGTTCGTGACGCGGTGGCCGCAGCCCGGTCGGCCCAGGCGGGCTGGGCCGGACGAACGGCCTACAACCGGGGCCAGATCCTGTATCGGGTGGCCGAGGTGATGGAATCCCGCCGAGACGAGTTCAGCGCCGAGGTGCTCCGGGCGGTTGACGGTTGTACCGAGGTGGCTGCGGCCGACGAGACCGCCGCGGCCATCGACCGCTGGGTGTGGTACGCGGGCTGGGCCGACAAGTTTGCCACCGTGCTGGGCGGGGCCAACCCGGTGGCCGGCCCCTATTTCAACCTCAGCGTGCCCGAGCCCACCGG
>JAJEDQ010000018.1 GCA_022821445.1 Acidimicrobiia bacterium | reverse complement strand
GGGTTGGTGCGGGCCAAAAGCGCAATGGCGATGCCGTCGAAGCCCATCAAAAAGAAGGTGCCCGGCTGGAAGAATCCGTTGGTGCCCGAGATCTCCGAGGCTGCGGCCAAGCCGGCGAAGGCCCCGGACGCGGCCATCGAGGCCACGATCACCCGGTTCACGTTGATGCCGGCGTAGTGGGAGGCGTGGGGGTTCAATCCCACGGTGCCCACTTCGAACCCGAACGTGGTGCGCTTTAGTACGAAGGCCACCACGAAACAGATCCCCACCAGGGCGAACAGCCCGAAGTGGAGAACGGGCTGGCTGTCCACCAACTCTGGCAGCACCGCGGTATCGGAGATGGGATCAGTGCGGGGAACGGTGCTCTCGGTGTCTCGCAGCACCACCGGATCGCGGGAGTTCACCATCCAGCGGACCCCGAACAGCACCAGAGAGTTGAGCATGATGGTGCTGATCACCTCGTGGGCGCCGGTCTTGGTTCGCAGCACGCCGGGGATCCCGCCCCAGATGGCGCCCCCCATCGTGCCGGCGATGAGAATCAACGGAATGGCCACGATGCCGGGCAAGTCCGACATCCACGACAGCGCTCCCACATAGGCCGCAGTTATGCCACCGGCCAGGAGCTGTCCCTCGGCGCCGATGTTGAACAGCCCGGCTCGGAAGGCGAAGGCCAAGGCCAGCGCCGATCCGATGAACGGAACCGACCGGGCCAGCGACCCCGCGATCTGATCGCCCCCGCCCACCATGCCCCGCAGCAGCGCCCAGTAGGCGGTGAAGGGGTTCACCCCGATGATGGAGATCAACACGCCGCCGACCACGAACGACAACAAGATGGCGTAGAGCGATACGTACAGCGGCTGTAGCCGCCACGCCTCGGTGAGCACGCGGTGGACTTGGCTGGCCGCCCGCCCAACCCCGGCATTGGCGTTTCGGGCCCCGTTCACCGCTGTCCTCCAGCAGAGCCCGTGGCCATGAGCAGGCCGAGTTCTTCTCGGGTGGCGTCGGCGGCGTTTACCGTTCCGGCTAGTCGGCCCCGATAGAGCACGCCGATCCGATCCGACAGCGACATGATCTCGTCCAACTCGGCCGACACCAAAAGCACTGCCACTCCTCGGTCGCGCAGCTCGATGATCTTGCGATGGATGAACTCGATCGAGCCCACATCCAGGCCTCGGGTGGGCTGGGCCACCACCAGGGCCTTGAGGTCGCCGGTCAGCTCTCGGGCCACGATCACCTTCTGCTGGTTGCCGCCCGACAACGTGTCGATGACGGCGTCGACCCCGGGGGTGCGGACGTCGAATTGCTCGACCAGCTCTTGGGCTTCGGCGTTGATGGCCCCGGTGTTGCGCACCCCCCGCTGGGAGAACTTGCGGTGGTGGTAGCGGTTGAGCACCAGGTTGTCGGCGATGGTGTACTGGGCCACCACTCCGTGCTTGCTGCGGTTCTCGGGCACGTGGGCCACGCCCAGCTCGTTGATCTTGCGGGGACTCCAGTCGGTGGTTTCCTGGCCGAGCATCTCCACCCGCCCCCCGGCGGTCGGGCGCATCCCGCAGATGGCCTCCACCAGCTCCCGCTGGCCGTTGCCTTCCACGCCGGCGATTCCAAAGATCTCACCGGCTCTCACTTCCACGTCGAAGCCGGTGACCGTTTCCACTCCCCGGTCGTCGGCAACCCGCAGGTCTTGGGTCCGGAGCACGGGTGCCCCTGGATCGGCCTCGGCCTTTTCCACTCGGAAGACCACGTCGCGGCCCACCATCAAGTTGGCCAGAGACTGCTGGGTGGCGCCTTCGGCCGTGGCGGTTCCCACCACCTGTCCAGATCGCAGCACGGTGATGCGGTCGGCCACCGCCAGCACCTCGCGCAGCTTGTGGGTGATGAAGATGATCGACTTGCCCTGGCCGGTGAGGCTTTCCACCACCCCGAAGAAGTCGTCCACCTCGCCGGGGGTCAGCACCGCGGTGGGCTCGTCGAGAATCAAGATGTCGGCATCGCGGAACAGCGCCTTGACCAGCTCCACTCGCTGCTGTTCCCCCACCGACAGGTCGCCCACGGTGGCGTCCGGGTCCACGGCCAGCCCGTAGCGCTCAGCCAGGCTGTCGATCTGGCGGCGGGCTGAGTCCAGATCGAGGAACGCCCCCTTGGTGACCTCGTTGCCCAAGATGATGTTCTCGGCCACCGTGAACACCGGTATGAGCTGGAAGTGCTGGTGGACCATGCCGATGCCCCGGGCGATGGCATCACCCGAGTCTTCGAAATGCACCTCTTCGCCCCGCACCCTGATAGTGCCCTGGTCGGGCCGGTACAGCCCGAACACCATGTTCACCAGGGTGCTCTTGCCCGCGCCGTTCTCTCCCAGCAGGCAGTGGATCTCGCCCTGGTTGAGGGTGAGGCTCACGTCGTCGTTGGCCACCACCCCTGGGAAGGCCTTGGTGATTCCCTCAACCTCCAGCACCGGACGTGCCGCGCCCCCGCTTGTCTGAGCCATGCGCAGCCCAGGCTACGCCATACAACCGGAGCGGCACGCGAAAAGCGGCGGCTGAAACTCGCCCAGCCGCCGCCAATCAAATGTAGATAGTCAATTGTCGATCGCGGGATCGGTCAGTCGCAGAGTGAGCCTTCGCCAATGAACAGGCCGTCGATGCCGCACACGCCGGTGTCGATGCTGCCATCGGCCAGGCCGGCCCGCACCATCTCCACAGCAGCGGCGGCCTCAGCGCTCACCGCCGCGTCGTGGAACGGCGCATAGGTGATGCCCAGGTTCTCGGCGGTCAGCACGAACGGCCCACCGGCGAAGCTGCCTTGGATGGTGGTGGCGATGTTGCGGAACACCGACAGGTCCACCCGCTTGATGGCCGAGCTGGCCAGGTTCTCCGAACCAGGCGCCGTGCCGCCGTTGAAGGTGGTGTAGTACTCGTCTTGGTCCACGCCGATGCCCCAGGCGCCGGCCTCAGCAGCGGCCTTGATTCCGCCTGAGCCGGTGGGGCCGCCGGCGCCGAAGATAACGTCAGCGCCGTCACCGATGAACTGCTGGGCGTCGGATGCGCCCTTGGCCGGATCGGTGAAGCTCTCGTTGTACACCGACAGCACCTGGATGTCGGGATTGATGTACTCGGCGCCAGCCTCGTAGCCGTTGACGAACTTGACGACCGGGGGCACGTCCTCACGACCGGCCACCACGCCGACCACGCCCGACTCGCTGAGCGAGGCGGCCAGGGCACCGGCGATGAAGCCGCCCTCGTGCTCGTTGAACAAAACGCCCACGTAGTTGGACGGGTACTCGGGGTGCCACTGGTCGATGCCGATGTAGTTGATTTCGGGGTTCTCATCGGCCGCCGCCATGGTGTCGGTGCCCAGCAAAAAGCCCACGGTGATGAGCACGTCGGGGTTCTCGCCAGCCGAGGTGCTGAGGTTGGCGTCGTAGTCGGCCTCCGAAGCGGTCTCGATCACGCTGGTGTCCTCGATGCCGAAGCACTCGGCCGCGCCAACCATGCCCTCATAGGCGAACTGGTTGAATGTGCCGTCGTCCACCTTGCCGATATCGGTGACCATGTTCACTCGGAATCCGTCCGGGGCCTGGATCCCGCCCCAAGCCGCGCACTCCTCTTCCAAGCTGATGAGAGCTCCGGAAGGCGCCTCAGGCGCTGGTGCCTCGGTGGGCTCAGGCGCGGGCGCCTCGGTGGGCGCGGGTGTCGGTGCCTCGGTTGGTTCTGGGGCGGGTGCCTCGGTGGGCGCGGGCGCCGGGGACGATTCGGTGTCGTCATCGTTGCCGCAGCCTGCCGCCACCAAGGCCAAGCAAAACAGCAGGGCCAACAAAGCCATGAATCTCTTACGCATCTGAACCCCTCCGTCTGATGCCAGTAGTAGGACTAATGAGGCTAGCCCAGCACGGTGACAACCACAGTGTCGGACCGGCGGCTTGGAGTGTCTACTCTGGGGCCATGTCAAGGCTTGCAGGAAAAACAGCAATTGTCACCGGCGCAGCCCGGGGCACCGGAGCGGTCATCGCCCAGATGTTCCGGGATGAGGGAGCGGCGGTGGTGGCCACCGACATTGCTGATAGGGATGGGGCCGACGGTGACGGAATCGTCAAGCTAGACGTGACCAACGAGGCCCACTGGGACGAGGTGGTGAGTGGGATGGACCAGGTGGATGTCCTGGTGAACAACGCCGCCATCTTGCACATGGGCCCCATCGAGCGCACCTCGGCCGAGGCCTACCGCCAGGTGCTGGACGTGAATCTGGTGGGGCCGTTCTTGGGCATGCGGGCGGTGGTCGGGCCGATGCGGGCTTCCGGGGGCGGTTCCATAGTCAATATCAGCTCCATTGACGGGCTCATCGGCATGAACGGGATATCCGCCTACGGGGCCAGCAAGTTCGGCCTCGGGGGGCTGATGCGCTGCGCGGCCCTGGAGCTGGGCCGATCCGGCATCCGGGTGAACAACGTGTGCCCTGCGGGCGGCAACCCGGCCATGTACTCACAGTGGTTCGACCAAATGATGTCTTTCATGGATGAGACCGCGGCCTATTCGGCCAATCGGGGCATCCCCGGCGAGGTCCCTTTGGAGTGCATCGCCGCCGCGGCGCTGTTTCTGGCCTCCGACGAGTCGTCGCACATCACCGGCGCCGATCTGCCGGTGGACGGGGGAGCGGCGGCCGGCGTGGTTATCGAGGGCTTGAACAGCTTGGATTGAGCGATCGCCGCGAGGTCTCATTTGAGGCCTTCGGGAGTATCATTCAATCAATAGCCCCGGCCGACGGCGGCAGAGGAGAGACGCATGGCTCCGCCCACTCGCACCGATGAGGAGATCATCGGACGCTCCGATGTCAACGACATCGACACCATCATCGACATCTCCCGGACCAACAGCGATGTCAACTCGGTGATTCACGCGGTTCAAGACAACAGCGACGCCCTGTTCACCTGGGACTATGCCAAGGGGGCTCGGCCCAAGTTGGAGCGCCTCTATGAGAAGGCCAAGACATCGCAGTGGAACGCCCAAACCGACCTGGACTGGTCCATCGATGTGGACCCTTACGAGGCGTTCAACATATTCACCGAGTCCGGGAGCCGCGATGAGTTTGAGCGCGAGGACAGGCCCGATCTGCCCACCGCCAACTGGGGCGAGGCCGAGTGGCGGGAGTTCTCCCTGGAGACATTCAAATGGCGCATGAGCCAGTTCCTCCACGGCGAACAGGGCGCCCTGTTGTGTACGGCCAAGATCGTCGAGACCGTGCCGTGGATCGACGCCAAGTACTACGCCGCTACCCAGGTGGTGGACGAGGCCCGCCACGTAGAGGTGTTCGGCAAGTACCTCGACGAGAAGGTGGGCGACTCCTATCCCATCAACGTCCACCTCAAGATGCTGCTCGACGACATCATCAACGACAGCCGCTGGGACATGACCTACCTGGGCATGCAGATCATGGTGGAGGGCTTGGCCCTGGCCGCCTTCGGCTTCATGCATCAGCTCACTCCTGAGCCCCTGCTCAAGAAGCTCCTGCGCTATGTGATGGCCGACGAGGCCCGCCATGTGGCCTTCGGCGTGCTCAGCCTCCAGGAGTTCTACAGCGAGCTCACCGATCCCGAGCTGCGGGAGCGCCAGGAGTTCGCCTTTGAGGCCGCGGTGCGGATGCGCGACCGGTTCTTGTCCCAAGAGGTGTGGGAGCGCATGGGCGTACCGGTGCGGCCCATGGTGGAGAACTTCCTATCGTTACCCGCCGATCAGAAGCCGTTCCAGAACATCCTGTTCTCCAAGATCGTCCCCAACTGCAAGAAGCTGGGCCTGCTCGATGCCGGCGACGGCTGGCTCCGGCGCCGGTTCGAGGAGATCCACGTAATCGAATTCGAAGACTGGGTGGACACCGGCGAGGAGTACGAGGACTTCCAAGTCGAAGAGGCCGCCGCGGTCTGAGAGCTCAGCGTTTGCAGGTGGGGCGAGTTCCCGGCCAGCGGATGCGGTAGCGGTTGTTGGCTACCAGATGGTATGCCTGGCGGGCTAGCGGGCTTATGGGGCCAAAGGTGAGCATGCGGCCTAGCGCAGGCCAAGGGGCGCTCATGGCTCCCAGGGCTTTGGCGATGCTGCGGTGGTCGTCCCAGCGGGTACCGTCGGTGTCGATCCACCACGCGGAGCGGGCCACGTCTTCTTGGGTGAGGCCGAGGACTTCCAGATCGGCCTGCTGGGAGGGGACCACCCGATAGTCGTCGCTCAGCCGGCGCTCGGTCCATCGGGCTGTAGCGGTGCAGAACCCGCAGTCGCCGTCGTAGATCAGCGTGCCCGAGGCGATGGGCGGAGGGGGAGAATTGGGCTTAGCTGTTTCGCCCGGGGGTGATGGCAAAGGCGAATCAGGCTTAGCTGTTTCGCCCGGCATTGGGCTTGCGCCCATGGTTGGCCTTCTTGCGCCGTGCTCGGGCCTTGCGTTTTTGGGTGCGCTTCGACATTCAAACCTCCGCGTCTCTAGAAAGACTACCGACTCCAGGTAGCGTGAACGACCCGTGGAGCGCTTCGGGTTCGTCGGTTTGCCCAATTCCGGCAAGTCATCCCTCTACAACGCCTTGATCGGGTCGGACGTGCTGGCCGCCCCGTATGCCTTCGCCACCACCGACTCCAACGTGGGCGTGGCCAAGGTGGTGGATCCCCGCCTTGATGCCATTGCCGAGCTCAGCGGCTCCCGCACTGTGACGCCGGCCAGCGTGCAATTCACCGACATCGGGGGTCTGGTGGAGGGGGCCAGCCGGGGCGAGGGGCTGGGCAACCGCTTTCTGGCCGGCATCCGCGAGGTGGACGCGGTGGTGTACGTGCTCCGAGCCTTTGTCCACCCCGACGTGCCCGGCCCCACCGACCCCTTGGAGCACCTGCGGGTGCTGGAGATCGAGTTGACGCTGGCCGACTTGGAGTCGGTGGAGAACCGGCTGGTAAAGCGACGCAAGTCCGCGGTGCAAGACCGGTCGCTGGCCGGGGAGGTGGCTGCCTTGGAAGCCGCCGCCGACGTGCTGGGCGAGGGCATCCCCATCTATCGCAGCGATTTGGCCCCTAGCCAGCGGGTCGACCTGCGGGAGAGCTTCCTGCTCACCAACCGCCCGGTGCTGGCCGTGGTCAACATCGGGGAAGACCAGCTGGACGAGGCCGAATCGGTGATCGAGCCGGTGGCCGTTGAACTGGAAGGTCGGGCCGGAGTCATGGCGGTGTGCGTGCAGCTCGAGGCTGAGGCCGCCCAGCTCTCCGTCGAGGAGCGGGCCGAGATGCTCGACGGCCTGGGACTGGGGGAGGGGGCGTTGGGCCGGTTCACCCATGCGGCCTACGACCTCTTGGGACTGCGGACTTTCTTCACCACCGGTGACAAGGAGACCCGGGCCTGGACCTTCCGCCTGGGGGCCACCGCCCCTGAAGCGGCGGGCCGGATCCACACCGACTTCCAAAGAGGGTTCATCCGAGCCGACGTGATCGGCTGGCAGGAGTTGCTGGACGCAGGCGGCTGGACCAAGGCCAAGGAACTGGGCATGATGCGCACCGAGGGCCGCGACTACTCGGTGGCCGACGGCGATGTGATGGAGATCCGCTTCAACGTGTAGGGCTGGGTAGTCGAATCAGAGGTTGCCCAACTTTTTCTTGAACAAACGCCGCTGGAGTTGGAAAATCTTGTGATGGCGTGGCTCGTCTGTGACGATCGGGTGCTGGCCACCGTGGAGATCGCCACCGGGTGGCGCGAACGGGCCCTCGGGCTGTTGGGCCGCGACGAGTTCGACAATGCGCTGCTGCTTCGGCCGGCGTTCTCGGTACACACTCTGGGGATGCGGTTTCCCATCGACGTAGCCTACCTGGATCGCGATCTGGTGGTTCTGAAAGCAGCCACCATGGCCCGTTTTCGGATCGGTCTGCCAGTGTGGCGGGCCCGGGCGGTGCTGGAGGCCGAGGCCGGCTCGTTTGCCCGCTGGGGGCTAATGCCCGGGGACCGTTTGGAAGTGCGGCAGACTGCATGGGAGAGGGGATAGCGGTCAACCGACCACAAGGGAGGCGGCATGACTGGAAGGCTGGTTTTGGTTGCCACCCCGATCGGCAACCTGGGCGACCTATCCCCGAGGGCGGTGGAGGTGCTGGCCGGCGCTGATGTGGTGGCCTGCGAGGACACTCGCCGCACCGGAAAGCTGATGGCCCATGCCGGGGTGAGCGCACCCCGGCTGCTGGTGGTGAACGAGCACACCGAGGCCGCGGGTGCGGACGAGATCGCCCAGTTGGTGGCAGGCGGCAACACCGTGGTGTTGGTGACCGATGCCGGCACTCCGGCTGTGTCTGATCCGGGGTCCAGAGTGGTCGAAGCGGTTCTGGACGCGGGGGGTGAGGTGGAGGCGGTGCCGGGCCCGTCGGCCGCCCTCGCCGCCTTGGTAGTAAGCGGCCTTCCCACCGGGCGCTTCTGCTTCGAGGGATTCCTGCCTCGAAAGGGCCGACACCGGGCCGACCGGATCCGAGAGCTGTGCCAAGAGTCCCGAACCATGGTGCTGTTCGAAGCCCCTCACCGGCTGGCTCGCACCCTGGGTGATCTGGCCTCGGCCCTGGGAGGCGATCGGGCAGTGGCCATCGTGCGGGAGCAGACCAAGCTGCACGAGGAGGTATGGCGGGGCACGCTGGCCGATGCCGTTGTCCGAGCCGACGGTACCGAGCCTCGAGGCGAGCACGTTCTGGTGGTGGCCGGTTGCCCCGATCCTGCACCGCCCTCTGAATCCCAAATCAGGATGGCACTCAATGAGCGGCTAGCCGACGGCTTGTCCCGTCGGGATGCCGCCGCCGCCGTGGCCGACGACCTCGGCGTATCCCGACGAGCCGTGTACCAGATGAGTCTGGAAGACTGACCCTTCCAGAGACCCCAACCACTGGCCCCAACCGGCCCAGGAGTCCCCATGAGCAACGTCAAGCCCATTCCCGACGACTATCCACGGATCACCCCCTATTTGTGTGTGGACGGAGCGGCCGCCGCCATCGATTTCATGGTTGAGGTATTCGGTGCCACCGAACGCATGCGGCTCACCGCACCTGATGGCAAGATCGGCCACGCCGAGGTAGCCATCGGCGACGGGCTCGTCATGGTGTCCGATGAGTACCCCGAGATGGGGGTGCTCGGACCGAATTCCATCGGCGGCACCGCCGTCACCATCAGCGTCTACGTAGAAGACGCCGACGCCACCTACGCCAAAGCTGTTGCCGCCGGAGCCACCGCTGAGCAGCCGGTGGAAACCCAGTTCTATGGCGACCGGGGCGGCATGTTCGTCGACCCATTCGGCCACCGCTGGCACGTAGCCACCCACGTGGAGGATGTGCCCCCCGACGAGATGGCCCGCCGTTCCGCTGAAATGTTCGGGGAGTGACACATCGGGATCAGCGGGCCGAGGAAAGTAGGGTGAGGTGGTGTCGCGCTATTTCTTGACAACCCCGATCTTCTACGTCAACGACGCGCCCCACATCGGCCACGCCTACACCGTGCTCAACGGTGACGCCGTCACCCGCTGGCACCGGCTCCTGGGCGAAGACGTCTTCTACCTGACCGGCACCGACGAGCACGGCCTGAAGGTGCAGCGGGCCGCCGAGGCCAACGGCCTGTCCCCGCTGGACCAGGCCGACGGAACCAGCCAGCGCTTCCGGGAAGCGTGGGCCGAACTCGGGGTGGCCAACGACGAGTTCATCCGAACCACCGAGCCCCGTCATCACCAGGCCGTGCAGACGCTCATGCAGCGGGCCTACGACAACGGCTACATCTACTCGGCGGTCTACGACGGCTGGTACTCGGTGTCTGACGAGGCCTATGTGTCCGAAGAAGACGTGACCGAATCCGACGTCGAGTCGGGCCGGGTGGAGCGGATGACCGAGGAGAACTACTTCTTCAAGCTCTCCGAATTCGAGGGGCCGCTGCTGGAGTGGTACGAGTCGAACCCCACCAACATCACCCCGGAGGGCTATCGCAACGAGGCTCTGGGCATCATCCGCGGCGGCTTGCGGGACATTTCCATCACCCGCACCTCCATCGACTGGGGCATCCCGGTGCCCTGGGCCGAGGGCCACGTGTTCTACGTGTGGTACGACGCGCTCACCAACTATGCCACCGCCGCGGGCTACGGGGCTGACGACGAGCAGTTCGCGGCGTGGTGGCCGTCGGTGCGCCATCTGCTGGGCAAAGACATCATCCGCTTCCACTGCGTTTACTGGCCCGCCATGCTGTTGGCGGCCGGCGTGACCGATCTGCCCCGCTACCACGTCCACGGCTGGCTGCTGGTGGGCGGGGAGAAGATGTC
>JAJEDQ010000159.1 GCA_022821445.1 Acidimicrobiia bacterium | reverse complement strand
GCTCTCGAACCCGTTCGACCGCGGCTCCAACTGGTTCGGAACCGCCGATTGGGCGGTGAACTTCTTCCTGGTGTCCACCAATGCCATCGCCTGGGTGCAGTTCCTGGCCATCGTGCTTGGCCACATTGCCGCGGTGCTGGTGGCCCACGATCGCGCCGTGGAAATCAGCGACGCCAGCGAGGCCACCTGGGCCCAGCGCCCCATGCTGCTCGTGATGGTGTTCTACAGCGTGATCGGCCTCTGGCTCCTTCAGAAGGCCTAGCTGAACTACTCGGAATACAGTGGGGCATGGCATCCCAAGCCGAGTTGACCCACCTCAAAAACGACGAGCCGCTCGAACACGTGCTGGAGGTGATCGACGCCGACGGGGCGGTGATCGTGGAGGACTGCTTCAGCGACGAGGTAATCAACCAGATCCTCGCCGAGCTGATGCCCTATGCCGAGAAGCCCGACTCCAACCGGACCCATATCAGCCCAACAATCGCCGCTTTCTTCGGCGAACACACCCGCCACGTGACCGGCCTGGCCTCCAAGTCGCCCACCTTCGTGACCGAGGTGCTCTTGCACCAGTTGATGCTCGACATCGCTGATGCCGTGCTGGGACCCAACTGCTCCGACATCCAGGTGAACGTGGCTCACATGCTGGTGGTGGGACCAGGGGCGGAGGCCCAGTTCCCCCACCGCGACGAGGACGTGTGGCCTCACATGCCCCAGCCCAGCCCCGAGATGGAGCTTTCGTCGGTAACCGCGCTGTGCGACTTCACCACCGAGATTGGCGCCACCCGAGTGGTGCCCGGCAGCCACCGCTGGGAGCTCGACCGCCAGCCCGAGCCCCACGAGTTCGCCGATGCCGAGATGCCCGCCGGGTCGCGGGTGATCTACCTGGGGTCCACCATCCACGGCGCCGGCACCAACAGCACCAAAGACCAGCACCGGCCCGCCTTCCACCTGAGCTACATGCTGGGCTGGCTGCGCTCTGAGGAGAACAACTGCCTGGCCACTCCGCCCGACATCGCCCGTACCCTCCCCCGCCGGGCGCAAGAACTGCTCGGCTACGACATCCACTACGCCGTCGACGACGGAGGCGGCTACCTCGGCGCCCTCGATCTGAAGATCCCCGCCGACATGCTCGCCTCCGGCGAACTCTGACCGCCTACGGAATTGGTCTGTCGTCCCAAGACCAGCGATCAGTCCGGAGTGGAGAGTGTGTCGCCGACTTGGATGGTGCCCGCGGCTACGACCTCGGCGTTGGTGCCGAAGCAGGCGAAGGCCCCGTAGTCGAACTCCTTGCGGGCAGCGGTGGCGAGCACTTGCAGCACGCTCTTGGCCTGCTCGTAGCCCGGCTGGGCCAAGGTTGTCATCACACAGCGGGGGGTGGGGTCTCCGACCCGAAGCTCCACGTCGCCGATCTTGACAACAAGGTCTTTCCAGGCCAGATCGGCAAACTCCCCTGAACCGCTGTTGTCGTGGGCATCGAGAACGATGTTGGGGCGAAATCGCTCGACACCAAGCTTGACGCCGTCCAGCCGCGAGGCAAGGTGAGTCATCGACTGGTTGACGATGATGTGAACGGCCGAGGCATCGACAAACGAAGTCTTCTCGGTGATGGCCGCGACGGGTAGATCGACCTCCACATCAGAAAGGACAGTGCCGGGGATCTCTGGCCACTCACTGCCGTAGGTCTCCTCGCGGCCCTCCACCACTTCGACCAAGCGGACAGGTTCACCTAACGCCTCGGTCAACGCGGCATCAAGCTCACCGCTACCCGCGGGATACTCCCTGCCACCAGGGTCGACCACAACCACGCTGCCATCAGCCTGCGCCCTGGCGCTCCATGAAAGAAGCAGACCATAGGGTCGCGGTCGCTTGGCACTGGCGATCTTGCCCGTCTCGATAATGCGCACCGCCCAACGCCGGTCCCCGACAACAGCGCTGGTGCGAAGCTCAAGGCTCTCGACCCGCTCACCGCCCATCGACTTAACGGGATACCGCCACAGCTCTGCAATGGAATACGTCGTCATTTCGCGCCCACGGCAGGATTCAGGATCAAGGCCTCTCCCATTCCTCTTCTTGCAGCTGCGCCCAGGGCACCAGTGTTCCCTGTTCGCGGGATTGGTGTTGGTCGCCTCCGTATACCGCGAATAGTTCGCAAGGGCGCTGGCCTTGTAGGTAGGCGGCCACCTTTTGGGCGGTGTTGAAGAAGCTGGAAGAGGGCGTGGCGGCTGATTTTGCTTCTACTAAGGTCAGCTTTTCGGGGTGCTCGATGACGAGGTCAACCTCGGTTCCGCTGCGGTCTCGGTAATACGACAGGCTGCCGCTGCGGCCATGGTGGGTGCGCTGCTTGTAGATCTCAGAGACAACCCATGTCTCGAAAATCGGCCCTCTCAGCGGGTGCAATACGAGCTGCTCGGGAGTGCGGATGCCCAGAAGGTGGCAGGCGAGCCCGGTGTCGTAGAAGTGCAGCTTGGGCATCTTCACCAGCCGCTTGCGGAGATTGGAGTGGAAGGGGGGAAGCAGGAACACCACGAAGCTGGCTTCCAGGATGCTGAGCCATGCCTTCGCCGTGGGTTGCGACACCCCGCAGTCATCAGCCAGGGACGAGAGATTGGCGAGCTGTGCGGTGCGGCCTGCGCAGAGCTGCACAAATCGGCCGAATGCCGAGAGGTCGCCCACATTGCGCAGCGTTCGCACGTCGCGCTCGATGTAGGTGGCGATGTAGGCGCCAATCCAGTCGGCTGGCTCGAGGCCGCGGTCGTAGATGCGGGGATAGCCGCCGGTGAAGAGCGTCCCCTCCAAATCCTGGGGGTAACGGGGGAAGCGGATCGCCTCTCCCCGGCTCAGCGACAGCAGGTGGTGGACTTCGGTGCGGCCCGCCAGAGACTGGTTGACCGACTCCACCAGCGAGAAGTTCTGGGAGCCGGTGAGGATCCACTGCCCCGGCGTCGGGTCGGCGTCGATGAGACCCTGGAGGTATGACGGCAAGTCCGGCGCCCGCTGGACTTCGTCGATGATCGCACCCTGAGGGAACTGGGCCAGAAAAGCCCGGGGATCGTCGGTGGCGAACGAGCGCACATCGGGCGCTTCCAGGCTCACATAGGGATGCTGTGGGAACACCGCCCGGCAAAGGGTGGTCTTGCCGCTTTGGCGAGGACCGGTGAGCGT
>JAJEDQ010000002.1 GCA_022821445.1 Acidimicrobiia bacterium | reverse complement strand
AACGCCAGCAGTGCCCCGAGCGCGAGCAGGGACCTGCGACGACCAGCAGCACTCCCGCCGCCGCCACTCCCGCGAAACCGCACCTTCGTGACCAGGGGAAATGCCGGCGAAGTCGATTTCCGGTGGCCCGGGCACAGCCTCGGCTAGAGGCCCTAGGCAACCGCACGCGAAACGGGCCGGCAGACGGCGGGCCTCTCTGTAGCCTGCTCGGCGGGATCGGCCAAAACCCCTGGTGGCACCGCCGGCCGCACCAGCGGGCCCATGGGCGCAGCGCCCGTCGACCGGGCCGTGCGGCCGCCGCATCCGACCCAGCCGAACGCCTTGGCCGACAAGCAGCCGGCAACACGCCAACACACACCTCAAGCGGGCCCAAGAACGGTGTGCGCCCGCCATTCCCGGCGATATCCGGCTCTTGGAGCAGGGTCGAACCCGTGGAGACCAAATTGGCGAGGATGGCCCGGGCGGGGAGCGCTTGACTCGTATCGAGGCCCAGCTGGGCAAAGAGCCTCCTGCCGAAGCTGCCTAGCAACTAGCGGGTGGCAGGTCTCGGGTTAGAGTTCGTTGCGGGCTGAGCGTCGGAACCTCTGCGCCCCTAGCGGTCATGCGCTGTCGTCCCGCTAGTGCCTTCAAGGCCAGCCGACCAAGTGCATGGCGATAACCTGCTCCACGGCCTCGGCGAATGTGGGGGTGCCGGCACCGGGGGACCAATCCCCCCTGCCTAGGTCGCCTGGCTGCTCTGTTTGGTTGGCTATGCGGCCTTGAATCTGACGTCTAGGAGCTGTTTGCGGACTTCGGCTTCGATGATCTCGCCGGTTTGTGTCCGCAGCTCTTCTCTGGCGGGCCAACTGGCCAGAGCGGTCTTCAGCCGGTCTTCGAGTCTGTGCTTGGCTAGCCCTTCAGTGGTGTGTGTGGGAAAAGTGGAAATGATTTTCCCACTTGGCTGGATCAGCCGGTGCGGGACATGTTGGCGAAGCGGATTTGGTGTTTGATGAAGGCTAGGCGGGTCTTGCCGGTGGGGCCTGTGCGGTGCTTGGCCACCACCACCTCTGCGGCGCCCGTCAGTACCCGCCGCCACTGACTTGGGCGTGGGCCAATGTTGTTGGTGCTGTGCATCAGATTGGCTGGTAGCGTGATAAAGAAGCGGAAATAGGGAGAAGCCATAAGTGAGCGTGTCTGTTCGTCGTGAAATTCAAGGGAGTTCCAGTAGGTCGGCGATTCTGACCGGCGCAGCGGCGATCTTTGATTTCACGGGCAGTCTCGGTCCACGCCGCAAGATGAGTGAAGATCACCAACGAGCGGCAAGCGACGCACTGGCACGGAGTTGGTGGGCAGTGGGCGATGCCCTTCAATCTGCAATGGGACAGTTTGAACCTCCTCGGTCTGCTGACTGATGGAAGACGACGAGCAGCGTAGCCGGGCCTCTAAAGACGGCTCGGCTGGTGTGGAACCTGCTGGGGCAGAAATTGCCTCTGACGTAGGCGGACAACCTCCATTGCAAGATTCCGTTTCGCCAGACGTGGTGATTTCTCAGTCGCTTGAAGTCACAAGCCGTCAAGGCCCCATACCCGCGCCAGATGATCTGAGGCAATATGAACAGGTATTGCCGGGCCTTGCTGATCGCATCGTCAAGATGGCCGAATCGCAGATCAACCATCAGCAAAGGATTGAGAAGGAGCACTTTGAGTTCGGTGCGAGGCGTTCGCTTGCCGGGCTACTGGCAGGATTCCTGATCTCAGTCTTCTTCTTGTGTGCGGCCGTCTGGCTTGTGCTCGCCGATCACGACACTGCGGGCATCATCTTGGGATCAGTCGATCTGGTTGGTCTCGTAACCGTGTTCGTCTTAGGCCGCAGAGAAGCAGCCTGAATTGGCCACGCGGTAATTCTCCTAGGCCAAGACACGTACCACCCAACAACGAAGCCTCACTAGGAGCGACGGGTTCAGGCGGAGCGGGCCATGTCGGCGTAGCGGGTGTGGTGTTTGGTGAAGGCTAGGCGGGTCTTGCCGGTGGGGCCGGGCCTTTCCGCGCTCTGTCCCGCGCCTGCCTGGTGATTCCCGGACTGGCACAACCACCAGCGCAGCCACAGCCAGCTCCTGCCCGGCCGATACGCATACACCACCCCCGCCGACCACGAGAACGCCCACTACAATCAAACCCGAACCGCCACCCCGGCGGAAACACACAAAAAAAGCCTCTACCAAACCCAGGGTGATTCAACTTTGCATTTCGCCTGGTCAGAGAGTTGTTGCGAAAAAATGTGTCGTTGCCGATGTGGCTAGGACCTGCCGGCAAAATCCCGCCCATCCACGCCGTTGGGCGGGCTGTCCGGCTCTCGGAATTCCTGACAATATGCCCTCGGATTCCACAGCATTTTGGGCTCCAGTTTCCCGACAAATCACCCTCGGATTCCCCAAGATCCCCTCTTAGCTTGTACAGAATCCTGACCCTGACAGCAGATCTCCTGTGGACCTGACGGCGCTTGGCGTGCAACAGCTCTTGAGCTGGGGCCACATTGGCTACCGGCGACGCTGAGGAATGATGCGCCTACCCGCTGGGTACGACTGGGCGGCTGTGGCGGCTGTCGATCAGATGGTTGATGGCCTGCTCGTATTCCTGAACCGCCTCGCTTTTCGCATCAGGCATCACGCGTCGAGCCGTGTGGCCCCAGAGATTAGGTGTAACGGTGAGGCGGGGGGTGGCCTGCTGGTTGGGTGCATCGGACCTTGCTGCTCTCGCCGATATGGGTGCATCGCGCCCTCGGCGTCGGCGTTTTCAGGGCCGCATCGCCCATGACAGCGGTGCGGCGCCACTCGGCGACGAGTTCGGCTGCCGAGAGTCCCATACCTGCTTGGTGCGAATGCCAGCAAACCTGCAAGAGCTTCTGGCGGTGGTCGACGACCTGTAGCAATTCGGGCACCTCGAACACTCTGCGCCCTGTGTCCTCATCTCGGGATTCCACCACCGCCCCTGCTGAGACCAGGCCGCGAAGGCCACGCCTCACCGAATGGACGCTGCGGCCCGTAGCGTCGCTGAGGTAGGCAACACTCGCAGCCGGCATGGTGGCCATCGCATCCAGGGTGGCGGCCGCAGCCGAGTGAGACCTCAGACCCAGCCTCTCCCACTTGACCAGCATGCCCTCTATGGCATGGCCGACCGACTCTGCGTAGTCACAGGCCACAGAGGCAGCGTCAGCGATGAACGAGACCGCTGCCTCCCCACAGGCATCGCGCACCTGGCTCTCGCTGTCGCCAGTGTAGGTCTGGTAGGGCCGCAGCGCCGCGAAGTAGTCCTGCTTGTGCTCGGCAATCGCAGCCGAGAGCGGAACAGGCATCAATGCCGGCCAGTTTCGCTGAAGCACGCTGTGGATCAGTGCCCTGCCGACACGCCCGTTCCCGTCTGGAAACGGATGGATCGTCTCGAACTGCAAATGGGCAATTGCGGCTTTGGCCAAAGGATGCTCAAGGTCGTGCGCCGACACATAGTCCACCAAGTCCTCGCAGAGAGGGAGCACAAACTCCGCTGGCGGCGCGACAAACAGCGCTTCCAGTGGTGTGGCCCCCCTCGGACCGATCCAGATGTCATCGCCGCGCATACTTCCCGGCTCGAACGCCACGTCGGCGCCCTCAAACAACCGTTTGTGCATCTCTCTCAGGTCGGAGACACGAACAGGGGTCTGCGCCCTGCGTCCGACTGCCACTGCATGGGCAGCAAGCCGAACGGCTCCGAGAGCCTGCCTGTCTCGCTCCTGGCGCCCGGGGTCGCGTTCGGCCCGCAAGGATTCGAGCAGACTCAACGACCGCAGCGTCGTTGAAACCCCCTCCACGTCGCTGGTCGCTATCCCCTCAGAGCGGTTCAGGCACCACTCCAAAGCGGGATGCTCGGGCAATATCGCCACCAATCCCGCCATCCGATCACCAGCTGCTTTCACCCGCTGTGCCGTACTTTGGCTCAGCTCAGGACTCCAACCGGCGATTCTGTGCGGCACCAGCGCCTTGTACGGCTCAGGCCCTAGAACACCGTCGTGAATGCGGTCAACGTACCTCCCCACATATTCCAAACTAACCGCCGAATTGCAAAAACGGTCACTTTTGTTACGAAAGCGACCGTCGTATTGCGCGGGCGGTCACTTTCGATGGGCAAACGACTGTTGAACGGTGCTCTACGGGATCGGCAATAACACCTTCCGAATCTCTGTTGCCGCGGCCCTGACCGGGGCGGCACTTGGCCGCAGCCGGAGATGTCGGCATGGCTAGCCTCGCCCTCGGCGGCGCCCAAGCGAAAACGGCATTGAGGTTCGACGGGGGGCATTGGTCGCTCCCGGGGGGAAGCGCTTGCACCACCCACATCCTGAAGCCCGCTCCTGTGCGATTCCCAGATCTGGACATCGTTGAGCACCCCTGCCAGCAGACAGCCCGCAACCTCAGCACCCAGGCCGGGGCCGCTCTCGGTTTGCTGGCTCTTATGAGCCAGTTGGATTAGTTGCCAGCGGTGGGAAGCGGGGTTCCCAGGGTTGGCGGAGCAGGTGCCTCGCACTCGTCTCGGGCCAGGTCTCGGGCGTTGTCGCCGAACGATGTGCTGCCCAGGGCGTCACACGCCGCTCTCAGCGCATCGGCGTACTGCTCATGCTGGGAGAACGCCGCGTTGAGGGCGTTCTGGCGGGCAACCGCCTCACGCCGGGTGAACGGCAGCGAGCAGATATCGGCCACGCCGTCGCCATCGCTGTCGAACGCATAGGTGGTGGGACCGCCCAGGCTCAGGTTGGTGCAGTAATTCGGGCCGGTGACCACCCCAGAAAAGAACC
Organism: Acidimicrobiia bacterium; assembly: GCA_022821445.1. Classification (GTDB taxonomy): domain Bacteria; phylum Actinomycetota; class Acidimicrobiia; order Acidimicrobiales; family Bin134; genus Poriferisocius. Next base: position 10,333 of record JAJEDQ010000002.1, on the reverse strand, counting down.
TTTCGGACTTCACGGGGTCGATCGGTGCCGGCAGGGACGATGTTTCCCGCTCGGCCCGACCGCAGACGTCTTCGGCCAAATCATCCTCAGCGTCCCCCAGATCAACAGGAGCAGTGGCGCAGGTGCCCTGCGTGGACTCGTCGTCTTCGGTGTCAGCTTTGTCGAGCATGCCGTGGAGTGCGGCGATCAACAGGTCGGGGTTGAGAACTGCCAGGGTCTCCAAGGCGTTCTGGCGGGCTACTGCCGCCCGGCGGGAACCCCTTATTGAGCAGATGTCGGCCACATCGTCGCCATCGCCGTCGAACGGGTAGGTCAGGGGGCCGCCCAGGCTCAAGTTGGCGCAAAAGTCGGGGCCATCGACTGCCCCGGAGAAAAACCCATTGACCACGGTGACAGCCACAGTGGCGCTGTCCTTCGTATGGTCTTGGTCGCCTTCGACGCCCGATTCCACGGTCAGCTCGAATGCAAGCTTGACGCTGTCGAACTCGCCGAGTTCAGGAGCGTCGAAATAGGGAAAGCGCCCGTCAGCGCCTTTCAGCCTCCCGCCGGCGGTGGGGTGGTAAGTGCCGTCGGAGTAGGGGAACCACTCTCCCGCCACAAATCCCTGCTGCTCCTCAGCAGGGGTAACAGGAATGCGCTCCTCGGTGCGGGGGACCGTCTCAATTCCCTTGTACGTCCACGAATAGGCGACTCTGGAAAGGGTATCGGCGCTGACAATCCCGGAGCTGACTGCACCCCGAAGGCGCACGAAGCTGCCGGTGGGCACTTTTCGGAGCGGGTCGGGCATTGCCCTGAGGTCGTCGTCGCCGTCGTGGATGGTCACCTTCACCACATCGGTGGCCGGCACTCCCCAGCGGTCGGTCACCTCGAACTCCAAGTACACCTCGTACTGGGTGCCTTCTGTGACCTCGGGCAGGTCGAAAGAAACGGTTGAGGTGGCCGACCCGCGCAGACTCAGGCGGGGTCCTTTGAAGACCTTGTCGAGCGGCTCGCCTGCACTGTCCTTCACCTGGCTCCATTGGAAGACGACAGGGTCGCCGTCGGGGTCAAAGCCCACACCTCGCAGCACTACCTCGCCACTGGGAGGGTCGTCCTCCGGCCAGCCGCCGTTGGCACCGTCGGGGGTGTCGATTCCGCTGTCGGGAGCTGTTACCTGAGCGCTGGGCCTCTGGTTGTCCGCCACCACCAGTACAATCTCTGCCTCGCCGCTGCGGCCTGCTGGATCGGCGACCACCACCTTGACCGTGAACGCAGCACCCTGCTCGGTATCTGCCGAGGCGGTGAAGACAGCCCGGGAAGTGGCACCGGGCTGGTTGGCGGGGCTGGCGACCACCCCGGCGCCCGACCATGTGTGGGAGAGCTGGCTGCTGCGGCCCCGCCCGTCGGCGCTCCCGGTGGCGGTAAGGGTCAAGCCGGCTTCGGCTGCGTCGGGCGAGACGACATAGCGGTTCTTTCCTGCTGCTTGCACTCCTTGTCGTTTGCCATCCTCGGTGGTCGCCGACGGGTCAGACTCGGGATGGCCCACCTCCACCTCGGGGTCGGCGGGATGGTCGCGGATCACAATCTTGACCAGCTCTCTGGCGGTACGGCCGAAACTGTCGGTGACCGTGAGGGTGTAGAACACGAAATAGGGGTCGGCCGCGTCTCCCTGCGTGTAGGGAAGAAGCGCCACTGTCTCAGCTTCTCCGGGGGTGTCGGGATCTTCGTCGGTGCTCAGTGAATACTCTCCGTCGGTGTCTCCCGGCAGCGAGTCGGTGACGCTTTGCACGGGACTTGCATACAATAGCTTCCAAGAAAAGGCGCTCTTGGGCAATACATCTCCGCTGTTGCCGGCGAAACCGATGGCGACTATCTCCAGCAAAGAGCCGTCTCGGATGTGCCACTCGTTGTCGGCATTGCCATTCTCGCCGGGGGCGTCAATCACCCCTTCCAAGGGGTATCGCTCGGCATTTTCATCGACCACGTCGTTCTGGTTGTCGTCATAGCCTTCTAGCTCGTCGGGGTCTGGGAGATGTGCGAATACCGCGATATCCACCCTTGGCCCCAATTCCAACTTGTAAACCACCGTGTCGCTGGCGGTGGCAGTTGGAGTGCCGCGATCAGTTACCGTCAGCTTGAACTCGATCGAGTACCCGTACTTTTCAGCCAACTCCTCGCGGGGAAGTTCAAAGGTCGCTTCGGCCTGATCAGAATTGGCAATGCTGAGCCACTGGTATTCTTGAGTGAGCACTTCCCATTTGTAGGTGGCGATTCCACCGTTTGCATCAGGGTCGAAACTCCTGGAACCGTCGAGTTCGACGGTTGCCACCTGTGTTTGCGAGTCCACAGTCAGATCGCCGACTTCAGCCACTGCAACCGGTGCTATCTGGCTCTGAGCCGCAGATGTCGAACCGGGAACGGCCACCGCCAACAGACAAACGAGCAGAACTGTCATCGCAGTAGTCAGATTGCGCAAAGGAGTTCTCCTCATTTTACAGCCCGCAGCTACCCTCTTGGCTCCAAGCCAAACAATACATTGCATCGGCTGAACACCACCAACAGACGCGTTCCCATAAAACCGCTCCATCCCACTGCGAATAGTCGGAATTCAGTTGCGATGCAGACGCGGAGTGGCCCGGCCGCGGGGGCCGGGCCACTCCGGAGTTATTGGCTCTTGCGAACCAGGTCGGTTGTCAGCTAGTTGCTGGGGTTGGGAGCGCTGTGCCCGTGGTGGGGGACGGGGGCCGGGAGCACTCGTCGGTGGCCAGCGCGCCGGCCGAGTCGCCGAACGATGTGCTGCCGAGTGCGGTACACGCCGCCGCCAGCGCCTCGTCGTACTGGTCATGGGTGGAGAACGCCGCGTTGAGAGCGTTCTGTCGGGCAACCGCCTCACGCCGGGTGAACGGCAGCGAGCAGATGTCGGCCACGCCGTCGCCGTCGCTGTCGAAGGCATAGGTGGTGGCTCCGCCCAAGCTGTTGTTGGCGCAGAAGTTCGGACCGGTGATCACACCGGAGAAGAACTCGTCGGCACTGGCGGGATCGACCGGCCTCGGCGGCGCCGACACCACCCGGTTGAAGCTTCCAACCCGACCACAGGAGTCATTCGCCAAATCACCGGCATCATCGCCCAGGTTCCTGGGAGCCTGAGCGCACTGGCTGCTAATCGACTGCAAGCTCTCGTCCACGTCGGTGTTCGCGTCATCCTCCACGGTCTTGCCGTGCAGGTGGTCCTTGAACGTGTCCGGGTTCAAAGCGGCCAGGGTCTCCAGAGCGTTCTGGCGGGCCACCGTCGCCCGACGGGTGGTGTTCAACGAACAGACATCGGCCACACCGTCGAAGTCGCTGTCGAACGGATAGGTGGTGGGACCACCCAGGCTCTGGGCCAGGCAGAAGTCCGGTCCAGTCACATTGCCGGAGTAGAAGCCATCGGTGATGGTGATGGTGACAATCGCGGTATTGGTGGAGGAATCTCGACCCCCTGCCGCCCCATCTTGGTTAGGATCGGCGGCTGCTTCATCCGCAGTTAGGGTCTGGAACCCGTCCTTGACCACCAACTGGAACTTCAGCTTGATGCTGCTGAAGCCGCCCAGCCTCGGAGCATCGAAGTACGGGAACGCCGTGTCGTAATTCTTCAACGCCCCACCGGCATCGGCACTATAGGTACCGACGGCGTTAGAAGCGCTGCCGTCATCGTCACAATCGCCGGTAGTAGTCCCATCACCATCACGATCTTGATCGACACCGTCGTACGGGAACCACTTGCACTCGACGTAGCCCAAGCCCACCTCAGTGGAAGTGATGGCGGGACGGTTCTCGGTGCGGGGATCGGTCTCGATGCCGATGTAGGTCCACGCGTAGGACAGCCTGTCGCCGGGATCGGAGTCGGAGCTGCCCGCACCGTTCAACCGGACGAACGAACCAGGAGTCACCTGCTGGCTAGGCCCGGCATTGGCCCTCGGAATGTCGTCATTGTTGACGATGCGGACGATCACGATCCTCGTCGTCTTCACCTGCCACTGGTCAAGCACAGTGAACGCGATAGGCACATGCAAAGCCTGAACCGTATTGCCGTCGACTGTGATCTCGATCGTGGGGTGCTGGGCGTTCACCTCGGGCACCGTGAACGAGGCATCCTGGCTGAACGCACCGTCAATGGTCACATGCGGCTTGGCAGGCGGCCTGATCGGGCGCGGGAAAGTGAGCCCACTCGTTGGCACCACGTCGTCATCGCCAGTGGCGGCAGCGGCCGCGGTGCTGCCGTCGGCAAGAGTGGCACCAACTGCGACCATGTCCAGCTCGGTCCAGTTGTGGATCAGGCTGTCGCCGTCGGCGTCGTGGCTGATGCCCCGCAGGTTCACCACACCGGTGCCCCTGCCGGTGAGCGGATCAATGTCGCCGCCGTCGGGACCGTCATTGACGGTGATCGTGGTGTACCCGGCTGCCTGAGCGCCGGGTGCGACGGCCTCGGGGGCGGTGTTGGTCGCCACCACGAGCGTCACCGTCGACGTCGTTGTGCGGCCGGTGATGTCTCTTGCCGTGGCGGTAATGGTGAACTCGTCACCCTCTTCAGCGTCGGCCGGTGCGGTGAACCTCGCAATGGTGTTAGCCACGGTTTGAGGGTCCGCCGGAGTGGGGTTCGTGGCCTGGGCACCTTCCCAGGTCACTGTCGGAGTGCCGCCGTCAGGATCCGTCACTTCGCCGTCGGGATCACCCTGGGTAGCCGGACGGGGATCATCGGTAATCGTCAAGGTGATCGCCGAGCGGGGGGCGATGATGTAGCGGTTGCTGCCGGGCGCACCGGTTTCACCACTGATCGCCGAGCCCGCGACCGCGCCGGCACCCTCGGTCACGGAAGGATCGATTGAGTCGATCACCGGGTCTTTCGGCTGGTCGTGGACAACGATCTTGACCACAGCGGTGTTTGTCGCCGGATTCGAGGTGTTCGTGTCGGTGACCGTCAGCCTGTAGTACACGAAGAACGACGGAGCGGGAAGCCCGGCGCGAGCACTAGCGCTCACCAAAGGCGTCATCACCTCCGTCGACCGTTCGGCAGCAGTAGCAGTATCCATTTCGAGATTCTCGTCGGTGCTGATCATCTTGGCGTCGGCGGTGGTGTCGGGCAACGACGCGGTCGGGTCGGTCGCGTAGGCAGCAGCGCCGGAGATATACACCCGGGTCCAGTCATGGCTCGCAGCGGGCAGCGCGCCATTGGGGTCGGAGCTGCCCGAGCCGTCCAGGATGATCAACGAGCCCTCGGCGATGTCCCACTCGTTGTCGGCGTTGCCGTTCTCGCCGGGACCGTCGATAACCCCGTCCAGCGGATACTTCTCCGCGTTCTCATCCTTGACGCCGTTGCCGTTGTCGTCATAGCCGAAAACATCGGGACTCGCCGGATCGGCCATCATCGCCGTTACGGCGATGTCGGCCATGGGGCCCTGGTTGATGTTGAACGTCACCGTGGCGCTGTCGGTAGCAGCCGGGGTGTCGTTGTCGGTCACCGTCAGCCTGAACTCGATCGACTGCCCATATCGGGCCGCCAACGCCGGACTCGGCACACTGAAGGTCGCAGGAGATGCCGATGTAGTGGATAGCGCAATCCACGAATAGGCCTCGGTCACCACCTCCCACTTCAAAGTGCAACCCGTGCAGTCTGCGTTGCCGTCATCGGGATCGAAGCTGCTGCTCGTCAACGTCGCTGTAGCAGCAGTAGTCGGAGTGGCCGCCGTAGTCACCGCCACCGAAGCGAGCGCCACCGGAGGACTCTCGTTGCGCTGTGCCTGGGCGGGAGCAGTCCAGACCAGCACGCTCGCCACCAACGCCAGCAGTGCCCCGAGCGCGAGCAAGGACCTGCGACGACCAGCAGCACTCCCGCCGCCGGACCAAACCGAGTGAAGCATCGTCATCATGGGCAACTTTCTATCAGACCGGGCCAATGGTTCAAAGTCTATAGGGTTGTCGAGACCCATTCGGGCATAGAGCCACTCGGCTCCACTCGACAGGCTGAACCTGACCCCGGCTCAGCACAGGAAACAGTTTTACAGGTCTAGCGGGAAGTTTCAAACACTCCCAACCAATCTTCCGACGAATATTGGCAGGTCGGGTAAGCAGTGGAGTCGAGGAGGCGGCGATGTAGGCGGCTACGGACAGGCATCGTTAGCCAGGTCGGCAGCCGAGTCGCCCGCAAAGGTTGTGCCGGCCAGCTCCCGGCAGGCAAGGGCCAGTGCGTTGTCGAATGCGCTTGCCGGAGTGGTGAAGGTTTCCAGGGCGTTCTGGCGGGCCACCGCCTCTCGGCGGGTGGTGGCCAGCGAGCAGATGTCGGCCACCCCGTCTCGGTCGCTGTCGAACGCATAGGTGCGGGCGCCGCCCAAGCTCAGGTTGGTGCAGAAGTCGGGACCGCTTATGACCCCGGAGAAGAACTGGGTGGCCACCGTGGGATCAACCGGGGGCGGCGGACCCACCACTCTGCGGGTGGCACAGGCATCGTTAGCCAGGTCGGCGGGATCGTCGCCGAAGTTGCCGGTGAGCGAGGCACAGGCTTCCTGCACCCGGGCACGGAATGTGGCCAGGTGGAGAGAGGCCAGCGTCTCCAGGGCGTTCTGGCGGGCCACCGCCTCTCGGCGGGTGGTGGCCAGCGAGCAGATGTCGGCCACCCCGTCTCGGTCGCTGTCGAACGCATAGGTGCGGGCGCCGCCCAAGTTCAGGTTGGTGCAGAAGTCGGGGCTGTCGACAATCCCGGAGAAGAAGCGGCCGGTGACAGTGATGGTGACGGTGTCGATGTCGGAGGCGCCGCTGAAGTCGGTGACCGTGAGCTCGAAGGTGAGCGAGATGCTGGTGTAGCCGCCGAGGCTAGGGGCATCGAAGTAGGGGCGGGAGAACATCGCGCCGGTAAGCGGATTGAGCCCGGAATAGTCGGTGTAGTCGTTGCCGCCGGGCATGAAGCCGCTGAGAGTCCGCCGGTCGAAGGCGTCGGGCGGGCGCTGGCGGAAGGTGGGAACAGTGGTCAGGTTGGTGTACTTCCACGACCAGCGGAGAGTGGCGTTGATGTTGGGGTCGCTGCTGGCGGTGCCGTCGAGGCTGACGCGGGCGCCGGGGCCCACCACTTGGTTGGGGCCGGCGTCGGCGTTGGGCCGCTGGTTGCGGCCCAAAACGGTGACTGTCACGGTGTCGGTGTCGCCCACCCCCCACTGGTCTATGACGGTGAAGGCGAGGTGGATCTCCCGCACGTCGCGGGCACCGAGCCGGGGAGGGGTGAACGAGACGGTATCGGTGTTGGCGTTCATCAATGTGACGGTGGGCCTTTTGAGGGGCACGCCTTCGGAATCGACCTGTACCCAGCGGTAGGCCAGGAGATCGCCGTCTCTGTCGGTGCCGGTGCCGGTGAGGACAACGCCGCCCTGGTTGCCGGTGCCCCCCCGAGGGCCGTCTTCGGCAACCTGATCAAGGGGCGCGGTGGCCACGGGGGGGTTGTTGTTGGCGACCACGAAGGCGATCTGGTCTCGGCCGACGCGGTTCGAGGTGTCGGTGGCCGTCACGGTGACGGTGAAGGTCTGGCCCTGAATGGCGGTGGAGGGGACGGTGAAGGTGGCCCGGGAGAGAGTGCCCCGGGCTTGGCTGGAGGCGGGGGTGACACCGGAGCCCGACCAGGCGTACGCGAGCGTGCGGGCTTGGCCGGCGTCGCCATCGGTGGCCGTGGCAATGAGCTGTACCGATGCGCCGGGGGTTACCACGTACCGCAGAGTGGCAGCCTCGGGATCAAGGGCGTTGGCGTCTTGCACCCGCTGGAGGGTGTCGGCCAGCCTGAGCGACACATCAGGCGTTTGCGGCTGGTCTACCACGTTGATCCTCACCGTCTTCACGGTTCGCAGGCCGCTGGCGCTGGTGACGATGAGGTTGTAGTGGAGGACGGCGCCTCGGTTGCTCTCGAAGTTGCCGGGGAGGATGATTGAGAAGCTCTGCGAGTTGATCTGGCTGCCGGGGATGTTGAAGTCGGGCCGATTGGGCACCGCAGACTGCTTCTGCCACCTGTAGCGCAGCGTTCGGTCGTTGGCACCGCCCGATGCGGTGCTGCCGATGCCCCGCAACGTGAGGCGGGACCCCTCTTTGACATCCCACTCGATATTGCTGTTGCCGCCTTGGCCGGGGCGGCCGAGGACGGCATTGATGGTGTAGCGCTCTTCGTCTTCGATGAAGCCGTCTCCGTCGGTGTCGGTGGCATCGGGGTTTAGGAGGCCGGCGGTTACGACGATGGCTGCGGTGGGGGCGCCCCCAAAGCGGATGGTGACAATGTCGGTGCCGGTGGCGCCCTGGGAGTCGGTCACGGTTAGGCGAAAGACGATGGTGTCGCCGGACCGGTTGACTTCGTTTTGAGATGGGCCGATAAAGGTGGCCTGGATCCCCGGCGGAGAGCCGGTGGGGGTGACGGTGAGCCAGGAGTAGGCAGGAGTTACCACCTGCCATTGGTAGGTGAGACTGCCAAAACCGTCTTCGATGTCGAAGCTGCGGTTGGCGCTGAGGGTCCTCATGACGGAGCCGACGGCGTAGACCGCATCGTCACCGGCGTCGGCGATGGGGGGTTCGTTTTGCTGCGCGTGGGTGGCTGGGGTGGTGGCGAGGACGGTTAAGGAGAGGGCAGCTACTGCGATGGCGGCTAGGGTGCGCTTGGGGGTGGAGGGGCTTGTGGGGAGCGAGGGCATACGCCATGAGATTACCTGCGCGTTGCCCTATATATAGGCGCGGGCTCGAAAAGGGGGGCGCTCAGATGGGGAGGCCGTCGGTGTAGGTGAGGGTGTTGTTGGGGGTGGCGGGGGTTCTTGGGACCTCAAGCCCGGTCGAACTTGCTCCTGTTGATGCGGAGGTCCCGCAGGATTGACCGCACTGTGCCGGGACGAAGGTCTCGACCGCCCCAATTGGGAATCGTGGTCCGTGCTCCGTTGGCAGGATTTCGCCAGATTTCGTGAGAACCACGGGACTGGCGGTCGAACTCGCAACCGAGCGAGCGCAACCTGCGGGAGAGCTCCCGGTAGGTCAAACCGCTACAACAAGCTCCCCGGCCGCGGAGATGGCAGCGGGTAGGGCGTCGCCGTGGGCCTCGCAGGAGGCGATGTAGTCCGCGGTCACGCCTTCGAGATTGAACAAGGCCTCTTCGGCAGTGGCACCCCATGCCCGACAACCTGGAAGTACCGGTACCTCTGCCAGGTACATGTCCTCTGTCTCTTCAGAGGGTGCCTTCAAGGTGTACGGCAGCGTGTACTGCGTGGCCATCTCTACCGCTCCGGCGATGTGGCGGAACTCACGACTAGAAGATACCGCGCCAAGCGGCGACTTAGAAGCGAAAAGTTGGGCTACTGGTGATTCTCTAGCTGGGTGGGATCTTGTCTTTGGGGAGGCGGTGGGTGGGGGAGGCCGTCGGTGTAGGTGAGGGTGTTGTTGGGGGTGGCGGGGGTGCGGGAGCCTTCGAAGAGGATGCCGGTGAGGTTGAGGGGGTCGCAGGCGGCGATGGTTGTCTCTTGGTTGGTGCGGGGGTGGTTGCGGACCTTTTGGAGCTGATCGGCGGCGGTGGGGAGGGCGAACTGCTCGCCGCTCTGGCCGGCCACGAAGCGACCGCCTCTGACGATGCCCCGGTCTTCGAAGCGGCGCAGGGCCCTGAGGATGTCTCGCCAGGGGGTGGCGGTGGGGGTGGCGGGGTGGTGGACGAGGCTGCGGAACACGATGCCCCAGCAGGCGAGCAGCTGGTGGGCGACGGCCTCGGCGAGGTCTTCGGCGGGGCATTCCTCGGGTTGTTGTACGAGCGACCAGCGGCCGGGGGCGGCGTGGAGTTGCTGTTGGTTGTTATTAAAGGCGCGATTTGTGCGCATGGCCCGGGTGCGCAGGGCCTGGGAGCGGAGGTTCTGGCCGGGGCGGTGGCGGGTGGGGCGGCGGCCGGGGCGGTTGAGCAGGGCTCGCACCGCGGCGAAGCCGTCGGCGGTGAACAGGCCGAGGGCCACGCCGTTCCACAGGGCCCGCTCGATGTCATCGGGCAGGCGGTTGGTGGCGTCGGCCAGGTCGGGCAGGAAGCTGGCGCCCTGGGCTTGGAGGATGTGAGCGATCTCTTGGACGGGGCCGGCTTCGGGGAACTCGGGGGTGGTGGTGCGGGCGGCGGCCAGGAGCCAGGGGAGGTCTTCTCGGAAGACGAGGGTGATGGGGGTGGCTTTTCTTGGGGCCATGCTGTTGGCCTTGGCGGGGGTTGTTGGGGGTGTGAGGCGGAGCCAGACGAGCTCGCCGCGGTAGCAGAGCTCGTCGAGCCATAGGGGGTCGTAGTCGGGGAGGCGCTTTTGGATGATCTGCTTCTCCCAGGCGCCGGCGGGGAGGTCTAGGC
>JAJEDQ010000093.1 GCA_022821445.1 Acidimicrobiia bacterium | reverse complement strand
CCGTACTCCCGGATGGTGGGGCCCACCGTGTTGATGGTGAGGAACGGCACCGGCACCTGGGCGGCCCAGGCCTCGTTGAAGAAGATGTACTGCTCGATGGGGGTGAACCCCTTGCCGCCGTACTCGACCGGCCAGCCCACGCCCAACCAGCCATCGCTGCCGATCTGGCGGATCAGCGCCTTGTAGTCCTCGTTGGCCTCGGTTTCGGTGTGGCGTATCTTCGCCCGCACCTCGTCGGTCATCAGGTCGGAAAAATACGTCCGCAGTTCCTGCTGGAGCTCAAGCTGGTCATCGGTCAATTCGACGCGCATGGCCCAAGTCTGACAGCCACAGGGCCCGTTGGGCTATCCAGGGTTGCCGGTCCTGGGGGTAGCCTCACATTGATGCTGGTTGTGGGCCTTACTGGCGGGATTGGAGCGGGGAAATCGACCGCAGCGGGCCGATTCGCCGAGCTAGGCGCAGCAGTGATCGACGTGGATGCCATCGGGCGGCAAGTGCTGGCCCCCGGTGGGCGGGCCGAGCAGGGGGTGATCGACGCTTTCGGCCCCGCAATCGTGGATGACCACGGGCACATCGATCGGGCCAAGGTGGCTGCGGAGGTGTTCGGCCGCCCGGATCGGTTGGCTGCACTGGAGGCAGTCAGCCATCCGGCCATCAACGCCGAGCTTGACGTGCAGATTCAGGAATTGGACGACAGAGGAGAAGTCCAAGTGGTGGTGCTCGACATGGCGGTTTTGACCGAGAGCCGGCTGGGGCAGCTGCAATCGGGGCGGGGCTACACCCAAGTGGTGGTGGTGGAGGCGCCCGAAGCAGTGCGCTTGCCCCGGCTGATCGAGCGGGGCCTCACCGAAGAGCAGGCCCGAGCCCGCATGGCCAGCCAGGCCACCGACGCCCAGCGCCGGGCGATTGCAGACCATGTGATCGTCAACGGCGACACTCCCGAAGAGCTGGCCGCGGCGGTGGATCAGGTGTGGGCTGAGCTGACCGGCGGCTAGCCGATCAGCAGGCGTGCTCTAGGAGCGGGGGACCGCCTCCCAGGGCTGACCCTTGTAGGGATCGGGCTCTTTGGGCAGGCCCAGCACCCGCTCTCCGATTATGTTGCGCTGCACCTCGTTGGTGCCCCCGGCGATGCCCATTCCCGGCGAGCTGATCACCCCGTCGGCCCACTGGTGGCCGTCATCGTCGTCAGCCGGCCACGCCTGGCCCGACGCGCCGGCCAGCTCTATGGCCAAGTCGGCTGCCTGGCGGCTGATCAGCGCGGCGTTCAGCTTGGCGATGGACCCCTCCGGTCCGGGCGCCCGACCCGCCTCGGCCGCTTGGCGGATGCGCATTCCGATGAAGCCCTGGATCCGCTCCCGGATGTGGAGATCGACCAGAGCTCCTCGGGTCACGAGATCGGTATTGCGGCCCCGCTTCCGTGCTTGGGCGATGAGCTGGGCGCTGCCCATTCGGTTGCTCATCGCCCCCGAGCCACCGGCGCCGATGGCCACCCTCTCGTACATGAGCATGGCCACCGCCACGTTCCAGCCGTCGCCCTCGCCGGCCACCAAGCAGTCGTGGCTCACCCGCACGTCGGTCAGATAGATCTCATTGAAGTGCGAACTGCCGTTGATCTGGCGCAGCGGCCGGATGTCCACGCCGGGCAGCGACAGGTCGACGATGAACATGGACAGCCCCCGGTGCTTGGGTTGGGCGGGGTCAGTGCGGGCCACGCACAGCCCGTACTCGCAGTACTGAGCGCCTGAAGTCCAGACCTTTTGGCCGTTCAGCACCCACTCATCGCCGTCACGCACCGCCCGGGTGGCGAGCGACGCCACATCGGAGCCGGCACCGGGCTCGGAGAACATCTGGCACCAGAGGTCGTCGCACCGGATGATCCGGGATTGGAAGCGCTCCTTCTGCTCTGGGGTGCCGAAATCATTCATCACCGGCAGGCACATGCCGTGGGAGATGGCCGCGGGCACCAACGGTGCCTGGTATCGGGACAGCTCCTGGTTGAACACCTCGAGATAGCTCTTGTCTAGACCCTGTCCGCCGTATTCCACCGGGTAGGCGATGCCCCCCAGTCCGGCTTCGGCCAGCGCACCGTGGAATCGGCGGCACTCGGCCACCAGCGTTTCCTCAGTCCACTCCACAGGAGGCTCGCTGCGGGGAACGGCGTTCTCCGCTAGGAACTCCTGGGTTTGCCGGCGGAACTTCTCAAGGTTCACGGTCATGGTTCAAAGACTATGACCCTCGACAATCATCCAAAGAACGGGAACGCGAAGGGGGTTATATGCATAAACAACCAACAGTTCCCTTGGCTGGGACAACGCCTCGGGGGTTGCATGCACATCCCCTGGTCAAGGCGTTTCTGATTGCTTGCGTATATACCCCCCCGAACATTTCCAAGTAGCGTGATATAATTCCTACATGATGTTGGTTGACGGCGGGAGGCCGGCCACGGAGACAGAGGCGGCAAGAGAGTGGATTGTCGGACTCCCCGCGGGCACATGGTTCACTGTGCCCGCGGTGCCTGCCCCCAAGCAGATCGTGAACGATCTCATCAAACGCCTTTTGGCTGATGCG
>JAJEDQ010000065.1 GCA_022821445.1 Acidimicrobiia bacterium | reverse complement strand
AGGAGTACTTCCGCCCCGAGTTCGTGAACCGCATCGACGACATCGTGACGTTCGGCGAGCTCAAGCCCGAGCACCTCGCCCAGATTGTCGACCTCCAGATCGACCGACTGGCGGAACGCCTGTCTGACCGCCGTATCCACCTCGTGGTTGCAGACGAAGTTCGGGCCAAGCTGGCCGCCGACGGCTACGACCCCGCCTACGGCGCCCGCCCGCTCAAACGGGTTATCCAAAGGGGCTTGGCTGACCGCTTGGCCGAAGCCGTTCTCAGCGGCGCCATCGGGGAGGGGGCCACCGTCACCGCCAGTCTCGATCCCTCCGGGGAGATCGCCATCGCCTAACCGGCACACCACGAGCAGCCACCTCGTTTGGCGGGATTGGCTGCGGGCCGCTAGTTGTGGAGGCTTATGGATATCGGGGCTCAGTGAGCGCGCCGACAAGCGCGAGGCGGTCTGATCGCCTGCTGGCGGCGGTGGCGATCGTGCTCATGTCCGCAGTTGTGGGCGCGATCTGCTCTTCGGCTGGCGCCCAGAGCGAAGTCCAGGTGCGGATTGCCGCCCGCCGGGTTGCCGCCGGGGGAACCGAAGTGGCCGTACAGCCGCACGAAGGCGGCAGCCACTGGGGTGATCGGGTGCTGCCGACAGAGCGGTTCTTGTCCGACGACGTGGAGATCGGGCGCTGGCGGTACAGCTCGCCGGTGGCGGTGCAAACCTTGGGCGGAGAACAGTGGGTTCGCATTGCCGCCCGCAGGGTTGCCGGCGGGGGAACCGAAGTGGGATTGCAGCAGATGAGGGAGGGCGTTGGTTGGGGGAGTCGGATGCTCCCCACCCGCCGGTTCTTGTCTGACGATGTGGAGATCGGGCGCTGGCGGTACAGCTCGCCACTCACGGTCCCGTCCCCGCCAGCTCCGCCCCTGTCCCTCGATACTGGCGAACCATCAGCGGACGCGGAGGAAGGCAACCCTCGGGGACTGATCACGCCCAGGGGCGTGCCGGTGGCTGTTCTCGGGAGAGTGGGCAGCGGCTACCTGGTTCGGACGCCGTGCGGCAATACCGCGGAGGTGTCCGACGGCCAGCCCATCAACGGGGCGCAGATCGTGCTCGACCCGGGTCACGGGGGATGGTACGACACCGGGGCGGTAGGGCCCAACGGCCTGGTGGAGCGCGACCTGAACCTGACACTCAGCCGCGCCATCCAAATGGAGCTTGCTGATCGCGATATCTCCGCGGTGCTCGCTCGCACCAGTTCCTATGGATCTCTCTTATCGGTTCGGGCCGCCCTCGCCGACGACTTGGGGGCCGATGCCATCGTTTCGATCCACCACAACGCACCCACGGGACGGAGAAGCAGCGCGCCGGGCACCGAGGTGTTTGTGCAATCGGTCTCGCGTTCAGAGCCACAAGCCGATTCGGCCCGCCTCGGCGGGCTCCTCTATGAGGAGATCACCGCTGCGCTGAGCGGCTTTCCCAACATTCAGTGGGGCAGGCATGCCGACGCCGGCGTGCTGCGGGTGCTGCTTCCCGACGGCCATGACGCCTACGGCATGATCCGCCGCCCCAACGTCCCGGCCGTTCTCATCGAGTACGGCTTTTTGTCCAACCCCTCCGAGGCCGCGCTGTTCGCCACCGACGGATACATCAGCGTGGCCTCCAAAGCCACCGCTGACGCCATTGAGGCCTATCTGAACACTGATCGTTTGGGAACGGGGTTCATCTCGCGGCCCCGAGTGTTCAATCCGGCCAGAGCACCGTCGCGTTGCGAAGAGGTGACGCTGGAATAGGGGATGGTGGCTGGCCGCTCAGTCGTCGTCTTCGAACTCTATGCCGAGTTCGGCGGCCGCCGTTCGCAGGGCGGTGTAGGCCTGGGCGCTGGCGGGCCAGCCGGCGTAATGGGCCAGATGCACCACCCATTCGGCGAGTTCATTGGTGGTTAGGTCGCCCGACTCCAGGGCTGGCTTCAGATGGTGGGGGAGAATCGGGCCGTTGCCAGTGGCGGCGATAGCGGTCAGGGTGACAAGCCGCCGCTCCCGCCGCCCCAGCCCCGGGCGGGCCCACACGTCGGAGAACACCCGCTTGGTGAACCGCAGGTAGAGGTCGTCGCTGTCGGGGGGATCGACCAGCATGATGTTGTTCCAGGCGACACGATCTGCTTCTTTGTTGTTCATCTGCGCAGCGTAGGCTGTTGCGGTGCAGATCGCCTTCATCCGGCACGGGCAGCCTCTGAGAGAGTGGAACACCGATGCTGTGGCCGACCCCGGACTCAGCGAGCTGGGCAAGTGGCAGGCCGAGCGGCTGGCCGACTGGCTGGAGCACGAGCCCTTCGATCACATCATCTCGAGCACCAAGCGGCGGGCCATCGAGACCATCGAGCCACTGGCCACCCGACTGGGGTTGGAAATCGAGCTGGAAGAGGACTTCACCGAGATCGACCGCAACTCCAAGGTGTACCTCCCTACCGAGCTGCTGGCCACCGAGGGCGGCGAGTATTACGAGGCCATTCGGGCCCAGGACTATGCCGCAATTGGCTGGGACACCCCCGAGGAGTTCCACAAGCGGGTGATGGCCGCCTTCGAGCGGTTGTGCGAAGCCCAGCCCGGCCAGCACATCGCGGTGGCCTGCCACGGAGGGGTGGTCAACCGGGTGGTGTCCGAGTTGGTAACGGCATCGGAGAGGATCCACTTGCAGGTGTCCTACAGCGGGATCTGTCGGGTGTGGGTGGACGACGACCGGCGGGTTCTCATGAGCATGAACGAGACCGGCCACTGCTGCGCCACCCGCACCGGCGTCACCGGCTTCATGCGAGACGGAGTGGTCGCCGGACCTCAGTACTAGGGACTTGCTAGCCGCGGCGATTTCCCGAGGAAACGCCTAGGATTTCTGTGTGCATCGATTGCCAAGCGCGGCAGCGTCGTTGCCGTCCGCTCTCACCTTGTTGGTGCTGATGATGGTGGGAGCACTGTTGACGGCGTGCGGTGGTGGGGACGAGTCTGATCCGGGCACAGAGATAGCTACTGCTTCTCCCGCTTCTTCGCCAACAGCGCCAGTGCCAGCCGCCACTCCAGCCCCGACCACTGAGGCGGTGGTGACCGCCACCGCTGTTGCGGCGCCGAGCCCAGAAACGCCGGTGGCCACCGCCCCGTCTGAGCAGCCAGCCAGCGAGCCGACCCCGGTTGTCGATGACAGCGATGTCGAAGATGAGGCGGAGGAGGCTGGGAGCGAAGAAGCGGACATGCTGCCGCCGCTACCGACCCCAGCGGCCAGCACGGTGCGGGAATTGCTGGCGCTGGGACGGCCGTTGGTCATCGGCCACGCCGGGGGTGACCGTTCCTGGCCCCACTCCACCATGTACGCCTTCTCCCAGGCGGTCTATGCCGGGGTTGACGTGCTGGAGATGGACTTGCAGATGACGGCCGACCGAGTGCTGGTGGTGCATCACGACGACACCGTCGACCGCACCACCAACGCCACCGGTCGAGTGCGAGACATGACCTACGAGGAGCTTCAGGCGCTGGACAACGCCTACTGGTGGTCGGAGGAATGGCCCAGCCACGACCTCGCCTCCGAGGCCTACCCCTACCGGGGCATCCGCACCGGCGACGTTGCCCCGCCCCCGGGATACGGACCCGACGACTTCCGGGTGGAGACGTTCCGGGCGGTCGCGCAGGCATTCCCCGAGCACGTACTGGATGTGGAGATCAAGACCCCCGCGGGCGACGACGGAGAGGACGACATCGACTTCATCCTCGAGATGGCGGCGGTGCTGGCTGCCGACATCGAGGAGTCGGGCCGCACCGACTCGGTTGTGGTGGTGTCCTTCAGGGACGAGGCACTGGTTGGATTCCGGGAGCTGGCGCCCGAGGTCGTCACCAGCCCTGGCCAGGATGCTCTGCCGGCGTGGGCGTTTGCGTCGGTACCGCTGCACCCCAACGACCTCATCGTGCAGGTGCCGCCCACCTTCAACGGCCTCGACGTGTTGACTCCCGATCTTCTGGGCAAAGCAGCCGACGAGGGACTGGCCGTGTGGGTTTGGCCCAACGAGGATTGGCAGGAGACCCCCGACTATTATGCCGAGCTCATCGACTTGCCGGTTGACGGTGTGATCGCCGGCCGTCCCGACGAAGCCGTCGGGCGCTTCCGGGCCGACGGCGACATACCCTGAGCCAATAGCCTTCCGAAACCATTCCTATTTCGGAAGGATAATGTAGTAACATTCCGAAATGGGCCAAGATCCGGAAGGCAATCCGGGATTCTCGGTTGAAGCCGACTGGAATGGCCGACCGGTAGAGGCGTGGGTCCCGACCCCTCTCCGGCAGCGCTCCATAGACCTCTCAGCCGCCAGCGTGAGAGCCGGGGAGCGGGCCTGCGCCGCCCTGCGGCTGGCCGATGCCCGGCTGCCCGATCAATGGGAGGCTATGGCCAGGCTCCTCCTCCGCAACGAAGGGGTAGCCTCTTCCGGCATTGAAGGGCTGCGCGAGCCCATCGAGTCTGTGCTGGTCGCAGAGCGAACCGGCGCGGGCGGTACCGCGGGCTGGGTGGCCGACAACATGGTGGTGATCGACTGGGCACTGGACACCGCCCACGACCCGCTGACCGTCGGAACACTGCATCGCTGGCATAGACAGCTCATGCAGCACGGGAGACTTCCCCCCGACCTGGTGGGTGCCTTCCGTCCGGCGTTGGGCTGGGTGGGAGGCAGCTCTCCCCTGGACGCGGCCTATGTTCCCCCGCCCCCCTCGGAAGTTCCAGGGCTAGTAGACGATTTGGTCGATTTCGCCAACGATCCCCCCGAAGGCCTCGACGCGGTGTCCCAAGCCGCAATAGTCCACGCCCAATTCGAAGCCATCCATCCCTACGGAGACGGCAATGGTCGCCTTGGCCGGGTGTTGATCAGCCGAACCCTGCGTCGGCGGGAGGCTACCAATATGTCCACCGTTCCCATCAGCATGGCCATAGCCAGCGACCCCGGCGGCTACCTCTCCGGCCTCCGCCTCTTCGAGCTTGGGATGCTCGACCCGTGGGTGACATGGTTCGCCGATGTGGCCGAGAAGGCCGCAAACACCGCCCATCAGATCATCGATCAAACCACCGCTCTGTTAGCCCGGTGGGGCGAGGCGACCGCCGGGCTGCGGGCCGACCACTCCGCCCGGTCTCTGCTCCCCCTTCTTCCCGCCCACCCCTTGCTCAGTGCCGGGGATGTCGCCGAGTTGCTCAACATCAGCGAGCGCAGTTCCCGCACCGCCCTAGCAGCACTTGCCACCCTCGGCATCCTGTCCCCCGTCGATGTCCCATCCCCCGCCCCCGGACGCAACCGCCACTGGTTTACCGCTCCCGACCTGCTGAATCTCCGGCGCGCATGAAGCCAGCCGCTAGACCCCTTACCCCAGATCGAGCTCAGCCCAGTTCTCGGCCAAGTCGTCGAACCAGGTCTGGGCTCGGTCCATGCGCCAGCAGAACAACGACATGACCACGTTGATGGTGGTTGCGCCCGCTTCTGCCCACCGAGTGGCTGCACTCATGCTGGCTTTGGTGGAGGGGCGGCCGTCGTCGTCGGAAACCGCGTCGATGTCGCCCTGGATGCCGAAGCCGTCGACGGTCCGGCCAGCGGCGGCGAGGGCGTCTCGGAGTGTGCTCACTCCATTGGCCACTTCTTCGAGGTTGCCGTAGGGGGGCGGGATCCAGCCGTCGGCGTGCTCCACGAGACGGGCCAGATTGTTGGAGTGGAGGGCGCCAGCCACCCAGATCGGCATCCCGCCCGGCTGGGCCGGCTTGGGCTCGCACCAGATGTCGTCGAAGTTGACGGTGGCCGAATGGAACGAGGCCGGAGAGTCCCGCCACAGCGCCTTGCAGGCCGCGATGGTGTCGGTAAGGCGTCGGCCCCGCTCCGTCCAGGGGATGCCGGCAGCCTCGTACTCCTCGCGCTGCCATCCGGTGCCCATGCCCACCTCCATGCGGCCCTGCGAAAGCACGTCCATGGTGGCCAGCGTCTTGGCCAGAACCGCGGCGGGCCGAAGGGGAGCGATCAAGATCTTGGTGCTGAATCGAACACGTTCGGTGACCGCAGCCATGTGGGCGATGGAGGCCAGCGGTTCTAGCCAGGCAGTGTCAGGGGGAAAGGGGAAGGGGCCGTAGGGGTACTTGTCGGTGTGGGCGCCCATCACCACGTGGTCGGTGAGCATGATGCGGTCGACGCCGGCTTGCTCGGCCATCTTGGCGAGGTCGGCGATCTGGTGGAAGTTGTTGTCTCTGAAGATGGGGCCGAACGACGGCAAGGTGACGGACAGGGTTGGCATGGCTCTAGTTTGGCGGGTCTGCCATCCTCTGGCGGTTTGGTGGGGCCGCTAGATCATCGATCAAGCCGGGCGTCCGGCCAACGCAGCGCGAGCCGCTCGAGTGCGCCGATGACGTTGAAGAAGAGAACTCCTGCTGCCGAGGAGAGGGCAATTCCGGCGAACATCAGCCGGGTGTCGAGTCGATAGCTGGCCTGGATGATGACGAAGCCGATCCCTCGATCAGCGCCGGTGAATTCGGCGACAATTGCGCCGATTACCGACAGCGATGATGCCACTTTCAGACCGGCGAAAACGTAGGGCAGGGAGCTTGGGATGCGCACCCGCCAAAAGATCGACCACTTGCTTGCCGAAAGGATGCTCATGAGTTCTACGGCCTGAGTGCTGATTGATCGCAGGCCCTTGGTTGTGTTGACGAGTACAGGAAAGAAGCAGATCAGCGCGGCAATCAACACCTTGGGGGTGAGCGTGAAACCGAACCAGATGGTGAGAAGCGGCGCTACAGCGACGATTGGCACCGTCTGCAACACAATCGCCCAGGGAAAGAGCACGCGCTCAAGGAACTTGGCATGGACGAACACGACCGCAGCGAACATGGCGGCCCCGCTGCCGAGGAGAAACCCCAAGACCGCCTCGATCATCGTCCAGCGGAGGTCGTCGACGGCAAGCGACAGGCCTTCGTCCCGCAACTCGCCTCCGATGTCAGATGGGCTCGGGTAGAGATATGAGGGCACATCTCGGACATTGACCCACAATTCCCAAGCGACGAGGCCAGCCACGAAGACCGCAGCTGAAGGCAAGAACCTCAGCAACGCGTTGGCGATGCTCCTGCGCTCTCGAGTGTCGCTCATGGCTGGTTCATCGCTGACTCAACCTCGTCTTCGACCGTGAGGAGACCCCGCAACTCGCCCGTCAGTGCGGCAAATTCGGGTTCGTAGCGGATTTCCAAAGCTCGCGGTTTGGGCCACGGAACGTCGGCGATCCGAGCGATGCTTCCCGGCCTGGGACTGAGCACCACAACCCGGTCGGCCAGGAAGATCGCCTCCTGGATGCTGTGGGTGACGAATAGCACCGTTGAACCAGCCTTGTTGCAGACATCGAGAAGTTGCAGGTTGAGGCGGTCGCGGGTGAACTCGTCGAGTGCTCCGAAGGGTTCGTCCATCAGCAGGATCTTGGGGCCGTAGCTGAGTGCGCGGGCGAGGGCGACTCGTTGCTGCATGCCCCCAGAGATCTGGCCCGGGTAGTGGTTCTCGAATCCCTCCAGTCCGACATCGCGCAGCAGTTCTCGCGCGATTTCTGCGCTTTCAGGCCCCTTGTTGGGGTTCCTGCGACCGAGAACGCGGCCTGGCAATAGGACAT
The DNA here is from genome assembly GCA_022821445.1 of Acidimicrobiia bacterium. GTDB lineage: Bacteria > Actinomycetota > Acidimicrobiia > Acidimicrobiales > Bin134 > Poriferisocius. The sequence continues at coordinate 6,772 of JAJEDQ010000065.1, read as the reverse complement.
TGCCGAGGACTCGAAGCCACGGGAACAGTGCCGGTTCTTGGAATACGAACCCGAAGTCAACGTCTCGCCTCGCTTGATTCGGTGTTTTTCCGCTGACGTCTACGCGCCCCGATGTCGGCTCCAAGAGCCCACTCACGATTCGGAGCAGCGTCGACTTGCCGCATCCTGAGGGCCCGACGAGCGTCACGAATTCCCCAGCGGAGATGTCGAGATCGATCCCATCGAGTGCGGTCACGCCTTGGCGGCCGTCGAATTGCATCCCGACGCCGTCAATCGTGATCCCCCCGCTGTTGGTCATGGCATGTTTTCGTCTGCCTCGTAGCGGGCAATCGCCTCAAGCGCCACTGCGATCGCATTGTCCCAACCCGCCACAAGAGCGTGGTTCTCTTTCTCCAAGTCGACGTCGTCGGGTTGCATGTAGTTGTAGGACACGGCGCAGACCATCGCCGCGCACAGGCCCCTCAAGTGAGCGATCGTGAAGATCGCTGAGCTCTCCATCTCCACATTGGAGATGCGGTGCTTCTGGAGTTCTTCGATGAACACTGGCGTCTCGGCGTAGAACGCATCACTGGATGCGTTGACGCCCACATGCACGCCGAACCCGCGTTCGGCGGCGAGGTCGCGAGCGGCATCGATCAGATGTCGAGCGAGGAAGTGATCGGCCACTGCCGGGAATCTCGGGTCGACGTAGGCGGCGCTAGTGCCGTCAAGGCGCATTGTCGCGGTGTTGACAATCAGATCGCCCTGGGCGATTTCGGGAACGTAGGCGGCGCTGCTGCCGACGCGAATGAAGTGGGTTGCGCCGACGTTGGCCAGCTCTTCAACCGCGATGGCCGCGGATGGACAGCCGATGCCGGTTGACGTGCCGCTTACGTTGATGCCCCTGAAGTTCCCGGTCACGGTTCGGTACTCGCGATGGAAGGCGATCTCGCGGGGGTCTTCCAGATGCTCGGCGATCATGAGCACACGGGCTGGATCGCCGGGCAATAGCACGTATTTCCCGACATCGCCTGGACTCACATGCAGGTGATACTGCCGTGCGTGGAGCGTCCTTGCATTCTTATCCAGTATCGCCACTAAGGCTCCTCTCGTCGGGGCCGGGAGAATTGCGTGGTCGGTGCCGACGCCTGCACCGACCACGCTATTCCCTGGAGGGGAGAATCAGAAGCAGTAGTCGTCGTAGACGGCCTCAAGATCGATGTCAGCCTCGAATCCGCCGTACTGGCGAATGACGCCCTCGACGGTCTGCCACCGCTCGGCCGTCATGGTCCCTATTCCATCAGCGAGAGCGGCCTCAGACAGGACGCTTCGTTGAACCGCCTCTAGGGAGGCCGACTCCTTCTCGGCCGTGAGGTTGTCTGGATCGACGGCGATGACGATGTCGACGGCTTCTTGAGGATTGTCGAACGCGTACTGCCAGCCCTTTGCTATAGCGCGGACCATTCCGCACACCACCTCCGGGTTGTCTTGCCGGAAATTGGTTGCGGTGAACAGTGCATTGGCTGACGCCTGAACTCCGTAGTCGAAGGGTATGAAGACGTCCACGGGGAAGCCTTGCTGCACTGCCAGGATCGGTTCGTTGGTGGAGAACACCGTCAGCATGTCGATGTCACCCTCAAACAACGGTGTGAGATCGAAGCCGACTGCGACCTGGTTGAGCGAGTCGGGATCGATTCCATTCTGAGTGAGCATCGCCTGGGTGAGCTGCCACGGCCCACCTTCCTGGAAGCCAATCGTGGCACCCACGAGGTCTGACAGTGACTCAAAGCCTGAAGACTCGAGCGCCATGATGGCACCCGGGTGGGCGTGGAGGTATGTGGCCACCGTCACCAGGGGAATCTCCTCCCCAGCCGCGAATAGCAGAGAATTCGTGTCGTGCAAGCCGAAGTCGTCGGTGCCCGCGGCCACAAGCGTGATGCTGTTCACATCGAACCCACCGGGATTGACGGTGACATTTAGCCCCTCATCTTCGAAGAAGCCCTTTGCCGCCGCCACATACGTTCCAGCGAACTGAGCGCTGGGGAACCATGGCAGCCGAATCGAGACGTCTCGCAATTCTTGCGGGGTTGGCTCAGGCTCGGGCTCTGAGGTTGGTTCGGGTTCGGGTTCAGGCTCGGGGGCTGGCTCAGCATCGCTGGGGGCTTCGGTGGCTTCCGGCTCGCTTTGAGCTGGGGCATCGTCGTCGTTCCCGCAGGCCGAGGTCACCAAGGCCAACACAGCCAGAATTGCCACCCATTTGATGAGGACATTTCTCAGGTTCATTGGATTTCCTTTCAGCCCGGCGAAGTCGTGTACTTCACCCGGCACGGTTATCGGCTGCCACAAGACCGCCGAATTGTGAGGGAGGTCTGAATCGGTCCGATCTCTTTGCGCTCGCCGTCATCGATGGCATCTCGGAGGGTGGCGACGGCCAGCTCTCCTAGCTCGCGTGCCGGGAGACGAGATGACGAAAGTGGTGGACCTGCCAACGAAGAGAACGGCAACTCGCCGTAACCCATGATGGCCACGTCGTCGGGAACCCGAAGCTGAATGTCCCGCAGATGTCGAAGGGCACCCAAGGCGAGAATGTCCCCAGCGCAGAAGATTGCGTCTGGCGGCTCGTTGAGCAGCATCAGGTCGGCGGCTGCTTTCGCACCGGCATCCAGCGACATGTCGCTCGCGGCTATGACGAGATCGGAATCGAGTTTGAGTCCCGCTTCATCAAGCGCTCTTGCGTACCCTTCTCGAAGCTCGATGCCCGAACTCCATCCGGTCGGGGTTGAGATGAAGGCGACGCGCTGGTGACCGTGGCGGATGAGGTGCTTGGTTGCCTCCAGCGAGCCCGCGACGCGATCTACGGCGATCCGTGAGCCAAAGTCGAGAGGGGCGCTATCGACGAACACCAGCGGCAGGAGTTCAGCCGCCGTCGCCAGCACTGCCGTCGTCTCGATGTCATCCGGCGTCTCGTAGTGCAGGGCGATCACACCGTCCACGCCGCGGCTCACCATCTGGTCGAGGTATCGGGCCACTGTCCCTGTTTCGTACTGCCGCGTTTGACAGATGACGGGAAGCCAGCCCTCGACTTCTGCTGACTGCGCTATTGCCTGAAGGAATTCGGCGTAGTAGTCGGAGAAGTGAGGCACCATGACGCCGATCATGAATGTGGGGGCACTGGCCCGGCCCGAACGGGCGGTATTGGCGTCATAACCCAGCACGACAGCCCGACTACCCCGCTGCATCGTGATGACGTCGTCGGCCGCGAGCTGGGCGTAGGCCGCGCGAACCGTGTGGACATTGACTTCAAGGTGCTCGGCTACCTCTTTCGTCGCCGGAAGCCGGTCGCCCGCTTCTAGGACTCCGGAGGCGATCCTCGAGGTGAGCTGCCCAGCGATCTGGGTCGCAATCGGTGTCCGTCCTGCTCGATCGATGCCAAGCCGCAGGGCGAGCAGGTCGTTGGCCTCAGCTCCGCTCATGGGTCAAGAATCTATAAGTTCTCTAGTTATCTAGTCAACTAGAGAATTTGGTCAGCGGGCTGAGGCAGACCATTTATGCAGATAGGCCGTCGCCCTGCCTATCGGTCGCCCGCCGGTGTGGGTTTAGAGTCTTGCTGTGCTAAGCGGTGGAACCCTCTGGGGGATGGTGGAGCGGCGGGCGGAGTTGACGCCGGATGCTCTGATGATCATTGATGATCGGGGTGGGGAGCTGACGTTTGCCGAGTATCGGGATGCGGCGTTGCGGGCGGCGGCGGGGTTGGTGGAGTTGGGGGCGGGGCCGGGGGTGTCGGTTTCTTGGCAGCTGCCCACTTGGCCGTCCACCTTGGTGTTGCAGGCGGCGCTGGCTCGGCTGGGGGCGGTGCAGAATCCGATTATTCCGGTGTACCGGGAGCGGGAGGTGGGGTTCTGTATTCGTCAGACGGGGGCCCGGCTGTTCTTGGTGCCATCGGTGTGGCGGGGGTTCGACTATCAGGCCATGGCGGAGGGGATTGCCGCCGAGGTTGAGGGGCTCGATGTGGTGGTGTGCGACGGCGTACTGCCCGAGGGGGATGTGTCGGTGCTGGACGGTATTCCTGTTCCCGAGGACCCCGAGGAGATTCGCTGGGTGTACTACACGTCGGGCACCACTTCCGACCCCAAGGGGGCCCGACACTGCGACTCGTCGGTCATGGCATCGGGCATCGCCATGGTGGAGCGCCAGCACGTCACAGCGGATGATCAGTTCGGGTTGGCCTTCCCCTTTGCCCATATCGGCGGGGTGTCCAACCTGTCGGTGTCGCTGAGCTCGGGTTGCACACTGGTGATCGCCGAGGCGTTCGATCCCACTGAGACCACCGAGCTGTTCGCCCGCAACGGCGTCACATTGGTGGGAGGCGGCCCCGCTTTCTTCATGGCATTTCTGGCTGAGCAGCGCAAACAGCCTGGTGATCCGATCCTGCCTCTGCTTCGGCTCTGCTCCGGGGGTGGCGCGCCCATGCCCGCGTCCCAGCACTACGAAGTGATGGCTGAGATGGGCGGGCGAGGGTGCGGCCACGCGTGGGGGATGACGGAGGCGCCGATAATCGCCCAGAACACCCCCGACGATCCCGACGAGAAACTGGCGGAGACCGAGGGTCGGCCACTGGCGGGAGCGGAGATCAAGGTGGTGGGCTTCGACGGCGAACCTGCCGAGGTCGGTGTGGAGGGAGAGCTGTGGATCCGGGGACCCATGGTGTGCCGGGGCTACATGGACGCTGCTCTCACTGCCGCCTCGTTCGAAGGGGACTGGTTCCACACCGGCGATGTGGGTTTCCTGGACGCCGAGGGGTACGTGGCGCTCACCGGCCGGGTGAAGGACATCATCATCCGCAAGGGGGAGAACATCTCGGCCACCGAGATCGAGGATCTGCTCTTCGCTCACCCGAAGGTGCTCGACGCCGGGGTGATCGGGCTGCCCGACGAGGAGCGAGGAGAGCGAGTGTGCGCAGTAGTGGAGCTGGCATCTGGGGTTGAACAGATGACATTGGCTGAGCTGGGGGACTACTTCCGGGCTTCTGGTGTCATGCCGCAGAAGATTCCCGAGCAGGTTGAAGTGGTCGATTCGCTACCGCGTAACGCCACCGGCAAGGTGTTGAAGCACGAGCTGCGAGCCCGCTTCAGCGACTAGAGCAGTTGGCCAACCCCGTGGATGGCTAGGCCGGCGAGGGCGCCTATGAGGGTGCCGTTGATGCGGATGAACTGGAGGTCGCGGCCCACTCGGCGCTCGATGCGGTCGCTGGTGTCGTCGGCATCCCAGCGGGCCACGGTGCTGCCGATCACGCTCGCTACTTCGGCTTGGGCATGGCGGGCCAGCAGGCCTGCTGCGGAAACCAGCCATCTGTCGACTCGGTTCTGGAGGGTGGAGTCGTTTTGCAATGACTCACCGGCCCGGGCCAGAACTGCCTCCACCCGGGTGGCCAACCGCTGGTTGGTCTGGAGGCGCTGGGCGTAACTTCTCAGCCCGGCGTCGATGCGCAGGCGCAGTTCGTGGTTGGGATCGTCGGCCATGTCGGCCAGCACTCCCCGCACCCCCCGGTGGAGGCGGGTGAAGATGTGGTGGTCGAGCACTTTGGGTGTGTAGACGGGGGCCTCTTCCACGATGCGGTCTCGCAGCACCTCATAGTTGTCCACCAAGAAGCGGTCGGCCCGCTCCACGGCGGCATCCACCAGCGAGCGGTGGTGTCCGCCGTCCACCATTGACTCCAGCAGCCGGCCCAGCGCTGGGCCCGACACCAGCCCGGCATCCCCTTCGGCGGCCAACCATCGCCCCAGGGCCTCGGCGGGGGCCCGGTCGGCCACCCAATGAGCCAGATCGTCGGGGTCGAAGAAGTTGTCCTGCACGAACTCGCCCAGGCTGGCGCCGATGGCGTCTTTGCGCCGGGGGATGATGGCGGTGTGGGGGATGGGAATCCCCAGCGGGTGTTTGAACAGGGCGGTCACCGCGAACCAGTCGGCCAGACCGCCGATCATGGCCGCCTCGGCGGCCGCCTCCGCGTAGCCGGCCCAGCCATCGCCGTCGGTGAGCAGGTGCATCACCACGAACAGGGCGGCGGCGGCCAGCAGCAGGCCAGTGGCCCGCCGCTTGGCCCGGCGCAGCGACCGTGAGTCCCCAGTGGCCCGCCGCTTGGCTCGCCGCAGGGATGCCGGGTCGCTCAGGCGACCGTTTGGGGCATCCATGACCCGCGGATCTGCTCGGCCCACGGGTAGCGAAGCGGCTCGATGAGCTGGAACGGCCCGTCCAGTCCGATGTCGGTGGTGGCGGGCCGGGAGGGGGTGGCAGCCCGCAGGGCGGGAACCACCTCGGCGGGGTCGCCTTCGATCATGTGCAGGTCGATGGCGGTGTCGGGAGCAAACCGGGAGGTGAACGACACCACCGCATGCACGCCCTCTACCGCCACCGCCGCGGGGGCGTAGATGGCATGGTGCCAATGCTGATCGCCCAGACCCCGGCGCAGCACCACGTGGATGTCGGTGTGGGAGATGTGGGGGATGTCGCCGGGATCGGCCTTCAGCGCCGGGTCGGCCACCGCCCAGTCGAGCTCTAGGGCGTCGCCTAGCCGCACGATCTTCTTCTCGTCGGGGAACATCCGGTCGGCCTCCACCAGTACCTCCCGGTAGTCGGTCATGGTGGCCATCACCCCGTCGACGTCGCCGCACAGCCAGTAGATGGTGAGGAATGCGCTGCGCCCCCCGGAGAATGCCTCATCGCAGCCGTCGGGCCGAAGCTCCTGGTGGATTGGCGGGGCCACATAGCGGCGGCCGTGCATCACATCGGTCAGGGC